>JADJIQ010000001.1:388417-716835 GCA_016707005.1 Ignavibacteria bacterium
AGCCAAGAAACGACTCGGTGTGGAGCAGGTGCTCTCGCGTCATGGCTTGGAGTATTTCGTAACGGACGAAGAAGCACTTCAAACAGCAAGACCGATCGGCGTTCGCGGACCCAACGGTGAGCGAACGCCCTATGCCGGAACGTATGGAACAGCCCGTGAGATGCTGGATGAGCGGAGCGTCTTCGATCTCTTTCGTGTGACTGGCGACGATCACAATGAAGGAGCTACTGTCTTTACGCGTCACATGCAGATCGCGCTCCAGGTATGGAGCGGAGAGTCGGGCTATCCCGGCGATCCGGACTATCTGGACTTCCACAAGAAATACTTCCGGTCTGCTCACCGCTACTGGCGTGTGACAGACGTCAAGGGAGATATGGGGCTCAAACAACCATATGTTCCTGAATGGGCCGAAGCCAAGGTCATCTCTCACGCTCAACACTTCGTCAATATTCTCGATGTAGCGGTCAAGCATCGCATGGCATCCACCGATCGTGTTCCAACGTTATGCCTGCCGTTTGATACAGAGCTCTTCGGACATTGGTGGTTCGAAGGTCCGGTGTTCCTTGAACATGTGATCCGCGGCATTCACGCGTCGTCCATCCTCTCCACGTCAACTGCCTCGGAACGTCTTGATGCCGTCAACCCTACATGTGAGATCGGGTTGCCCGAATCATCATGGGGCAAGAATGGCAATGACACTGTATGGATGAATCCCGAGACACAGTGGACGTGGGAAAAGGAGTATCAACTTGAGCGCCGTATGCGATTGCTGTTTGAGAAACATCCGATGCGCACATGGGATGCCGTAATGAGACGCATCGCGAAAAACGCCATCAGACAACTGCTTCTCCTCCAAGCATCCGATTGGCAGTTTCTTATCTCAACGTTCTCCGCAAAAGAGTACGCTGAAATGCGGTTCCATAATCACTTGGAAGATGCCCGAAAACTTTGCGATCTAGCCGAACGGTATGGTGTGTCGCGCAAGATCACTCCCACAGATGAGGAACATCTTGATGCGTGTGAAATTCGTGATGGACTTTTCGACCCCGAATTAGAGGAGTATTTCGATCGTCATGGCAGCTAGTCCCTCGTTCTTCTCTGTCGTCGTCCGACAGTTGCGCGTATACCAGTGGGTGAAGAACCTCCTCCTCTTCGTTCCAGTTGCCCTCGCACATCGCATCTCAGATGTGAATGCACTGCTCTTGTGCTGTCTTGGCTTCCTTGCGTTTTCGTGCACGGCATCAGCGGTGTATATCCTCAACGACATTGTTGATCTCGAACACGACCGTTCGCATCCGCGAAAGAAAAATCGTCCACTGGCAGCCGGACATCTCTCCGTCCGCACAGCATCGATCATCCTTGTGGTCCTCCTCTCGATCTCTGCCTATGTGACCTTCGCACATATGCCGGTTGCGTTCGCAATGTGGCTTGGACTGTATGCCATTGTGACCACAGCGTATTCGTTTGGATTGAAGCGATTGGTTCTGGTTGACGTGATCGCACTTGCCGGACTCTACTCACTCCGTATGGCAGCTGGTGGCGCCGCTGGTGAAGTTCCGGTTTCAACATGGCTGCTCGGTTTCTCTCTCTTCCTGTTCATGAGCCTCGCCTTTCTCAAACGGTACACGGAGTTGCTTGATACCATCGAACGAGACGGCAGAGTTGTATCCGGACGGGGCTATCACGCCGGTGATGCGAACTTCGTCCTCGTGGCCGGAGCCTCCCTTGGATTTGTTGCCGTTTTGGTCTTCACGCTGTATGTGAATGGACCACAAGTGCAGTCCCTCTATACCAGGCCGTACATGATGTGGCTCATCGCCCCCTGTCTCGTGTATTGGCTCAGTCATCTCTGGCTCACTGCAACACGTGGTGGTATGCATGATGACCCGATCGTCTTTGCTGCTCGCGACCCGGCATCATGGGTGGTTGGCGCCACCATTGCATCTATAGCGGTGGCTGCCTCTCTCTGATGAACTCTGCGGTACCAGAATCATGGGGACGTTTCCCTCGTGCTACGCCACGATCTGTGGAAGATGTAGCATGGCTGTCTGATATCAACCTTGATCCGAACAAGTGTCCGATCCTTGCCTATGGACTGGGCAGATCATATGGCGACGTCTGTTTGAATGATGGCGGCAATGTCCTTTCGATGGATCATTGCGATCGCATTTTAACATTCGATCGAGAAAAGGGGCTTATCAGAGCCGAAGCTGGACTTTCCATCGCTGAGCTTCTGAAGATCACCGTGCCCCATGGGTGGTTCGTGCCCGTAACGCCCGGCACAAAGTATGTCACGCTTGGTGGTGCACTTGCCAATGACGTTCACGGCAAGAACCACCATCGTGTTGGAACATTCGGATGTCACGTCTCACAGTTTGAACTGCTGCGATCTGACGGAACAAGATCGATCTGTTCGCCCAACGTGAACACTGATCTGTTCAATGCTACGATCGGTGGTCTGGGACTCACAGGCGTTATCACATGGGTTGAGCTGCAACTGACGCGTATCGTGTCTCGCATGATCGATGAGGAAAGCCTGAAAGTGTCGTCTCTTCACGACGTCGTCCGTGTGACCGAAGAGTCTGACGAGGACTGGGACTATACTGTGAGCTGGATAGACGTTACAACGCGTGGTGCAAATCTCGGTAAGGGGCTTGTCCTGCGCGGAAGATTCTCTACAAAAACAGATGAGTCGTTGAAGTCCCGATCTGCAGAGCCCCGTATCACCATTCCGTTTCAGGCACCGTCCTGGTTATTGAGTAGGCCAACGATCAAGGTCTTCAATACGTTGTGGTATGCAAAGCAGTTCACATCCGTTCACAGACGTCATGTAGATCTCGAACCCTTCTTCTATCCGCTTGATGCCATCGGAAGGTGGAATCTGCTCTATGGTAAACGGGGTATGCTTCAGTACCAGTGCGTGGTTCCAAGTGATGGAGGGGTGGATACGATGAAGGCCATCCTCACTGAGCTTCAACGCGGACGTGTCTCTTCATTCTTGGCGGTGGTGAAGAAGTTTGGGACGATCGTCTCGCCGGGTATGCTCTCGTTCCCGCGACCGGGATTGACCCTCACACTCGACATGCCCAACACTGGACGGCGATTGTTCGATGCACTTGATCGGTGCGACGAGATCGTTCATTCCGTTGGCGGTAGAGTGTATGCCGCAAAGGATGCACGCGTATCGGGACGGATGTTCCGGGCTATGTATCCTGAACTTGAAACGTTTCTTCCCTTCGTCGATCCGGCCTTCTCAAGCTCGTTCTGGCGCAGGATCAATTCTGAATTGTAGGCTCTACTGTGAAATCCAACATCTCAACCATGGTCATCATCGGTGCCACTTCAGCCATTGCTCAAAGTGTTGCCAGACGATATGCTGAACACGGTGTCCGCTTCTTTCTTGTTGCACGATCAGAAGAAAAGGTACGTGCCGTTGCCTCTGATCTGTTGGCGCGCGGTGCAGCTAGTGCCAGTATCTACCTTGCCGATCTACGCCAGCGAGACCTCCACGCCGATATCATCGCTCGATCCATCGCGGATCTTGGTCGGATCGATTGCGTTCTAGTGGCCCATGGCGTGATGCCAGATCAAAAGGTCCTGGATGGTGACGTTGACGCCACGATCGATTCCTTCATGACCAATGCCGTAAGCGTGATCTCCATCTCCCACAGATATGCTAACGTCTTGGAAGGTCAGGGAGGGGGCTCGCTTGTTGGACTATCTTCTGTAGCCGGCGAACGTGGCCGACGCAGCAATTACGCATATGGGGCGGCCAAGTCCGCAATGACGGCGTTCTACTCCGGACTCCGTGCCCGTCTCGCTCCCATGGGAGTGCATGTGATGACGGTAAAGCCAGGCCCCGTCGATACGCCACTCACGAGAGGAGTAAAACTCCCGCTTATGGCCAATGTTGACGTAGTGGCCTATGATATTGAACGGGCCATCACCAAAAACGTCAAGGTACTCTATACTCCCGGCATTTGGAGACTCATCATGGCAGTGGTTCGCGCCATCCCCGAGAGTCTCTTCATGAAGTCCAAGTTCTAAAAAGAAAAACGGTCAGACACGCTAAACGCATCTGACCGTTGGAATCGCCTACACAGGTCACCTACACAGGTCACCTAAGCCTAAAGAGCGCTCGCCTCAAAGTCGATCGTTACATCCAATTTGCCTTGAATGTGTGCTGCCGAAGCAGGACCGGTATTGAAGGAACCGTACACCGCATTGAAGCAGAACTTCGGACGGCGTGGGATAAGCTTGATGGCTTCTTCAAAATCTGCACTAACCGGCACGGCCATCTTACCGGCTATGAGGTCAGAAAGCTTCACGTTCGTAAACGTGCCAAGGTTATACACCTTCACGTCGCCATACGAGGCATCGAACGTGAGTGTGAAGCTGCACGACGTGAAGATCTGATCGTTGATCGTGCCGGAAGCAAAGACCGGATCGGTAAGATCGATGATCTGGAAGAAGGCTTCCTTGACCTTACCACCCGAGATCTTGTCCTTGTTATCCATGAAGCTGGTTTCTGTAGACATGTCTTTACATGCTTGGTCCGTCTTCGGGATCGATGGGTTGTTCGACTCAGGTCTAACAGTGATCGTGATCGGCACGGTGAATGTTGTTGCGTTTGCAAGTTCCTCGCAGCCGGAGAAGCCGATCGAGGCTACGGCCATTGCAAGAACGAAGGCAAATGTGCCAAAGCGCGTAATTGATCTCATAGAAAAAACCCTCTGGATGATGGAACGTTTGTCCCAAACTACCCAGAGGGTTTGGTAATAGCAATGATAAATGTCAGTAAATCAGGTCTGTGTCCTTAAGATGGACTGAGCGCCAGACCTTCTGTACCCGGGTCAGGACCCTTTGAGGGTTCGGGGGAGGGGGCTTGAGCAGACGTACGCATCTTCTCTCGGAACGACGCAACATCCTTGATCATTGGGGCAAGTTCTTCGCCTCGGATCAGTACGTCAAGTTCTTCACTGTCAAGGATCTCGCGCTCGATCAGAGCCTTAGAGCAACGATGTAGTAAGTCGATGTTGTCCCGCATAAGCTGGATCGCCTTTGCCTCAGAATCAACGATGATCCTTCGGACCTCGCCATCAATCGCTCTGGCGGTTTCTTCCGAGTGGTCGCGCGGCTGAGAGATCTCACGTCCAAGGAACACTTCGTCATGCTGGCTCGCATACCGAACCGGACCGATCACGTCGCTCATGCCGAATTCGCACACCATCTTCTTCGTGATGGTTGTTGCCCGTTCTAGGTCATTCGAGGCACCCGTGTTGAGCTGGTCGAAGACAACACGTTCCGCTGCACGTCCGGCAAGGAGTGTTACAAGACGTGTCTCGAGCTGCTCGCGACTCATCGTATGCATCTCTTCGTTCGGCAGGTATGACGTAACACCTAATGCGCGACCGCGCGGGATGATCGTGACCTT
Source organism: Ignavibacteria bacterium (assembly GCA_016707005.1). Taxonomy (NCBI): domain Bacteria; kingdom Pseudomonadati; phylum Ignavibacteriota; class Ignavibacteria; species Ignavibacteria bacterium. Next base: position 393,852 of record JADJIQ010000001.1, read on the forward strand.
GTGGACCGCATCGCCGTGCTTCAGAAGCTTGCCAGCCAGTGCGTGGCCGATCTCATGATAGGCTGTTGTTTCCTTCTCTTTATCGCTCATTACCATGCTCTTCCGTTCAACGCCCATGAGGACCTTGTCCTTCGCGTTCTCAAAGTCGAACATTGTAACGTCCATGCTGTTTCGGCGTGCTGCCAAAAGGGCTGCCTCATTGACGAGGTTCGCCAGATCAGCACCGCTCATTCCCGGAGTTCCTTTTGCGATGATCTCAAGATTGACATCCTTGGAGATCGGAACCTTACGCGTGTGAACTCGCAGGATACCAAGTCTGCCAAGCATATCTGGACGGTCCACAACCACTTGCCGGTCAAAACGACCCGGACGGAGAAGAGCAGGATCCAGCACATCCGGGCGATTTGTTGCCGCAATGATGATGATGCCGGAATTCTGTTCGAATCCATCCATCTCAACAAGAAGCTGATTCAATGTCTGTTCACGTTCATCGTGTCCGCCCCCGAGGCCCGCGCCACGGTGACGGCCAACGGCATCGATCTCGTCAATGAAGACGATACACGGAGCCTGCTTCTTGGCATTCTCAAAGAGGTCGCGCACTCGGCTCGCGCCCACACCAACGAACATTTCAACGAAGTCCGCACCAGATATCGTGAAGAACGGCACACCCGCCTCCCCGGCAACTGCACGCGCAAGAAGCGTCTTTCCTGTTCCTGGAGGGCCTAGCAGCAGCACCCCACGCGGGATCTTCCCACCAAGCCGTGTGAACCGGCTAGGATCTCGAAGGAATTCCACGATCTCCCGAAGTTCTTCCTTGGCCTCATCAGCTCCGGCAACATCCGTGAAGTTGATCTGCATGTTGCCTTCGGTAAGAAGGCGAGCCTTGCTACGTCCGAACGAAAAGATGTTCTTTCCACCGCCGGCACCCATCTGCATACGACGGCTCACAAAAAAGAATGCGATCAACAGCAACGCCCATGGGAGCAGCTGAACGATCGAGACCCACCAAGGGGAGTCTCCACTTTCGTAGGACCATCCAATGCCATGTTCACGCCACAGGGCTTCTGTCTGCGAGTCTACCACGCCGAGTTTCGTGCGGAAGTTCTTCACTTCGATCGTTCGATTATCTCGTTGGATTGTGATCGCCTCTTTCAGCGTCCCGTGAAACTCGAAGTCGTTGAGTTGTGTCTTCGTGATCGTGGCGTATTGCACGCGATCTGACTTGACAACCTCCATGTACTCGTTGAACGTCAGAGGGAATTCCTGACGTTGTCCGTTGGACATGAGCATGCCAACCATGACGAGTGAAACGAGGATGCCGACCCAGATAAGGACGTTCCTGAGAACGCGGGATACCGTGAGATCGTTATCGTCTTCTGGGTCGCGCTTGGGGCGCTGCGGGCGTTGTTGATTTCCGTTCATGGGCGCATTGACGTGTGGCGAGGGTTTTTCATGCCGTGGGTTCTTCTGTGACCACCCAGATAGCATCGAGTTGTCGGCCATGGCCGGCATAGTCCATGCCGTACCCCACAACAAAGTCCGGCGCTATCTCGCGTCCGACATAGTCGATCGTAAGGGTATCCTTGTGGACAGAAGGTTTGCTGAGTAGGGCAGCAATAGTAATGCTCCTCGGCTGAAGTCCGCCAAGGTGTTTGATAAGGTCTCGGATCGTGGTTCCAGTATCGACGATGTCCTCAATGATGATCACATTGCGGTCCGTGACGTCAGCCAACAGGCCTTCGATGGCAGTGGTTCCCGCGCTGGTCATCGAATTGCCATAACTGGAGGCACGCGTAAACTCCACGATCACCGGCATGGAGAGCTGACGAATGAGGTCAGCGGCGAACACCATTGCTCCTTTGAGGATAACAAGGGCCGTCACTTCCTGACCTGCGAAATCATGATTGATCCGTTTGGCGATATCATGAACAAGTTCTTGGATCTCGTCTCTACGGATGTAGGGGCGAAATGTCCGGTCGTGCACGCGGATCTGATGGTCCGGGGAGATGATGGCGTTGTCGGTCATAGGGGAACAGATAGGATCAAAATGTCTGTCGTTGTGGACGTAATTCGTGTTCGTTCAGCTACGCGGATCCCGCAGACCCAAACGATGCCAGCATCATCACAGATCACCCGAATATGTCGGCGTTCAGCATGAGGAATACGGCTATTGGTTAACAGATCAGAAACCAATACTGTTCCGTTGAGCCCGAAGGGTTGGAACCTATCGCCGTTGCGCCATTCCCGCCAGATGAGTGGCCCTTGAAGCGACGACACGTCAATGTAGGCTACCGAACCATCCGCGCGAGGGTGCAGATCGCCGAGTGGACATCTCTGTACCGACAACATATACGTGCCTGCAACATACGTCCCGTCGCCGTCGATGGCAACTTCATGTGCGCCATTATCGTGTTCGAGAACGGATACTACGATCTGATCTCGTTCACGCAACGCCGTTCGATTCTCTGATAGGGAGGCCTCAGACCCTGCCTCTGCATTGAGCAGGGCTGTGAGTCTCGCAACATCTTCATGTGTACATGAGAGTGCCGATCGAAAGATCTCATGAACCAAACCGCGAGGGAGCCCCTTCATTGCCTCAACAACAAAGGAGGGGGCTTCTGCATGTTCGGTTATCATCACAGCAGGGCTGATCTCACGAACAACGCTGCGAACAACTACATCCGCATCACGAACAAGCTCGCTTGACCTGAGGATCCGTTCCGAAACTGATGGGCCAAAAACCTCGCGCAGTGCGGGCATGATCACCGATCGTACACGGTTTCGCAGGAAGCGCTGGTCGGCATTACTTTGATCTTCTCGCCATGCAAGCCCGGCCGATAACGCGGCATCGCGTACTTGTGCTCGAGAGATCGTAAGGAAGGGTCTGATAACGCGAACACCCGGGCCCAATGCCCGTTCCGGCGGGATCCCGCTCAGCCCCTGTGTGCCACTGGCTCGCGCCAGATTCATGAGCATCGTCTCGGCATTGTCATCCATCGTGTGGGCCGTAAGCACCACTGATGCGCTGCTCTCGTGTGCTACGCGAGTGAGGAACTGGTAGCGGAGCTCACGAGCGGCCCCTTCTATTCCAAGTCCCGATGAGCGGGCGTAGGATTCTACATCTAGACGTTGCGTGATGCAAGGAAGACCAAGGGAATCGGCGATGGAGACAACAAGACGTTCATCATCATCGCTCTCCACGCCTCGTAATCCATGATTGGCATGGGCAACAAGGCACGACAGGTTGTGGATCGAACGTGCTGTATTGATAGTGTGGAGTAGTGTTACGCTATCAATGCCGCCACTTACGGCAATGACCAGTTGTTCGCCAAGTGCCCCATGCCGTGCCAGTGCGGAGACCGCTTCGTTCAAAAGGACGTCAGGGATCATGGAGTGGCGTCTACCATCTCATCGAGCTCATCTGCATAGCGCAGCATACGTTCTTCCACCTCTGCATAGGTCTCGTACCGGACCACATCTTGTCGGCAAAGAGAGTTATTGCGGAGCCCCCTTAAGATATCCGCCATAGTGTTTGCGAAACTCATGCACGGCACGTCGGGGAGACTTGTAGGTGAGTTCCAGACGCAGGTGTTCCAAACATGTGAGGATGCGTTCTCGCGACGACACAGGTGTATACGAACCCGTGGCCATGAATTCCTTGGCATGAGCGAACACGAAGGGATTTCCGATGGCTGCACGCCCGATCATCACCGCATCAGCTCCTGTTTCATCAAAGGCCCGCTTGACGTCTTCAGGTGTTTTGATATCCCCATTGACGATCACAGGAATGTTCACCACCTGTTTGATCTTCGGGATCCATGACCAATCGGCATCGCCATCATGACCCATATCACGGGTCCGACAGTGCACGGTGAGGGCAGCAGCTCCGGCATCTTCGATCATTTTTGCTACCTCAAGGATCACGATCGAATCCCGCGACCACCCAAGACGTGTCTTTACCGTCACGGGCATCTTTACGGCATCTACGATAGAACGCGTGAGTTTCTGCATCCCCGCGGGGTCCTTGAGAAGTGCGGCTCCGGCATTGCGAACCACAACATTCTTTACCCAGCAGCCAAAGTTGATGTCAATGAAATCCGGGCCGGACTCTTCCGCCCTGCGAGCGGCTTCAACCATGATATCCTCGTCACCTCCAAAGATCTGGATGGCTACCGGACGTTCTTCTTCGGCCAGACGCAACTTTTCCATCGATCTCCGGGCATCGCGCACCAGTCCGTCGCTCGAAATGAACTCGGTATAGACAATATCTGCCCCATACCGCTTACAGATCATGCGGAACGGAAGGTCTGTGACATCCTCCATGGGGGCAAGGACTATGCCCTTATCGACGGTAACGTGGCCTATTTGCATTGGGCAAAACTACGATAGGGAGGGGGCTGGGCAGTGCGCAGGGGGACAGAAAAACCACGTAATCGCACTCAACCCCTTGGAAACGCTGAAACTTCTGGGCATGTTAGCGGTCGGGATCATATACGGCAGACAGCATTGGGGATAGAAAAAAAATCCCTTGTTTTGTGTAAACAGCTTCTGTTCGTATACTCGCAGGTAACGCAAAACGAACATCAGCATTTGGTAATGCAAATGCGGGTATCGTTTGCGGACTTCAAACGGGGATATCTACTCTTACTCATCTAGGGATTTGGTCATGCGAAAACTGTGCCTTCTTGCGGCATTCGCCGTGTTTGCTGTGCAGGTGATGACAGCAGGTGGCGATAATACTCAGGCCGTTGAGCCCGGTATTGACACCATGCCACCTGTGTTGACCATGCAGTCGCTGCCTTGTGGCGTCCGCGAATTTACGGCAACGGAAACCCGGAACATTCCGGATCCTCCCCGCGCTACACCGAATGAACGCGATCAGGTTGAACGCGGGATCCAGTCGATCCGTCTTGCTCTCGACCCGCAAGCACAGAACATCAAGCTGACGCTCATCAACCCAACAACGTTCCCAAAAGATCCAAAGGTCACAAGCGCAACGTTCCAAGTTGCTCTGATCGATGCATCAAAGGGCGGTAGCTGCGTTGTTGAAGTCCGCGACTGGAACAACAACCTCACAACCCGTCAGATCACCATTGGTGCTGCTACTCCGACACTGTCGGCCGCTGCTATCAACGTTGGTCTTATCAATGTCGGTCAGAATGGTCAAGGAACGCTTACGGTTACAAACAACACCGGCGCTCCACTGGTCATCACATCGATCACACTCGCTAATGGCACACGTTTCGCAGTCACCGCTGGTGGTGGTTCCGTGACCATTCCTGCCGGCGGCACACACACGATCGCCTTCAGCTACACACCGATCATCGGTTCTGAAGCCGGCGATTCCGACGTACTCACAGTAGCAACGGCTTGCGGCGACGTAACCTGCGCTCTCTCCGGTACCGGTGGTGTTTCGCGTATCTCCACAACGCCGGCACTCACGTTCGATGAAACACGTGCTGACTATGAGGATTGCACTCCAACAGGTCCTACAGAGATCACGATCTCGAACACTGGTAATGTTGCAATGAGCGTCATTGATTGGACCTTTAACAACACTGACTTCTATGCCGCAGCTGGAGCACCAGCAAAACCAGTAGCTGTAGCGGCTGGTGCATCGGTAACTATTAGTGTCTGTATGAAGAAGTCAACCTTGGGCGTCGCAACCGGAACAGTAACGTTCACAAACGATGCAACTGACGGTGCAAACAACGTAACCCAGCTGAATGGCAACATCACAACCAGTGTTGAAGATGAAATGGGCAAGACAGCTCGCGTGTGGTTCGATGCTGCTAACGAGCAGATCGTCTTCACAACGGTTCGCGTGAATTCGCCGGTCTTCGTTCACGACATCAACGGTCGCGTTCTTGCTTCGTCCACGGTATCTGATGCTGGTTCTTTCTGCATCAATACTTCGGCATGGAACAACGGCGTAGTAGTGATCACGTATTCTGACGAAAACGGTCAGCGCACACGTACACTCTCGATCGTTCGCTAAGCGTTCATCAGAATCTCGACATTCCCAAAGGGGCTGGCTTACGCCAGCCCCTTTTTCGTTTGTACTCGACCCTCAAAGCGCCCGATTTTGGCAGAATTCGTCTTAAATGACGCCTGGCTGCCGGATACTACGGGAGGCCGGACACGGTCACCGTTTGACAGAAAAATCCAGTGGTGGCCAGATGGTGGAAACTTGATACGTAAAAAGGAGATGGTCCCTTCGTAACTTCGTCCGATTCGCATTTCCTTACGCAATTCCACCCCATGGCCCGTTTTCGGATTTTCTCCAACGACGTCGGTATCGATCTCGGTACCGCGAACACCCTCATCTGGCAAAAAGGAAAGGGGATCGTCCTCAACGAGCCATCGATCGTTGCGTTCGATCGCACTTCTAAGAATATCATCGCCATCGGCCATGAAGCCGAAAAGATGGTGGGAAAAACACACCGCGATATCAAGACCATCCGTCCGTTGAAGGATGGAGTGATCGCAGACTTTGAGATCGCAGAAGGAATGCTTCGTGCATTCATTCAAAAGACATCCACATCGATCGCTCATGCAAAGCGCATGGTTATCTGTGTACCGTCGGGTATCACAGAGGTTGAGAAGCGCGCCGTGCGTGACTCTGCAGAACATGCCGGCGCGAAACAGGTACACCTTATCGCTGAACCAATGGCCGCTGCCATCGGTGTAGGCTTGGATGTGCACGAACCGATGGGTAACATGGTTGTTGATATTGGTGGCGGTACAACCGAGATCGCCGTTATCGCTCTATCGGGCATCGTTGTTGATGAATCCATTCGCATCGCTGGTGATGAGCTCACCAATGCCATCGTCAATTGGTTCAAGAGACAACACAACATCCTCATCGGCGATCGTACTGCAGAGATCATCAAGGTGAATGTTGGTTCTGCATGGCCCCTTCCCGAAGAACTTGAGATCGAAGTAAAGGGTCGAGACATGGTGGCCGGGACTCCAAAGAGTATCATCGTCTCCAGTGAAGAGATCCGTGAAGCACTCAATGAGAATATCTCTACGATCATCGAAGCTGTATTGACGTTGCTTGAGAAGACGCCGCCTGAATTGTCGGCCGATATCTTCGACCGTGGCATCATCCTCTCCGGTGGCGGAGCATTGTTGAAGGGGCTTGACGAACGCCTCCGACGTGAAACATCGTTGCCCGTTCATGTGGCCGATGATCCACTCACTGCCGTTGTACGTGGCACCGGAAAGGTCCTTGAGGATCTCGACGCGTATTCGTCTGTCTTGATCAAGTCGAAGCGATACTAATGCGTCGATTTATCGACTTTGTTGTTCGATTCAAGAACTACATCACCCTTGGAACACTTGTGGTGATGTCGTTCGCATTCATGAGCGTTGGGAGTCTCTCACAGCTTGGCGGATTCCGTGCAGTGATCGTTGGATCCATCGGATGGATGCAATCATTGTTTGCATGGATCCCGAACCCGGTAGCACTTAAGAGTGAGAACCTTGCGCTTCGTGAGCTGAATCTCCAGCTTGCCGTTGAGTCGGCACGGTCGCGCCAATCAATGGTCGAGAATACCACGCTCCGCAAGATGCTTGAATTGCCGGCGTATACAGATTATCATCTGATCGCTGCCGATGTGATAGGGAAGACAACAACGCAGTCCCGGAATTACGCAACGATCAACAAGGGTATAGAGGACGGCGTTCAAGAGGGGATGTGCTGCATCACTGATGCGGGACTCGTTGGCATCGTCATCGGAACATCGCCGCACTTCGCAGTGCTGCAGCTCTTGCTCAATCGTGATACGCGTGTGAGTGCAAAGGTTCAACGTACACGTGTTGATGGGATCATTCAATGGGAAGGTGAGACCTTCCTCGTCCTGAAGAACGTGCCTCGCTCGCTCGATGTACAAGCAGGAGATGTGATCCTCACGTCATCCTACAGTCAAAAATATCCGGCCAACATCGTCATCGGAAGAGCAACGCAAGTTGACGAAGAGGCGAACTCTCTTTTCCGTCGAGTAGTGGTTGAGCCCGCCGTGAACTTCGCAACACTTGAACAGCTCTTCATTGTTGATACGAGACCGAACAGTGAACGTGTTGCTTTGGAGAAACGCACTGATGAACGACTTCCGCAACGATCAACGCCGTAATCGATCATGGCACTGAACTTCGATCTGCAACGCTCACAATTCGTGACCAATCCGGCACTACGGTTCATCGTGTATGCGGTGGTGGCGCTCTTGCTGAATGTGGTCCATGTGGTGTTTCTGCGATTTGTTGCTGTGAGTTCGGTTACGCCGGACTTATTGCTGATCCTCACGGTTTGGATCGCGATCGTTGAGGGTCAGTTCACAGGCATGATCGCCGGGTTCTTGGCCGGATTGCTGTTCGATGTGGTCTCGGCAGACGTCTTAGGCTCAAATGCGCTGGCAAAAACCGCAGCAGGATTCGTTGCCGGCTACTTCTGGCGCGAAGGGTATGCAATGCAGACCATTGGCAGTTATCGATTCCTGCTCATTGTTGCGCTTGCCGGGGGTGTGCATAACCTCCTGTATTACTTCTTCTACGTTCGCCCGATGCAGATCTCTTTTGGGATGTTTTTCTTGAAGTACGGGGTTGCCACCACCCTCTATACCACCGTGGCCGCCGTCTTCCCGATGCTGTATGTGAATAGGCGCAAGGATCAATAGGTCTGCGACGTTGATGTGAATAGTGTGGATAACTCCAACGGTTGGGGTCACGCCCGGCTGTCGCAATTTGGGCGGTTATAGAACGACTCATTACCGGAATTCAACGAAATGTATCTGTCGAAACTCGAGATGGTGGGCTTTAAGAGTTTTGGTCTCAAGACCGATCTCGAGTTCACCGATGGTGTAACAGCGATCGTCGGACCGAACGGATGTGGCAAGACGAACGTTGTGGATGCCATACGTTGGGTGCTTGGAGAACAGAAGACGTCGATGCTTCGCGCAGACTCAATGGACCAAGTGATCTTCAATGGTTCACGAGCCAGGAAGCCCCTTGGCATGGCAGAGGTATCGTTGACGATCGAGAACAACAAGCAGATCTTGCCTACGGAATATTCGCAGGTGGTGATCACTCGTCGCCTCTTCCGCAATGGTGAGAGTCAGTACCTCCTGAATAAGACGCAGTGCAGGCTTCGAGACATCGTGGATCTCTTCATGGATACCGGTATGCGCTCAGATGCCTATTCGGTGATCGAATTGAAGATGATCGAAACGATCCTCAGCGATAAGGCTGATGAGCGCAGACACCTCTTTGAGGAGGCTGCCGGTGTTACGAAGTACAAGGCGCGCAGGAAAGAGGCACAACGCAAGCTTGATGCAGCACAACGTGATATTGCTCGCGTGCAGGATATCGTTCGTGAAGTGCAGAAGACCGTGAATTCGCTGGCACGTCAGGCAGAGAAGGCACGTCAGCATCAGGATCTGTCCACACGACTGCGCGACCTCGACCGAATTCTGTTTGCGTTTGAATATGCCGAAGAGTTCATTGCTCTAACGCAACTCCTGGAACGTATCACTGGGATACGGCAGAAGCGCGAGGCTGCAGAGGCTGCCTTGACGTCTGCCGAGCAACAGGTGATCGTGGCGGAAAAGACGCACGAGCAGATGGAACAGGAACTCCGCACTGCCATCACCTTCGAGAATGATGTTCGCACGGCATTGAGTGAAGTGCAGCAACGGATCTCCTTGGTCGACGAACGAAAGGCTTCGGCACAACGCGCGCTCGAACGTCTCGATCGTGAACAGAACGAGTCGCAGTCCCAACAGTCATCCACATCGCAAGAGCTTCAGCAAGTACGAGACCGTATGGTAAGCGGGAAGCTGGAGCATGAAGAAGCGGTAAAGGAACTTGAGGCCCAACGAGCACTTGTGGAAGAAGCTCAGGCCACCCTCGTGCAAATGCGTGAGGAAATGCATGGTCAGCGAGAAGGTCTCACGGCCGCACGTCAGATCCTCAATGAGCAGCGCAATCAGGCAGACAGATATCGCATTCAAGGCGAAGGTCAGCAACGCAGACTCGCAGAGAACGAAGCACAACAACGTCAGGCATCGGAACGACTGGCACAGGTAGAGGACCAGATAGCGCGCGAGAGTGCGGATCTGCCTGCCTTGGATCAGCAGCTTGCGGAGTCGGAGCAACGTTTGCATACCGCCGAGGCTCGCCAACGCGATCTCCAGACCGAACAAGAAGGACTTCAAAAGGACTCTGAAGATCTGCGCTCGAAACTCGGGCACAGCTCTGCCTCGCTCGAGTTTCTTGTTGGTCTGGTGGACACTACGGAGAGCAGCAAGTTCCTGCTCAACACGCCGGAGTGGACGCCATCGGGTGAGAAGCTCACGCTTGCAGAGGTGATCAACACCGGTGAGGAGCTCCGTGTGGCAATCGAAGCCGCGCTTGGTGATGCAGCCCGTTACTTTGTTGTGGCACATCGCACCGAGGCACAGCAGGCCATCAGCGCACTTTCGAAGAACAGCGTCGGCAAGGCCACATTCTTGTGTCGCGATGCGATCCCTGCGATCGAACAGCCCCCTTCACTTGGGAACATCGACGGAGTGATCGGTTGGGCATCTGAGCTTGTGCAGGCAGACGAACAATTGCGCGGCGCGGTACGAGGCATCCTTGGCCATACCGTGGTTGTGCGGTCGATGGATGATGCATGGAAGGCCATGAGCCAAACTCCTGCAACATCCGCAGTTACGCTCTCGGGAGAGATCGTTCATCGTGCCGGGGCAGTACGCGGCGGCTCTACATCGAAGACGGAAGGCGTACGTGTTGGACGCCGTGAGCGGATCGATCAGCTCAGAGGAGAGATCGCCACACTTGAACAGCGTATCGCAGATGTTGATGGACGACTTCGGGCAGTGAAGCAGGAGTTGGGGACGATCGACTTGCGCAGGCTTGGCGACGAGGTTCGTAAGGTAGCGATCATCCGCAATGACCGTCAGCAACGTTTGGATTCGCTGCGCGGCAGAGTGGATGATGTACATGCCCAGCAGCAACACCTTCATGAAGAAGCGCAGCGCATCGCCGGGGAGCTTGAGTCTCTCCGTGTGGACGCTTCTGCGGCTGAGCATGCGATCACGGAGGCCAGTGAAGGAGTAGCAAAACTTGAGTCGGAACTAGCTTCGGCTACAGAAGCACTTCAGAATGTTGAGCAGCTCGTGAATCAGCGTATCGGTGAGATGCGCGGAGTTGAGATTCGCGTGGTGCGTTTGAGCGGTGAGCTCCAGACGCTTGTTAGCAACGAAGGTCGACTCACGAACCAAAGTCTTACGATCGATCAACGTCGTGAACAGCGCGATACAGAACGCAACGATCTTCAACAGCAGATCGCAACGTTTGAAACAGAGCGTACGGAGTCTGATACGAGCGCCTCAACGATCGTTGCCCGATTGGCCGAAGCGAGGTCCAAGAGAGAAGGTTTGGAGCTTTCCGTGCGCGAGCATTCGGCTGCCTTCCATCAGGCCGGAGAGGATGTTCGACGTCAGCGGAAGGAACTCGATGGGATCGTCAATGAGCAGCACGAGGCCGATCTCAAGCACAATGAAGTACGCCTCCGCATGGAATCACTGGCGCGTAGGGCAAGTGAAGAGCTCGACCTAGAAGTGCCGGAAAATCCGCAAATGCCGGAGTCGGAGGTTGCGCCCGAGGAGCTTCGCACACAGGTGCAGGATCTCCGACGTAAACTCACATCGATGGGCAACGTGAACTTCCTCGCCCTCGAAGAACATGAACGGGAGAACGAACGATTCCTCTTCCTCACGCAACAACTCTCCGATCTCACGGAAAGTGAGCGAGCACTCAACGAGACCATCGCCGAGATCAATCTCACGGCGCGTGAGAAGTTCACGTCCACATTTGTGCGAATCCGTGAGAACTTCTCAACGCTCTTCAAGATGCTCTTCAGTGAGGATGACGAAGCCGATCTTCAGATGATCGAATCGGCAGATAATGATCCGCTCGAATGCACGATCGAGATCACAGCGAAGCCTCGCGGGAAACGACCGCACAGCATTGAAATGTTGTCCGGGGGTGAAAAGACCCTTACCGCCATTGCTCTGCTGTTTGCGATCTACTTGGTGAAGCCGAGCCCCTTCTGTATCCTTGATGAAGTGGATGCACCGCTCGACGATGCCAATATTGACCGCTATTTGAAGATCATTCGGAAATTTGCAGAGAACACACAATTTTTGATGATCACGCACAATAAGAAGACGATGGAAGCGGCTGATACACTATACGGCGTCACGATGGAAGAACCGGCAGTGTCAAAGGTTGTCTCTGTTCATCTTGCAGGCAAATCCGCTGCCTGATCCACGTTCCCCACAAATAACGTTGACCATGAAGATCCTCCTCTCTGCTATCGCTCTCTTCGTTCTTGCATCATCTACGGCAGCAGTTGCCCAGGATGAAACACAGCAAACTGTACTCACCGAGTCCATCAAGGGTTCATTCGGCAAGGTCTGGCGCTCTGTGAAGAGAGCAATGGAGCAATCCGGCTGCCCTAAGCCCCAGACAGAAAAGATCATCGAACCTGCAGAAGAGGGTGGTCTGTATAAAGGGCAATACATTTCCGACTACTGTCTTCTCGCTGAAGGTGAAGACAGCACGAAGGACGTGATCGAACGGTATTCAAAGGTTCCGCGCATTCGTGGCGGTATATGGGTCACCTGCCGCGTGCAGTACAAGATCAACGTCAAGGAGGAAGAAGGCGGTCAGACCAAGATCATCCTCCGCGCCGAAATGTCGGGCTTCGAAGAATTCATCACTGCTGCAAACCACTTCTGGGTCTCCAATGGAGACCTCGAACGCAAGATGATGGCCGCGATCATGGCGTTTACGAATGAAGAATTGCAGAAGGCAGGGGAATAGTTACTCAGTTACGGAGTTACCCAGTTACCCAGTTACAGAGCTATAGAATAACTGCGTAACTCTGTAACTGCGTAACTAGGTAATTAGCAAATCATACTCCGCTACCTTGATATCAAACTCTGCCCCAGGTGAATACATCTGTGCGGTTTCATCGCTAAGAGGCTTGGTGACGCGCACAGTAGCCCAGCAGCCGCCGTGGAATTTTACGACCTCTGCCGCGTATAGAGGTTTGCCGCGCAGAGAGACATTGTAGGTGTTGCCAACAACGAAAGCTTCCTTAGCGACCTTATCGTGGACTGGTTTCATGATGTTGGGTCCTGTGAACTGAGTTGAAGGTGAAGTCTACGCACCACATCCGATGCAACGTGTGCAGGTACGCGCAGTACGGCAGTGCGATCTGCATGCGACGTATGAACGTCACATGGCGTGTCGGAGTGTAGTTCAAGTACAACGGACGTAACGGCCGGAAGCCATTGCGGGCAATCGATGAAGACCGTAGTGATCTCCACATCTGACCCGGCATGATCGGCGATCACGATCGGCAGGCATTGTCCGGGCGCACCATCAATGATCGTGGATTCACCGTTCGGATGTTCAGCACTGGCAATACGGATGGGGAGTCCCGAGACCGCAGCCGGATCGATCATCGTAGGATAAAGAAGCTTGAGCCCGTGATGAGCAGCCACCCGAGCCTGATCATAGGTTAAATGTGGACGTATCGATGTGTTCTCCGTTGTGTGCGGATCGGCACTGCGGATACCTTCCACGTCGGTGAAGATCACCACTTCTTGTGCCTCGAGCAGGGAGCCAAGGAGCGTTGCTGTGAGGTTGGAAGACTCTTTGCCCATCGTGGTTGTGGCTCCATCCTCAGAACGCCCTACAAAGCCCTGCACCAGTACGATCCGATGTTTGGAAAGGGCCGGGAGAAGTTCATGCTGGACCCGGATCGCCGTTTTTTCCGGTATGGGGCTAGCTTTTCCGTGGTCTGCTGTCGTTACGATAACCGTCTGGGCGTCTACGCCAACCACATCCAGACCAGCCTCCTGCAAGACGTGACGCGCAATGTGGAGGGCAAAGAACTCCCCATGGGCCAAGATCCTGTCCAACGTCTTTGGGGTTAGCTGTCGCGTGGTGGACACCCCGTCCAAAACAGCCGTAAGAGCCGTGCGTGCTTCGTCTAGCAACGCCTCCATTCCCTCGCGGGTGGTTGCCGATGGCAACAGCGCCCTCACAAGCGTTCGATGGTCTGCCACCACCTGGTCCAGACGCTCGCGCGCCTCGGCAGCCAAACCCTTCTGGGCAAGGCGGGAGGCAAACTCAAGGTCTCGGGTTGCCGTGGCAAATGCTGACACCACTACCAGGGTACCATGACCAGGCTGAGCTTGAAGGATGCGAACCATACGCCGGAACCCGTCCGGCTCGCGGAGCACGGCTCCGCCGAATTTCATGACGATCATGCGGCAAATCTAGCACCTGCCAAGTGACCATTCAGCAAGTACTTGCATAGAATTGTGAACTGCCGTATGTTTGTTGTTCCCACGGAAACGAACTACTCAACCTCAGGCTATTGAGGACGACATGGCTAAGCAGCAAACATTCGGCGACAAGACAAAGAAAAAAGCCGGCGATTCGAAGATCAGCGTCAAGGTCATCAAGGCCTTCCGCTCAGAGAAGGGCACCGTTAAGTACATGGAGCGCTTCGTAAAGGTCGACGACGTTGGACAAATCGACAAGATGGATTTCACGAGGTAATTTCGATGAAGAAGGGCATTCACCCCGCATACAAGACCATCGACATCGTAATGACCGATGGTACCACCTACAAGACCCGTTCGTGCTTCAAGGGCGATCGCATGGTTCTTGAAATCGATTCAAAGTCACATCCGTTCTACACGGGCAAGCAAATGCTCATAGACACGGCTGGTCGCGTTGACCGATTCAAGAAGCGTCTCGAAAAGACCCAGGCCGTGCGCGACGCGAAGGCCGCACAAGGAAAGTAAACAGGAGATTATCACGTGGCAATGCCAACCTCACCAAATCCGAATACGATCAATTCGCCGTTCCGCCAAAAGCGGAACCAACCGAAGAAGCGTACAAATCCACTCAAGAAGTCGCGTTTGATCGATTACCTCGATCCGAAGTTCTTGGGTCGCTTCACGAACGACCAAGGCAAGATCCTGCCCCGTCGTATCACTGGCGTAACGGCTCTTCAGCAACGTCGCCTCTGCAGCGCGATCAAGTATGCACGCCACCTGGCACTGCTGCCGTTCGTAGCGCAAGACACGCGTTAAGAAATGACGTTAAGACAGTTATGACGTTATGACAATTATGACGGTTATGACAGCTGTAACCCCGTAACTGAGTAACTACGTAACTGAGTAACTTCTCAAAAGAGTAATTATCCAAAAAAGCCCCGCACTGCGGGGCTTTTTTCGTTAGCGCTTGCTGGCATCCACGGCGTGATGCGGAGTGGGACGTCGGCCTCGCTCTCGATGGACCTGTGGGTATTCGTGTCTATCAAGAAGAGGGACAGAGTCGCAGACAGGAGGGGGATCGTGCATTACAACCGTGGGGAAGATCTTGGTGGGCTCGCCATTGAAATCTTTTGCCCATTCCTTGTGGTTGTAGACGCAGACGGGTAAGCAGGCTGAGCAATAGTTGTGTTTGGCGAAGTAGGGGAAACACTTGCCGGTGTCCACCTTGTATCGATCATTCCCTAGGTGATCCTTGCCAGCCTCGGGGCTGCGTTCATCCGGAATGGCGTCTGCCGGACAATAGATCCTGCATGCCTTGCACGTATCGCAGAAGGCGGCAATGCCTGCGTCGATCGGTGCATCACATGCAAGAGGCATTGAGGTGAGCACACTCCCCATGCGAAACAATGGACCAAGCTCGGGGTTGATGATGCTACCATGTCTTCCAAGTTCACCAAAACCAGCCTTGAGCCCGATCGGGATGTGAAGCACGTTACTGTCGCCCAGCGGGTGTTCTACTCGGCAGGCATAGCCCCGCTTGCGAAGGGCATCTGCCAGACCGATCACCACCTCGCCGAGGTCGTGATAGATCCGCATACATTCGATGGCACTTCGCGTATCCGGCACGCTCTGGAATTCGGCGTATCGCATGCGTTTCCCGACAGCGATTGCGAAGTGTTCGTGAACCTCTCGGCCTCGGTAGATATCAGATGGTTCTATTGCGCAGATACCAACGATGTCGGCACCAAGGTCTCGCGCTACGGACTTTACCCACGTAGCTGCTTCTTGACCACCAGAGAAAGGCTGCTCAACGTCTGCAACGGGTCCGGTGAAACGAGGCGCTTGTTCATCATGAATGAGATGCAGGTATTCCTGTACTTCGGAGATCACGATCGAACGACCGCCAACGCCCGCATACCACTCCGCCCAGGCGAATGCCGGTACTGCATCAGGTGCTGCCCTTATCGGCTCTGATAGGTAGTTGTGGTTGGATGAAAGTGTTTCCATGATTGCCAATACTCTCGATACGATTGAACAACCACACCGGATGTGATGGAGTCGCGAAAGACCGTGACAGGAGAACCGAACGATGTTGGGCGTTGAAACGCTATGACCGTTGCATTAACGGTGTCCCTGATCACAGATACGTTCGATCGCATCACAAGATCGCGCA
This sequence comes from Ignavibacteria bacterium, assembly GCA_016707005.1. Taxonomy (NCBI): domain Bacteria; kingdom Pseudomonadati; phylum Ignavibacteriota; class Ignavibacteria; species Ignavibacteria bacterium. The sequence goes on from JADJIQ010000001.1 coordinate 410,388, forward strand.
CCGGATAGGCGCGAGCTGCGCCGTTGATCTCTACACCGATGACCAAGGATCGTTTCCCGTACGACTGCGTTGTATCGCCGGTGCGGACTGCAAAGCCCCTTGACCAATCATAACGATCACCTGTTGCTTCATCAGGAACAAAGGTGGAGACGGACGAGACATTTGTAAGGGCTAACATTTCTGACACGGTGCCCTGTGTGAACGGAACATCCGAAAAGACCTTTCCCTTCTGGGGTCCTACAACACATTCTCCTGTGGCCTGATACCACCAGCTGCCCGTTGTTCGGTCCTCGAAGATCGCATTGAAGTGATTGGCTCCAACAAGACGAAACGTCTCATGTTTGCCATCGATCATCGGTGAATAAACACGTCCGGTATGACACATCGTGCAATAGGTCACAAGAACCGGGACGCCCCCTACAGTGTCGTGGATCTTATGATGATGGGCTACGAGGTCAAGTGGATAGCCGGCTGCTTGACCATTGAGATACACCCACATGTAGACCGTTGTATCGGACGAAGCCTGCGAAGGATCTATCTGTGTTCTCTTGACCGAAGAGGGTTCGTTGAACATCTCTTCTGCAGATGCTTCGGTACGCGACAAATAGTGAAGGCCTCCGGCAAGGACGACGAGAAGAACGATCAGCGTTCTCCACCACCATCGCGTTGATGGCCATGTGTTGATGATGCCGATCAACATTAGACCGATACCGATCCCGATGGAGAGATACTGTACTTGATAGACCACATAGGAGAACGTGATGCTATCCCACTCTTGCATGGCCGGCACAATGGGCATGAGCGTTAAGCCCAGGGCCAGAGCAGGAACGATGACAAAGAGCCATCCGATGAGAATGAAGGACCAACGATACTGCTGTAGCATGAACACACTCCAGATAAGGCCTTCAATATCGGTCGTATGAACGTTCAGTTCACAGGTCGGATAGGCGCTTCGAACATTAGTAGCTTAGGTCAAATGGGGCGTCGTCTATTGCGGACATAATCCACAAACATGTCCTTGCCCAAACCATCGAGAGCCGTGTAGAATGCTCTTCCCCGATTTGCCTTGGTGAGATCTTCCACGAATTGGACGAGGTACGGATCCTGTGCGATCATGAATGTTGCAATGGTAATGCCGTCCCGTCGGCAGGCCACTGCTTCGTCGAGAGTCTTGTTGACGATCATTTGATCCAGCCCCCAGGAGTTCTTGTAGATCGTGCCGTTCTCCATCGTGAGGGCGGATGGTTTACCATCGGTGATCATGAAGATCTGTTTGTTCACTGAGCGAGATCGACGAAGTAGCTGACGGGCAAGTCGAAGTCCATCACGTGTGTTTGTATGAAAGGGGCCAACAGTGAGGTAGGGGAGGTCTTTCACCGATACCCGACGGGCCTCGTCACCAAAGACCACAACTTCAAGAGAGTCCTTGGGGAACTTGGTTTGGATCAACTCAGACAGTGCGATAGCAACTTGCTTCGCAGGTGTGATCCTATCCTCGCCATAGAGGATCATCGAGTGTGAAATGTCGATCATCACTACTGTAGAGCAACGAGTCTGGAGCTCCGTTTCATAAACCCGGATATCGTCCTCGCGGAGGTCCGAGCCCTCGATGTCACCGGTGCGCTTGAAGAGGTTGGACATCGTTTCCGTGACGTCGATATTCGCCGCCTGGTCGCCGAATGCATATGAGCGTGTGTCGGGGGTTCTTTCAACTCCAGAACCCGAGAAGGGGGCGTCATGGTTGCCGGGATCTGCCTTTTTCAGTGAGCTGAAGATCTCGTTCAGGGCATCGGTGCGCATTTTTCGGTCCGCCTTGGGGGTAGGCCGGAGATTCCCGTTCTCATCGGTATCAAGGAACCCTTGCGTTTGGAGGAGTCGAACAAAGTCATCCATGGACATCGACCGAAGCAGGCCGTGTTTTTCGTCGAGATCCCGAAGGATGTCGAGCGCCTGTTCTGCATCTCCGCTCACGTGTAAGAGGACGTAGGAAAAGATGTTGAGCATCCGCTCCAGCTCTTGTTCAGCTGTAGAAGACGTCTCGGTCCAGCGCGAATAGATGATCATGACCCAATTTACTTCGATATGTGGGCAATTTCTCGCCCCCTACCTTTTGTCATTATTTGGGAAGGCGCTATATTTGCGGCTCTCCCAATTGGGGCGTCGCCAAGTGGTAAGGCAGCGGTTTTTGGTTCCGCCATTCCGTAGGTTCGATCCCTGCCGCCCCAGCAAGAAAGATCACAAGCCGGAAAACCCGTGGACTCAGAGATAACCATCGTCGCCGGCAGGTCTAACTTTGACATCGCGCAGAAGATCGCACGGGCGACACATCGCGAGCTGTCAGAAGTTACGATCCGCAATTTCAGTGATGGTGAGATCTGGGTCAAGTACGAAGAGAATGTACGCGGTGTTGATCTCTACATCGTTCAATCGACATTTGCTCCGGCGGACAACCTGTTGGAGCTTTTGATGTTGATCGATGCTGCCAAGCGTGCTTCGGCTCGCCGCATCACGGCTGTGATCCCGTACTTTGGATATGCGCGTCAGGATCGGAAAGATCAACCTCGGGTGGCGATCACGGCGAAGCTGGTGGCCAATCTCCTTGTTGAGGCTGGTGCCAATCGTGTTGTGACCATGGATCTTCATACGCCGCAGCTGCAGGGGTTCTTCGATATTCCTCTCGATCACCTTTACGCTTCAACGGTAACAGTGCGGATGCTGAAGTCACTTGGACTTCAGAATTTGGCAGTAGCCGCGCCGGACGTCGGAGGTGTGAAAACAGCTCGGGCCTATGCAAAGATGCTTGGTGATGCAGACCTCGTGGTTGTTGATAAGCGTCGGCCAAAGCACAATGTTGCTGAGGTGATGAATATCATCGGTGAAGTGCAAGGGAAGAACATCATCATCATTGATGATCTGATCGACACAGGCAGCACGTTCGTTCAGTGTGCAGAATCATTGAAAAAAGCGGGAGCAGAGACCATCATCGGGGTCTGCACCCATCCGGTGTTCTCCGGCGAGGCGGTGGAACGGATCTCGAAAAGTGAAGCGCTTACCCGCCTTTACGTTACCGATACCATCCCACTTCGTGTAGAGAACCCAAAGATCGAAGTTATCAGTGTGGCCGGGCTATTCGCCGAGGCGATCATCCGTACGCACGAGAATCAATCCATCAGCTCGTTGTTCGATAAGGCAGAGAGCTGATCCACCTCGACAACATTCATCGACAGGTACTACCATGAGTCAGATCGTCCTTCAAGCCGAGCCACGTGAGCCGGGCCAGACCGGAGCCAAGCAGCTTCGCCGCAATGACCGCGTCCCAGGCGTGTATTATGCAAAGGGTCAAGATCCTGTGCACTTCTCCGTTCAGAAGCTTGCTCTTCGTCCGGTGGTCTATACAGCCGAAGCCAAGACCGTTCGCCTCGAAGTTGATGGCAAGGGGCTCCTTTGCGTCCTCAAGGATGTGATGTTTGACCCGGTAACGGACAAGATCCTTCACGTTGACCTGCTCGGCGTAGCAGCCGGTGAGAAGATCGCCGTAGAGATCCCGCTTCACATCGTGGGCCTCTCGATCGGTGTTCGTGACGGTGGTAGCTTGGAGCACGTGATGCACAAGGCCCATGTCCGCGTAGACCCAACGATCATGCCTGAGCACATTGACATTGATGTGTCGGATCTTGTAAAGGGTGCTGCGATCCATATCAGCGATCTCAACATTCCTGGTGTGGAATTCACAGACCGTCCGGATGCAGTGATCGTGGCCTGCCATGCACCTAAGGTTGCAACTGCTGAAGAAACAGCTGAAGCCGCCAAGAAGGGCTGATCGAGCCTCACGATCAATAATGAACTTCAAGAAGGCCTCCCGAACGGGAGGCCTTTTTTCGTTGTGGGAGGTCGGTGTGGATGAAATGACGATGAATTAATACGTACCCTGACAAAAGTCATAGTTGGGGAGTTGACTCTCCCCGAGATTCGTACCCAAGAGTAAGACATCACAGTTCAAACACGCTGGGAGGCGAACAATGAAAACGGTTCTAATGGTTGTATCCTTATTCCTTGCGATAGGGGCCTTTGCTGAAGCAAAGGCAGATAAATACAGTGATAAGACAGTTTCGATGAAGATCGATGGAACGTCCACATTGCATGACTGGACCACTCCAGTTGGTAAGGTGAAGGCAAATGGTGACCTCACTGTTGCAAATGGCGAACTTCAGGCCGTTAATGCCATGTGGGTTCAAGCAGACGTCCTGTCCATTAAGTCCGAAAAAGGCGAGGACATGGACGAGAAGATCTACGAAGCTCTCAAGTCTGAAGAACATCCGAAGATCACGTACAACATGACGTCCATGAAGTCGATCAAGAAGGTCGGCGCGGAATACGTTGTCGAAACGAATGGCGATATGACGATCGCCGGTGCTACGAAGAAGATCGACATGACAGTTAAGGGGACAGTTCAGCCCAATGGTGATGTTGTCTTCACGGGTTCTGTGAAGATGATGATGACCCATTATGGCATGGACCGCCCAACGGCCATGCTAGGCATGATCAAGTGCGGGGACGCGATCACCGTGTCCTTTACGCTGACGATGAAGAAGTCCTAAACTCGAATCACCCAACACTCATTCACATCTCTGGGGACTGAAATGAAAATGACGCGACTACTCGCAATCTCGCTCGTGCTGCTGTCATCGATATCGATGGCAACGGCACAATGGATGGCGCCTATCCAATATTGGCGTCCGTATGACAAGTCCGGCTTGGGAATCTTTGAAACATCAAAAGACTCAGGTGCTGCATTCACAGGTCTTGCCGTTCGCATCGGTGGCGGTTTCACGCAAGGGTATCAGATGCTGAGCCACGAGAACTATGTAACGAACTCCGATGGCAAGCTCAATGAAGCTCCTGCCGGTGGATGGCTTCGTTCGGACTCGGCCAACGCGCTCTATAAGATCGGTGCCGGCTTCAACAACGCATCTGCGAATTTGAATATCGACGCCCAACTCGCACGTGGTGTTCGCATGAACCTCGTGCTCTATCTCTCGGCACGTCACCACCAAGAAACATGGGTCAAGGGTGGTTACATCCAGATCGATGATCTTGGATTCCTCAATAGCTCCTTCTTGAACGACCTGATGCAGTATTTGACGATCAAGGTCGGTCACATGGAGATCAACTATGGTGATGCCCACTTCCGTCGCTCTGATGGTGGTTCAACGATCTACAATCCGTTCATCGAAAACTACCTTATCGATGCCTTCACAACGGAGATCGGTGCCGACCTCACATTCCAACACAGTGGCTTCCTTGCTGTTCTCGGTCTGACGAATGGTGAGATCAAGGGTAACATCGTTCCTCTTGCAGACACACTTGACAAGTCGCCAGCCATCTATGCAAAGCTTGGCTATGATGGCAAGGTGAACGAAGACTTCCATTATCGCATCACCGGTTCCATGTACACGCAATCTCAGTCACCACGGAACACGCTGTTCTGGGGAGACCGTACTGGATCGAACTACTACATGGTAATGGAAAAGCAGTATTCCACATACAATACTGTTCAATCATCAACCACTGCTCAAGCATGGTCCGGTCGTATCAATCCGAACTTCGGAAACAACGTCACAGCGTTTGAGTTCAACGGCTTCCTCCAATTCGGCGGACTGGAACTCTTCGCAACGTATGACATGGCAACAGGTGCTAACAGCCCTGCAGAGCACAACTCAACACTCGGCGATCGCAGTATGTCCCAGATCGCTGCTGATCTCCTCTATCGCTTCGGCGACAGCCGCAACTTCTACCTTGGTGCACGCTATAACGGTGTAACAGTTGAAGAAGGTGCTTTGAAGGCAGACAAGAGTGATTACCTCCAAACGAACGTTAGCCGCATCAGCTTCGCTGCTGGTTGGTACATTCTTGATCAACTCTTCCTCAAGGCAGAGTACATGATGCAGAACTACAATGACTATCCAGCAACTGCAGATGGCTTCGCTTCGAACGACTATCGCAATGGTGGAAAGATCAGTGGTCTGACCATTCAAGCTGTCGTAGGCTTCTAAAACATCGGCCCCCAATGGCTGTGAACATGACGTCCGGACCTGCGATCAAATGCGATCTCAGGTCCGGCGTTGTTTTGTTCTGATCTTTCATCCGTAGCTTTCACCATGATCTCTTCTACACTTCTCAGCCTCGCTGTCCTGCTTCTCTCTCCATTTGGAGTCCCCCACGACTATCCCTTTGAGATCGAAAAGGGGAGCAAACTCTACATTGAGGGCACGAGCAATGTGAACTCCTTCGAGTGTATGTGTACGGATGAGTTCAATCCTCAGACTGCCAAGATCACCCTCAGCGATGATGAGCGTCAAGTATGGTTCACAGGCACAACGTTGAAATTGAAGACGTCACTACTTGACTGCGATAACAGCAAGATGAACCGGGACCTCTGCGAAGCTCTGAAGTCCGAAGATTACCCATACATCCGTATCGATCTGCACGATGCTCTGATAACGGAAGGTACTTTCGATGATCCCAATGGGGCAAAGATCACGTGTAATGCCTCGATCACGATCACGAACATCGCACGCAAGGTGTCGCTGATCGTAAAGGGCCGAAGACTTAGCAGCGGCCGATATCGCTTCATTAGCACCAAGGAATTGCTCATGACCGATTTTGGTGTTGAGCCCCCTACAGCACTTCTTGGATTGATCAAGGTCCGCAATTCGATACGCATCAATTTTGACCTGATCACAAAAGGGGGCTGACCCGTTCGTTAGCTCTAGCTGCGCTCTACCCAGCGCCCATCGGTCTTGATGATGTCCATCAGCGCATCCACTGCACCGGCAGCCGGGATGTTGCGCTGAACGATGTCTTGGCCTCGATAGAGCGTGATCCGCTCGGGACCCGACCCTACGTAGCCATAGTCCGCATCGGCCATTTCGCCCGGACCGTTGACGATGCATCCCATGATGCCGATCTTCACACCCTTGAGATGATCAGTGTGTGACCGAATGAGCGACGTGGTCTCCTGCAGGTCAAACAGTGTTCTTCCGCAGGACGGACAGCTGATATACTCTGTCTTTGTCATGCGAGTCCGCGCTGCCTGCAAGACATTGTACGCGAGCCGAAGAGAGAGTGCTTCATCGCGGCGCTCAGCGATACCAACGGTTAGCATCACTCCGTCGCCGTATCCGTCCACGAGCAGTCCTCCCAGGTCGGTGGCTGCATAAAGCGCAGCAACATCCGGAGAGTGAGCATCCAATTGCCGTTCAAGGATGATCGGTGTTGTGATGCCGTTCAGAAGGATCGTATCACATGCCATGCGCATGCTGGTGTAGTATGATCGCGACTCACTTCGCAGCATCAACACGGCTGTGGTATCGGCTCCAATTTGCTCCAGGAGCTCATGCGTGATCTCGCGGATCTCACAGCGCACGATGTTCATCACGGAGTGACGATCCGTGGAGCTGAAATACTCGGCCGCTTCGATGAGCGGTACACAATAGAAGCGATCTGAATGTGTGAGCCAACTGCGATGATCAAGGATCTGCCGCGTACCTGATGGAGCCATGAAGGTCAATGGGGAGGTGCCCATGTAGAGCAACTCCGCGGCTTGATCTCTCATCGTCCATTTATCCGTTACGGGGTCATAGACGTGACCAACTGCAGCTAAGTCCTCCATGCTCACGTTCTCGGCTCCTGTAAGGTCTGCTATGACCCTCGGAACGTTGTCGAAGCCAATGCTAGCCACGGCACGGGAACTCCGCCTGTGGTACGAATACGGATCTCTCACGTATACCTCCGTGCAAGAGCCTGTGCCACGGGGATCTCGGCCTCCGGTTCCTCGGTGAGAGAGACGCGGATGGTGTCACCAAGTCCGTCCTCAAGCAGGGTGCCGATTCCTAATGCACTTTTCACACGACCGTCTTCGCCGTCTCCGGCCTCGGTCACACCGAGATGCAATGGATATGGTTTGAGACCTTCATGTTTGAGACGAGCCACAAGCAGTCGGTAGGCTTGGATCATGACGAGGGCATTGCTCGACTTCATCGACAGTACGATGTTGTCATATCCTTCATCGTCTGCAACACGAAGAAACTCCAACGCAGATTCAACCATGCCGTGGGGGTTGTCTCCGTAACGACTCATAATGCGGTCCGATAACGAACCATGATTGGTTCCGATACGCATCGCCGTCCCATATTCCTTGCAGATACGGATAAGGGGCAGGAAACGGTCGCGAATACGTTCCATTTCGGCAGCGTATTCGGCGTCAGTGTATTCGATCACATTGAACTGCTTCTTGTCAACATAGTTCCCCGGATTGATCCGAACTTTCTCTACTACCCGGGCGGCTATCTCCGCAGCATTTGGCGTGTAATGGATGTCGGCTACAAGCGGTGTGGTGTATCCGCGAGCGCGAAGCTCCTTGCGGATCTCTTCGAGATTCTTGGCCTCACGCATGCTTGGTGCTGTGATGCGAACGAGTTCGCACCCTGCATCGATCATCCGTATGGACTGTGCAACAGTGGCCTCGGTATCCATTGTGTTCGTGGTGGTCATGGACTGCACACGAATAGGGAAGGACGAGCCCAACCCCAGGTCACCAATGGCAACGTCGATCGTCTGTCGGCGTTGGTACGTCGTCAGGGATTCGCAATACGACGGGAGAGCAACGTCAGAAAGCTGCATGATCAGAGTTGTCGGCTTACTTCAAAGAGAACACGTTTCTCTGCCTCCGTCAAGCTATGATAACCGGCCTGTGAGATCTTGTCGAGTATCTCATCGATCATCTCTTGCGTGATAGGAGCCCCGTCTACAACAAATCGTGTTGGGGTACTGGTTCTTGGAGGGGGCGGAGCAGTAGGCGTCATCACCTCGCGACGTTCATACCGAGACGGAAGGTCTCGGAAATCGGCCTCGATGATATTGTCTTCATCGCGAAGCCGTGATGGGATGGGGCCGCCCTTACGATCGATCATACGGAACAACGGCTCGCCGAACTTGAGCAACAAGTAGCCGCCAAGTGCACCGCCAAGGTGGGCGAAGTGCGCAACACCGTCACTTGTATTGAAGAGTCCGGAGAGAAGGTCGATACCTGCATAGATCATCACAAAGATGCGTGCAGGGATCGGGAAGAAGATCGGGAACATCATCACCGGACGTGTTGGGAACGTAAGGCCGAATGCCAACAACACTCCCATGATCGATCCCGATGCTCCTACGGTTGGTCCAAGTGTCTCTTTCAGCAGGGGGCTGATGGCGATATGGACAGCGCCAGCTGCGATGCCGGAGAGAAGGTAGTAGGTGGCGAACTTCTTCGTACCCCAGAGGTTCTCCAGCTCCATGCCGAACATCCAGAGAGCGAGCATGTTGAAGAAGAGGTGACCGAACGATCCGTGCATGAACTGGTAGGTGAGCAACTGCCATGGCATGAATCCGGATTCTACGGGCCAGAGGGCAAAGAGCGTCATCACGGTCTCTTCTACCGGACGTCCGGAATACGTGAGCCCCATCAGGAAGACGGACTGAACGAGGAAGATCGCTACGTTGGCAGCGAGGAGGAACTTGATGAACGGCGGGAAGACGGCGTAACCGCGACCCTGACCAAGGTTTGGTGACATGTGTTATCGATCCAGTGCAACAACGCCGGGCAGCGTTTTGCCTTCGAGAAACTCGAGTGAGGCACCGCCGCCGGTGGAAACGTGAGTGACGTGTGTTGCCTGACCGAATTGCGAGATGGCAGCAGCTGAATCTCCACCGCCAACGATCGTGATCGCCCCGTTGGCCGTAGCCTTGGCCATGGCGTCGGATACAGACCGCGTTCCGGAAGCGAAATTCGAGAACTCAAACACGCCCATTGGACCGTTCCATACCACTGTTCCGGCAGCTTCAATGATCCCAGAATAGGTCTTGGACGTCTCGGGACCGATATCAAGCCCCATCCAACCATCTTCGATCTCAGTGACGGAGACCACGGTTTGCTCGGCATCATTGGAAAACGAACGAGCTGCTACTGTGTCGGTTGGCAGGACAAGCTGAACATTGCGAGAAGTCGCGTCCTGCAGTAACTGCCGTGCAAGGTCGATACGGTCCTCCTCTACAAGCGAGGAGCCAACATTATGCCCCTGCGCCTTAAGAAAGGTGAACATCATTCCGCCGCCGATGAGAATGGTGTCGCACTTATCCATGAGTGCGGAGATCACATCGATCTTCCCTGAGATCTTTGATCCACCCATCACACTTACAAGGGGGCGGGCTGGTTCGTCCAGGGCCTTGCCGAGGTAGGCCAGTTCCTTCTGCATGAGAAGTCCGGCACAGACGTTTGGAAAGAGCGCCGCAACTCCAGACGTACTCGCATGTGCTCGGTGTGCTGTACCAAATGCGTCGTTGCAGTAGACATCGCCACTCACGGCCAACGCCGCACAGAAATCGGCATCATTTGCCTCTTCTTGCGGATAGAACCGAAGATTCTCCAAGAGTACAACATCGCCCGGCTTCGCAGCGGCAACGGCCGTTGCCGCTGCCTCACCAATGCAATCTTCTGCGAAGTGGACAGATGCGCCATCGGCTTCAAGAAGTTGTACAAGACGGTCGGCAACAGGTCGCAACGAATACTTGAGTTTGCGTTCTCCCTTTGGGCGACCAAGGTGCGACATCAGAACGGCGATCCCACCGTTCTTGATGATCGTTCTGATGGTAGGGAGCGACTCACGGATGCGGTTATCATCCGTGATCGCTCCGTTTTCATCTTGAGGGACGTTGAAGTCAACACGCGTCAGAACACGTTTGCCGCTGACGTCCACATCTGCAATGCTGGTGATCACGCACTCACCCGGAGGAGGAGATCCACGATGCGATTGGAATAGCCCCATTCATTGTCATACCAGCCAACAACCTTCACCGTATTGCCAAAGGACATCGTGCTGAGTGCATCGAAGATGCATGAATGCGGATTACCAACGATGTCACTGGATACGATCGGATCGGTGCAGTATTCCAGATAGCCCTTGAGTGGACCGTCGGCTGCAGCTTTGAAGGCGGCGTTGATCTCATCCTTTGTTGCCGGCTTGGAGAGGACAGCGGTAAAGTCTGTTACCGAGCCATCAGGAACTGGAACGCGGAATGCAAGTCCGTCAAGTTTCCCCTTCATCGATGGGATCACTTCGCTTACTGCCTTTGCTGCACCGGTAGTTGTTGGGATGATGTTCACAGCGGCAGCACGTGCGCGACGCAGGTCTTTGTGCGGAAGGTCAAGGATATTCTGATCGTTCGTGTAGGCATGAACCGTTGTCATGTAGCCTTGTTCGATACCGAAGGCATCATTGAGGATCTTCACCATTGGAGCAAGACAGTTCGTAGTGCATGATGCATTGGAGAGCACGTTCATGTCTGCCGTGAGCTCATCGTCATTCACGCCGAGCACGATCGTTCCATCCAGCTTGTCCTTCGCCGGTGCTGTAAGAACCACCTTGCGTGCGTGTGCGAGGTGCTTGGTGAGAGCTTCCTTCGATGTGAAGACGCCTGTTGATTCGATCACCACATCAAGCCCCTTCCATGGAAGATTCTCGATCTGCTTTTCTGCGGAGATAGCGATACGTGCACCGTCTACGATGATCGTTGAGCCATCTACTTCTACTGTACCGTTGAAGCGACCATGGGCCGAATCATATTTCAGGAGATGTGCCAGTGTTGCTGCGTCAGTAAGGTCGTTGATGCCCACGATCTCTACATCGAGTCCGCGTTGCTTGATTGCACGAAAAACAAGGCGTCCAATGCGTCCGAAACCGTTGATCGCGATCTTGATGGCCATTTGGGTGTCCGTTCAATGGAATGTGAGAAGGAATCGTGGGCGCAAAAATACCATGAATGCGCCGAATGGCTGTGATCCCCTAGGACTTCTTCACCTTGGACGGGTTCTTCTCAACAAAGTCCTTCCATGCCTGACGTTTGGAGGTGGCTCCTCCGCGTTTAAGGGCAGGGGGCGGGCCACCATTTACAGCGTGGCAGATGGCTACGGCAAGCGCATCCGTTGCATCGAAGAACTCATGTGTCTCCTCGATCGAGAGGATGGCCTTCACCATATGCTGAACTTGGTCCTTTGGAGCGGCTCCTCGACCCGTAACGCTACGCTTTACCTGCATCGGCGTGTATTCGATCGGATCGTGTCCGGCTTGGGCGCAGGCAAGCATTGCAACGCCACGGGCGTGGGCAAGCTGGACGATGGAGAGCACGTTCTTCGCGTAGAAGACCTTCTCCATTGAGCATACATCAGGTGAGGTGCGTTCGATCACGGCGGCAAGCCGGTCATGGATCTCGCGAAGTCGGGCAGGGAACGAGGAGGTTCTCCGTTTTACGGCAACAACGCCGTATTCAACCAGGGTCATCGTAGAGCCTTCTACGTCGATAACGCCGTAGCCACACACAACGGATCCCGGATCGATGCCGAGGATGCGCATCACTCGTCGTCTCTCAATTCGGCATTATGAAAGACGCTTTGTACATCGTCGTTGTCATCAAGTGCATCGAGAAATTTCAACAGCTTGTTCTCGATCTCCGGATCGTCGATCTCTATCGTAGTGTTCGGCTCAAAGACGATGTGTTGTTCCCGAACACTGAGACTCGATGCAACAACGGTGTTGGCGCATGTGCCAAGCATATCAACGGCGCAAATGATCACTGCTCCGTCATCGATCATTACAACATCATCTGCTCCTGCCTCAAGTGAGATCTCAAGAAGCTCTTCCTCTGAGCGATCTGTCTCGATCCGGATCTCGCCCTTGCGCGTGAAATTCCAGTTCACGGAGTTGGTCTCGCCGAGTGCGCCGCCATATTTGGCGAAGGAGGCTCGAAGTTGTTGTGTTGTTCGGTTGCGGTGGTCTGTAGTGCAGACAACGATCACGGCCACGCCGCCAGGCCCATACCCTTCATAGGTAACGTCCTCGTAGGTAAGACCTTCTAGTTCACCCGTGCCCCGCAGGATTGCGCGCTTGATGTTATCCGCAGGCATCGAAATCGCCTTAGCGTTCTCGATCGCCATGCGAAGTCGGGAATTTCCGTCTGGGTCGCCCCCTCCAATACGTGCTGCTACAATGATCTCCTTCGAAGATCTCGTAAAGAGCTTGCCACGTTTTGCATCTACAACAGCCTTACGCCGCTTGATGTTTGCCCACTTGCTGTGTCCTGCCATTGGGCAAAACTACAATGCAAGCGTGAACGACGTCGAAACGATATCAACGACTGAACGTTGCCGTCTTGGTTGAAGATTCGTTCTTGATAACGAGCATGTAAACGCCCGAGGCCAATGAAGCTGTTGGGATCAACACCTCTGTAGCGGAGGAAGCAACTTCCACTGAGTACATCGTTCTACCCTTGATGTCCACAACAGAAACGGTCCATTGTGATGGGGAGGCTTCATCCAGGCGTATCCGGAGTTCGTTTCGTGCAGGGTTCGGTCCGTAGCTGAAGCCAGCTGAAACGGCAAGATCGGACCCTTCAACAGAGGTAGGATTATGAACGGCCGGATTCTCAAGAACAACGATGCGACCGCGTTTTGCATCTCCACTTTCGTACAGAGCTGCGTAAACTCTACCGTCTTGAGCTACAGTTACATCCATGATACGCTCGGTCTCTCCCTCAAGTGAGAGGTCGATCAACTGGCCTTCATCAAGCGTCATTACATCGTCCGATGGACGCGTAGCATCAATATTGGTGACCAAACCGCCTTCATTGAGGTTGGCGACAACCAATCCTCTTCCACGTAACGTGCCGATCAGCAAGGAGTTCGTCCAGTCCGGTATTGCATTTGAGCCATAATAGGCCATTCCACTTGGAGCCTGATTCATAGTAGCAAGGGGGCACTTCATCCCCTGAGGGGCACTTGTGCAATAGCCTGCTATGTTCAACCAACCGTAATTTGAACCGGCTTCGAGGCGATTAACCTCGTCAAAAGAAAGTGGGCCCATTTCCGTAGAGTAGATCACTCCGGCGTTGACAGAAGAGGTAGGCGGGACCTGTACAAGGCCAAGTGGGTTGCGATGCCCTGAAGTATAGATGTATGAACCTGCACTTTTGGGGAACGTTTCAGAGAAGTGGGGATTTGACGGAACGGCTTCTCCTTCAAAAGTCATACGTATGACCTTGCCATTCACGTTCTCCATCTTGTTAGGGTCGAGATTGTCGTAGGACCCAACACTCACGAGAAGCGTATTGTCAGCCAGCGTTTCCAAGGTAAGGCCCTGCGACAAAGGGACGCCTCCTGTTGCAAAGATTCGCCGTGGTTCAATAAGCTTTTCACCATCGAAACGGTACCGCTCAACAACCAACGTGTCTCCTACCCGTGTTGACGTGACAAAGACTATAGGGGTGCCTGTGGTGAAGGATGGGTGCAGGGCAATGCCATAAAGACCACCGCGCACATTGGGATCACTCGGGCTCACTGAGATGTCAACCGTAAGAACTGTTGTGGTAACCCCTGTAATAGGGTGGACACGAAGCACGTTCCCACTCACCCGGTCTGTAAGCCAAAGGTAGCCATCGTTCCCTTGAGTCATGCTGGCAGGATACCCAACGTTGTCAGCCAACAATCGCAAATTCAATTCAGTACCCTTGGGCAGGGTGATTGTGCGCTGAGCATACGAAGAGACTGCTACGCAGATCAACGATATGAGAATAAGGATCGGACGAGCCATGGTCACTCCCAAAGGGATGGACGAATACATGAGTGACAATCTACAAACAAAAATCCCTCCGTACAACTACGTATTACGTTGTACGTAAATCCTGGGAAGTTGACGGATCGCTTGAGCATAGGCTGGGGAGAATTGGAGAACTGACGGTGACCCTATCAAAATGAACTGATGTCGGGCCCGGGTCATTGCCACATTGAGCTTCCTATCGATCACCACGCCATTCACCTCGGTAGGAGAGACAATACTCTCAAGCTCTGCTGGTTCCCGCACACAGGTCCCGTAGAGGATCACATCGCGTTCGCTGCCTTGGAAGCGCTCAACGGTGTCCACGGACACCACGCCGGTCAGTTCGGTAGGGAGCATCGCAAGGATGGCGTTGTTCTGGACGCGAAATGGGGTGATGATGCCAATGGATGTCTCGTGTCCAGACCTAACAGCGTGGCTGTGAATTGCAGTAGCAAGGTTCACAAGAACACGGGCTTCTGCCTGGGCCTGATCGTCCGAGGATTCTACGGAAAGGAAACCCGTCCTACTCGGCAGGATCTCCGACCAAGGAAGGGGCTCCTTGGAGCATTGCCAACCCGCAAGGGTATTGAGTTTCCCACCGTAGAACGTTCTTGAAACGAAGTCCATAACGTCCTGATGCATCCGCCCTTGTTTCGTGAGCATCGCCGTTGACCTCTCATCGCCCCGCTTGGCAGCACAACGGATGAGGCGTTCAAATGCCGACATTCCAAGAGACGTCATACAGATCTCTTCAAAGGCGGGTCCACGGACGACCAATGCATCCTGACGTTGGGTAACAACGGCAGGCAGTTGACATTGGTCACCGATGAGGATGGCCCGGCCAACTCGGCTTGTGATGCCGATCAACGGTGTCTCCAGGATCTGCGACGCTTCGTCGACCACGGCCGTTGTGAACGCACCGAATTCCCAGATCTCTGCACTGGAGTACAAGGACTGCACGGTAGAAACGATGCACCGCGATTCAGCAATAGCGTCCGATAACTCTTGCGGAGAAAGACGTTGTCCGAGTACGGGAATGGAACGTTCACCCAAAGCCCCTTCACTACTTCCGTGACGGAGGTGGGCAATTCCATGGTGTGCCAGTACAGCTGATATCTCGTTGGCAGCGCGGTTGGTATAGGCCACGGCGAGCACTCGCTCGTTGGGACGGTTCACGAGATCGGCAACGATCGATCTCAGGACGGCGGATGTTTTGCCAGTTCCAGGCGGACCCTGGATCAGGAAGAGTTCGTCGCTGGCCAAGGCACGTTCAATAATGGATTTCTGTTCGGACGTGAGCCCTATTGCGTCGATCTCCTTGATCGGAGAATGATGCGGGTCGCGCCTGCCCAGCAGCACGGATCGCTTCGATTCCGGTGTATCAATGAATGTTCGGATGGCTGCGTAGAAAGATCTCACCGATGTGTCGAGAACGTCCTGTTCTAGGATCCACCGTCGACCAATGAGGTCTTCTACCTCGGCGTATTTGTTCCGCAGAGATACTTCAAGTTCAAGCGGACCGATCGTACGAAGAACGGCCTTGAACAACGGTCCGTCACATGGTCGTGCCTCACCATTACTCTCAGGATGAAGGATCACGGGATCACCGATCCTTAAAGCACAGTCTGTAAGGGGCTCCTGCCTCCGCAAGACAAGGTGCATGCGGTCCATGTTCGATCCTGACTCATCGAGTTCGAGATCCGTGATCACGGTTGAGGCGCGCCTCTTCTCTGTGATGTCCTGTCGCCACAAGTCGGCGGTGGATCGTGAAGAGCCCCCTCCAATTCTCACCATTTCGTGATCGGCCGAGGTAAATCCAAGCCAGGCACGCACAACCAAGGCCTCTGTTGCATCGAGGTAGGTGAGGGCCGCGGCCAGGTCGGCGCGGGCATGTTCGTCATATGAAGAACCGCCCGTGACCGAACCTGACTGCATGATGCGTCGAACAGGACCTATCTGTCGCTTCGTAAGGGCAAGATCATTGGCGATGATCACGTTCCGGGCTGCGATCAAGAGGGAAAGCCATTGGTCGACGTCGTTCACTGGGCGTATCGGGACGTGTTCCGCTTGTACGTACCAGACCTCGGCCGACACCGTTCGACCTGGCTCCGTTGCCTGCACCAAGGCCGTATAACCAGCCACCTGTGCGGCATGATCAGGTCTGACGGAAACTCCGGAAGCCGCCGAACCTGCCTTCATTTCGATTACTCGGGTTGTATCTCCGTTGCGTACACAGATGTCCGCTCTGCCCTGTAACCCGAACGTAGGGGAGATGTAATGGGGCTCCAACGCGATCATACCGTTTGAGAACGTGGTGTATTGGGCTCGCAGAGCCGACATAGCCCGCGTTAGAACGTCGTTGATCTTGCCCAGAGAGTTCTCTCGAGCCGCGGCGGCCAAGGAAAGTGGCCTTGTACGCTCGGCATCAGCCATGATGACCTCGTCAGAGAGGGTTGGCTGACGTGTGAGAATATCAAAGGCAGTATTGACCAAGGTGCCTGTGAGCGCTAGGCTCATCGCTCCTGAACGCCGCATTCGCTTTACAAGGACCTGATCCTCTGCCACTCCGGAGGTGGTGACGAGTTGAGCCGCCTCTGTGATGTCTACCACAACGTCTGGGTCGAGTACGATCCAAGTTCTACCTGAGCCCCCTGATCGAGTCACTACTCCGATCTCACGTCCGATCAAGATCTCCCGTGTGGATAACCATGTGGACAGACCAAGTGATCGAGGTGGTAGATGAACGGTGTGGATAACCCCAGAAGCATCTTCAATAACAACGTGTTGCTCAGATTCGCGAACCTCAGTGATGCGTCCGCGTACCGAGGAAAACACCTGTGGAAAGTCGAAGGCGCTCACTACTCCGGTCGGAGATCTTTGATACGAAGCTGGGGTGTTGTGGACCCGTTGAAGAGGTTCTCTTCGAGAGTATAGACAACCGAGAACGGTCTGCCGTGACTACAGTCATTGATCTTATGCCCAAGGTTGAAGCCTATTGCATCAATAGCAAAGTTCTTCTGTAAGGCGCGCAGCTTTAAGTGGTTGTTTCCTACGATCTTAACGCCATTGGCTGACACCACATGTTCTGTGTGGAAAACCGGGCGATGATTCTTATATCCGTATGGAGCAAACTGCGCCAAGAACTTGAAAAAGCTTGGAGTTAGTTCGTTGAGCTGTAAGTCCGCATCGATCACAATCTCAGGTTTCAGCATATCGGCCGTGAGTGCATCAGCGGCGATCTTATCGAAGCGTTCGCGGAGTTCCGGGATACGGTCCACCATCAAGGAGAGTCCGGCAGCGTGTTTATGTCCACCGAATTCAATGAGAAGGTCTTCGCATTGTTTCAGGGCACCGTGGATATCAAAATCCTTCACCGAGCGAGCCGATCCCTTGGCCATTCCGTCGATCGTAGTGAGCATAACCGACGGCACGTGGTATTTCTCCACGAGCCTTGAGGCCACGATGCCGATCACCCCGGCATGCCAGTCATTGGAGTGGAGGATCAGGGCTCGTCCGCTACCTGAGATCAACTGGGCTTCTGCCTGACGGGACGCTTCTTCGAACGTGTGTTCGTCGATGGTTCTGCGTTGGCGGTTATCGTGTTCTAGTTCCTGAGCGATCCGGAAGGCCTTAAGCTCATCCGGTTGGATCATCATCTCCACGGCGCGGCGCGGATCGCCGAGACGTCCGGCAGCATTGATCCGCGGAGCCAGTCCAAAGATCACGCTGGCGTTTGTGAGCTGTCCAAGATGCAGGCCGGCACAATCCACCAGCCCCTTAAAGCCCGGACGCGGGTAGGAGTTGAGGAGTTCCAGACCAAAATGACTCAGGATGCGGTTCTCTTCGATCAAGGGGGCGATATCAGCCGCCGAGGCGATCGCCACAAAATCGAGGTATTCGTAGGCCAACTCCGGATGTCCGTGACGTTCCGAGAGGGCTTGCAGGAGTTTGAACGCTACTCCGCAGGCGGCAAGTCCCTTGAACGGATAGTTGCAGCCGGGTTTGATCGGATCGAGGATGGCATGGGCATTGGGGATCTCTTCGGCTGCCTGGTGGTGATCGCAGATTATCACGTCGATACCAAGCTCGTTGGCGCGGTCAACTGCGCGCGAGGCCGTAACACCCACGTCTACCGTTACCACAACAGTGGCACCGGCTTCGCGTGCGCGCTCAACGGATAGCGGCGTGAAGCCGAATCCCTCTTCTAGGCGACTGGGAATGTGGTAATTGGCGTTTGCCCCGATCTTCCGGAGGAAGTGCAGGACCATCGCCGCGCTTGCTGTGCCGTCCACGTCATAATCACCGTGGATCCAGATCATCTCATGTGCTTCGATCGCCTTGTCGATACGGTCAACCGCCAACTCCATCCCATCCATGAGCCATGGAGAATGGAGTTTATCCAGTGATGGTTCAAAGAACCGCTGGACAGCGTCGATCGTATCAATCCCTCGTCCAACGAGCACTCTGGCTATTGGAGAGGGGACATTCAATTCTGAAATTATCTGTTTGACGGCAAGTTCATCTTTACATTCCCGGTTGATCCACCGATAGTTCAACTTGATCCTGTTAATTTGAATTCAATCAGCCTTAAGATACGACCGTAAGCCCCCTACTGTCAACTTTCATTCACACTGAAATTCACGTGTCCCAACGAAAACCTCTGCAACCGGCAGTATCCGACGAAGAAGGCATAGGCTACCAGGCTCGCACTCGGGAACGTGCGAAGCGTGCTGAGCGAACAAAGACACGGATCAAGCAGGGGAAGGTGATAGATCATAAGGGGTTACGCGGAATTGTGGCAACGCCGATCGGTCCAAATTGGATCGTTGCCGTTGACCATGAGTTTTGGATCTGCGGCGTGTCGGGCGTAGTGGATGTGCCCCATACGTCCACGATGATCGTTGTTGGAGATGTGGTATGGATTGAGCCCGAGCAGGACCGAACGGAGCTTGGCGATCTTTCGGCCAACATCGTCAAGGTGGAGCCCCGTATCACCGTGTTATCGAGAAAGGCTGCCGGCAAGGCCCAGAAGGAACAGGTGCTGGTGGCCAATGTTGAGCAGCTTGGGATCGTGATGTCGGCAACGTTGCCGGACTACAACAAGCGCCTTATCGACCGATATCTCATCGCTGCCGACAAGGGAGATCTTGAGCCCTTTATCGTGATCAACAAGATGGACCTGATCGATCCGCAGTATTATCCCGATTTCGAAGACGACCTGCATGTCTACATCGAGCAGTTGGCATTGCCGGTGATCTTCCTGAGTGCCAAGTCCGGTACGGGTATGCAGCAACTTCAAGACATCCTAGCCGGGCGTTCCACCCTGCTCACCGGTCCGTCGGGCGTGGGGAAGTCCTCCATGATCAATCGTTTCACTGATGCACGTCAGCGTGTAGGGGCGATCTCCGAAAAGTATGAGAAGGGGCGCCATACAACCACCGCATCGTTGGTGATCCCGCTACCGGGCGGGGGGATCGTGGTTGATTCACCGGGCATCCGTGAATTTGGGATCTTCGAACTCGAAGCAGGCGAGCTCCCGTTCTACTTTGAGGAGTTCACCCCATATGCGGCTCATTGCAAATTCGCGCCGTGTTCGCACACACATGAACCGAATTGTGCTGTAAAGGCTGCCGTAAAAGCAGGTGAGATCGATGAGGAGCGATACGTATCGTATTTGAATCTGAAAGAAACGTTGTAAACAACCTTCTTCCTATCTTTGCGGCCCCATGAAGCGCTGAGAAATGGAGAGGTGCGAGAGTGGTTGAATCGGGCGGTCTCGAAAACCGCTAAGGCAGCAATGCCTTCGAGGGTTCGAATCCCTCCCTCTCCTCTGCGGTTCGGGCGAGTGCTGAAATTGGCAGACAGGCGGGTCTCAGAAGCCCGTGTTCGCAAGGACGTGTGGGTTCAAGTCCCACCTCGCCCACAAGATGAAGGACTAGGTGCTAGTTACAAGTTACTAGTTACTAGTTACTGGTTACTGGTTACGACGTACAGAGAGAGGGTCGATAGTTGTAACTAATCCCGGCAATGGTGCAAAAAGAACCTACTTCGGCTGAAGCTCACATTGCCACTATTGCGGGGTCATTTGAACGTGAGCTGCACAAGCTCAAGGTAGCAGAAGGCAAGGCCGCAAATCTGCGAAAGCGAGCTACCGCATATCGTGGCAAGCTCTTTACCAAGGACACGGCAAGTGGGCTACTCGACCTCAGTGTTGAGCGACTTTCAGCATTGCAGGACAAACTATACGCTCACAATCAATACGGCATGCTCATCTGTCTTCAGGCGATGGACGCTGCCGGAAAAGATGGGGCTGTCAAACACATCCTTTCTGGACTCAATCCGCAGGGTGTCCGTGTTACGTCGTTCAAGCAACCGTCGAGTGAGGAACTCGATCACGACTTTCTGTGGAGGCATTACCGAGCACTACCTGCAAGGGGAGAGATCGGGATCTTCAATCGCTCGCACTATGAAAACGTGCTGATATCTCGGGTTCATCCAGAGATCGTTCTTGGTGAAAACCTTCCGAGCATCAACCCGATCGCGGACATCACAAAGGAGTTCTGGGCTGAACGACTCCACATGATTCGCCAGTTTGAAAACATCGTAGTAGGAAGTGGCACCCTCGTTGTAAAGTTCTTTCTGCACGTTTCCAAGGAAGAACAGTGTAAGCGATTGATAAGTCGGATTGATGATCCAACCAAGAACTGGAAATTCTCCGTTGGAGATGTTCTAGAGCGTGCATATTGGGATGATTATCTTGACGCTTACGAGGAAGCAATTTCGGCAACCTCTACAGCTGATAGCCCGTGGTACGTTATTCCCGCTGACGACAAGTGGTATGCTCGTGTTGCCATGGCAACGATCATTCATTCGCATATGGACTCGTTGAACTTGTCATACCCAACACTTTCACCACAACAAAAAAGCGCGCTGAGAAAGGCGCGAAAGGAGCTCCTCCGTTGAGAATCATCCATGTACTTCTTCTCACCGTTTTTCTCGGCGCAAGTCTCCAAGCAACGGCCGATGGAACACCGAGGAAGAGCAAGAAGCCGGCTTCCAAGGCAACTCTCAATGTACCAGAGCCACCCGCAGAGTTGGTGATACAAGAACAACAACCGAGTCAGGTACAGAAGTCTGCTTCACGTTCTGCATCAACAGCGCCAGTTTCCGTGTCGATACCGCCTGTGCAACTACCGTCGGATCCGCAAGACACCTATCGTGAGCAATGGAGATTTGTTGCGCAGAGACGGATTGGAAGGTACCGGGTTATGCTGCCCGCAGGCATGCAACCAGGTCGACGGTATCCACTCGTGATTCTCTTTCATGGCAATGGAAATTCTCCCTCCGTGATGCTCAATTGGGCCCGTGAACTGAAGCTCGACAGTACGATGTTTATCTGCCCAGAAGCCCCATACGTAAAGCTTCCGGAGACGATGTCCTCCGGAGCGCCTCGATACACCGCCATGGCTGATGCCATGGGAATGAGTGATACCGTTTCACCAGAGGCCGTGTCTCTATCTGCCGACTGGTATTACGATGTGATCCGGGATGCTCAGCGAACCTTACCAGTAGATACCTTACAGAAGCCATCGCTGATAGGATTCTCTCAAGGTGGATTTTATAGTCACGTTGTGATGACCCGTCACCCCGATGCCTTCTCCTCCGTTGTCTCCATTTGTGCAAGCATGTATCCTGAGGGTAAGGTCTTTGAGCGCTATGCCGGACTTCAGTCATTTGATCTCGGCATCATGGTTGCTCATGGTCGACAAGACACGGTGGTGCCGTTCCAAACGGGCGAGAGCATCAAGAACGCTCTCGAAGCTGCCGGCATGCAGCCATTGTTTGTCCCATTCGATGGGGGGCATTGGCCGTCGCCGGTAGCCACAGAACGCATCCGCCAGTGGCTTCTTTCTCGGAGAAAGTAGCCTCCTTCCCCATGTTTCGTAAATTTGAGCATGTGTGGAATAACAGTATTCTAGCACTCGATTTCTAGCATTCTACCACTCTAGCATTCTAACATGAGCCTTCCCGTCTCGAACTCCGCCACGATCGAACGTGTTGAAAAGCTGCGTCAGAACAAGATCCTCCGCGAGGTACAGGACAAAGACACTGTTGCGATGTTCGAGGATCCGCTTGAGAACGATATGGTTCTCAACATGGGTCCGCAGCATCCGGCAACACACGGTGTGCTGCGCGTTTTGCTTCGTCTTGACGGAGAGACGGTTGTGAAGTGTGTTCCTGAGCTGGGATATCTGCACCGTGGATTTGAAAAGATCGCCGAGAACTGTACGTATCACGAGTTCATTCCACATACGGACCGACTCGACTACATCTCGCCGATGTCGAACAACGTTGCGATCTGTATGGCCATTGAAAAGGCTGCGGGTATTCATGTGCCGGACCGTGCGGTATGGATCCGTATGCTGGTGAGTGAGCTTGCTCGTATCTCGTCACACCTTTTGGCTATGGGCGCTACGTCCATGGACGTGGGCGCTATGACGGTCTTCCTTTGGACGTTCACCGAACGTGAAAAGCAGTACGACCTCTTCGAACGGATGTGCGGCGCTCGCTTCACAACGAGTTTTGCTCGCATCGGCGGCGTAGCCAATGACATCCCGGACGACGTCCTGCGCGACACGCGTGCATGGCTGAATCAATTGCCGGAGCGTATGTCGGAAGTAGAACGCCTCGTTAACAGAAATCGCATCTTCGTTGATCGTATGGCCGGCACTGGCTACATCTCGGCAGAGAAGGCCATTGAACTTGGACTCTCCGGCGCAACGTTACGCGGATCCGGTGTGAACCGCGACCTCCGCCGCGACGAGCCATACATGTTCTACGATCAGGTGGACTTTGACGTCATCACCCGTAATGATGGCGACTGCTATTCGCGCTACATGGTCCGCGATCTCGAGATCTGGGAATCAATGAAGATCTGTCACCAGTGCATCGATAAACTCGAGTCAATGCCACGTACCCCGGTTCTTGCAGACGATCAGCCACAAACAGTTCTCTCCCGCAAGGCCAACATCTACACCAAGATGGAAGAGCTGATCAACGACTTCATGATCATCAACTTCGGAACGATGCCGCCCGTAGGCGAAACCTACACGGCCATTGAATCTCCAAAGGGCGAACTCGGCTTCTTCATCGTGAGCGATGGCACCGGTCACCCATGGAAACTCAAGATCCGCTCCCCGTCATCCTCCAACCTTCAGGCCCTGAAATTCATGGCCGAAGGCGCCATGGTCTCCGACGTGGTTGCGATCATCGGTAGCATCGATCCGGTGATGGGTGAAGCAGACAAGTGAGTTCAGAATAGCGAATAGCGAATAGCGAATAGCGAATTCCAAAGTTCGCACATTAGCACACTAGCACACTAGCACACTAGCACACTAGCACACTAGCACACTAGCACATTAGCACACTAACGATTGCCCAACCCATCCATCATCACACCGGAGCGCAAGGCGCGCATTGAGCATGTTTTGCGGAGGCGCCAGCCGACGTTAACTGTGGTGTTTGAGAATGTGCATGATCTCCATAACGTGAGTGCTGTGTTGCGATCGTGTGATGCAGTGGGTGTGTTAGAGGCTTTTGCCATCTATAATGGTGGGCAGGTGTTTCCCGGACTCGGCCAGAAGTCTTCCGGCGGTGCGTTCAAATGGATCCCGATCCATCTCTTCGAAACGGTTGAAGAGTGTTACGCAGCGATCAGAGCAAAGGGGTTTGCGATCTACACCACGCACCTTGCTGCGGACTCCGTTTCCTTGCACAACATGGATCTTACGAAGCCCGTTGCCCTCGTGTTTGGAAACGAACATGAAGGGGTAACGGAAGAAGCGCGCACGGCTGCGGATGGCAACTTCCTTGTGCCACAGATGGGCATGGTGCAGTCGCTCAACATCTCCGTCGCGTGCGCAGTATCGCTTTACGAGGCTATGCGACAACGTATGGTTGCCGGCATGTACGATACGCCCCAGATCGCCCCTGCTGAGTTAGAGGCGATGATCACCGAGTGGTCGAGCAGATAGTCTATTCGTAGTACACAGCGCGTTTGAGCGCAGTTTGTGCTGGCGTTGGTGTTGGACTGATCTCAATGAAGTGTCGTTCAACCTTGTTGACCATCTCCGCAGCACCTTTGAGTTCCACTTCCTGTCCGTCACGGAGCACAACCATGGACAGTGTGTCTCCCACCTTGGAGGTTCGGAACTTCTCCAAAGTGGCACGACCGGTCTCTGATTGGAATGCCTCTTGCAACGTCATTCCCTCTACAGTAACAATGCGATCGCCATCTACGATCTTCATCGGGTTTACTGGATCAGTTACGCTGAGTACGAGCCCAGGCTTTCCGTCAAACATTTTGAAGTCGCCCTTAAATCCAAAGCCCGGAGCTTTGGAGACTTTTTCTGCCGTATAGTCCCATCCGATGAGTGCAAGGATATCCTTGATCGGTGGACGTTCCGTGCCCTTGATGTATCTGTCGCAGTACTCGCGAACCTTGGCGTTTGTAACACGTTCGATGAGTGTAAAGAGAGAGTCATCTTGGAAGGGGCGAGCCGGACCGTAATCCTGCATGAGACGATAGATCACGTCCAAGAGGCCCATGGAGCCCCCTGACGATTCTCTGATCACGATATCGAGCAAGAAGGCATTTACGGCACCGTACGTATAGACGATAGGGTAGAGCTGTTGTCCCTTTGTTGAGAGCACATCGCGAGAGAATTCTGTGAAGGAGAAGTCCTTACCAAGTCTGTCCATGTCCTTGAGTTTGCCTTCAATATCCTTGCGGAATGCATTCTCCTTGATTGTAGAATCATGCAAGGGGGCGAGGGTGGAGAAGTACTCAGTTGTGCCTTCATAGAGCCAGAGATGCTGCGACATCTTAGGAGCGCGGAAGTCAAAGTAGTCGATCTCTTCGCTGTGAAGGTTGAGCGGCACGAGGATATGGAGGAACTCGTGGACAGCAACTTCTCCAAGCCCGATTGGTCGCTTTTGGAAACCAAGGAAGTAGAACGAGCTATAGCCGTGTTCCAGAGCGCCCATGCCGCCCGGGTTGGCAACCTTGGTACGATCACCTTTCCACAGATAGAGCAAGAACGCATAATGATTCACCGGCATCGTTGGAAGAAGCTTGCCGATGGTCTTGGTCAGGCGAGCAAGTTCCTTTGCATAGGCGGGAGCTACGGTGTCACGTCCGGCATGAGCACAATGGACAAGCACGCGAACTCCCTCCACCATGAACGTTGCGGTGTCTGGCAGGGAGTACATCACTGGACTATCCACCAGCTGATCATACGTGTCGGCCAGATACGTATCGAGCGTATCAGAGATCCGAGCGATGTTGATCGCAGAGCCACCAAAGAGATGTTTCGGATGTTTGATGTTCACTTGAAACGGCACGTGTTGTTTGCCATCAACGAAGCAGACGATGCCGCCGTGATTCAAAACAAAGATGCTGTCGGCCTCAAAGTCTGTTCCTGCGGGCGCGAACACATCAATGCCACTGGTGGTATCATCGAACGAATCATCCAGTTCATACGAGATGAATCGCAAGTTGCGAGCGTTCTCCACAACGAATTGAGAGTCGACCGAACGTCGAACCGTAAGATCCTTGAGTGATGAATCCAGAGCGCGGAAGTTCCGCACGAGCTTCCACCACTTGTGCTCTTCGTAGGTGCCAGGCACCGTGACAGGGAAGATCACAAGGGCCGTATCGGCATTAACACGCGGCGGCCACATGGAGATCCGAATGCGATCTTCAAAGACGTTCGCGAGGTCCACGTCAACGCGATACCGTGGTTCTTGGGCTTGTACGGCTACACCGACAAGGAGGAGAAAGGCGAGGAGGGTTGTGCGCATAAGTAACAAAACTATGGACAAAGAAGAAAACCTATGCGTGTTAGCGAGGTAGAAGTTGCGCTTCACTGATACATTTTTTTCGGATGAGGCGTAGTTTACTGATATGCCCTCCAGAACCACCGATTCAGAGCGGTTTACAGAACTCCTTTCCCGGGCCGAAGTGCACGAGGAAACGGCCATTCAGAGCCTTGCAGCAGCTGTGGCTCTGGCCAGAGATAGAATGAAGGGGGCTCAGCGCGATCGATCACTCTGGCGGACACATTGGATACGTGCTGCTCTCCGGCTTGCAGAACTACTGGAACGCAAAGAGTCGGCACGTGAAGCACTTGAGGTGTTGCAACCGCTCATCCATGAACTGGATGCCTGCGATGATGCCGACCTGGTTATGCGGACCAAACAAGAATTGGGTCGATATCTGATGATCCGGGGAGATCTCGATATTGCCATGGATCTTCTCCAACAGGCATTGCGAGATGCCGAGGTACTAAATAATACAGCTGTAGCCTCCGCTGCTTCGGGCAACATCGGCATGGTGTTCTTCAACCACGGCGAGTTCGATGACGCGCTGGTATGGTTCAATAAGACCGTTGTGTTGATGCGTCAACGCGGAGACAAGGCTCGGACCGCCCTTGCCCTGCGCAGTGTTGGAATGACGCATAGCAAGAAGAAAAGCTATTCCAAGGCATTGAAGTCCTACGCAGACGCATTGAAGGAACTCAACTCGAGTACCGAGGATAACATCGACTCGCGGATAGAAATCCAGATCCGGGAGTCCATTGGCGTTGATCAACTGAACCTTGCTGATGCAACGCAGAAAGCCACGCACTATCAAGCGGCGATAGAGGCATTTTTAGAGTGCCTTGAGCTTGCCAGACGCAATGGGCTTGACGTTTCACGTGCGGTGGCATTACGAAATCTCGGCCAGGTCTATGCAGAGACTGACTATGCCGAACATGACATCCACAAAGCCATCGCGTTGTTTGAAGAGGCACGGCAGATCATTGAACCAAAGTCGATCCATACACTTCACTATCAGATCAACAGAGAGCTTGCATTCGCCTATGAGGCGGTAGGAGACGCCGCCCAAGCACTTGAAGCCTACAAGCGCTACCACTCTTCTGAAAGGGCCGTCATTGACCTCGACTCTGCCTCAAAGTTGCGCTCGATCGAAGAACGTCACCGTTTTGAACGATCGCAGGAAGAGTTGCGAAGAGAACAAGAGCGCTCACTTGAGCTCGAGGCTGAAGCCCGCAAGCGCACCGCGGAACTCTCTCACCTTACTCTAGCCATTGGTGAGACTAATGCTCGTTTGCGCGATCTCTCAAGCAGGATTCGGGTACAAGCACGTATCGCCGATCAACCAACAAAGCAACTCTTCCTAAATATCATTCAGGACATCGACGCTTCACTCGGCACTGAGATCTTCTGGAGTGGAATCGAAGAACAACTATCCAACCTCCATGGTGAGTCGCTTCAGTACCTGTCTAAACATTTTCCTTCCCTTACCCCTACCGAACGCAAGGTCTGCGCCCTCATTCGGATAGACCTTTCCTCCAAGGAGATCGCCAGACTGCTCAATACGGAACCACGTTCAATAGAAAAGTACCGCCAACGCATCCGCAAGAAACTCGGCCTCACCGCATCCGACTCGCTGTCCACATTCATTTCGTCTTTATAGTCATACCGTCATACCGTCATACCGTCATTTAGTCAGTTAGTCACTTAGTCATTTCTTTGTCCGGCTTTTGTCCGGGTGCGCCGCATTACTGCAAGTGCAAGATTCGCCTCCGAAATCACAAACACCCGGAGGGGACGATGAGTATCATTGGGAGAATTTGTTTGACACTCCTGCTTGCTACGTCAGTAATGGCCGGCACAGCACAAGCGGGAGAACTTGCAGTGCCATCGAAAAGATGGAGTTCGCAGGCTATCGTGGGGCGCCAGATGGTCCTGCGGTTTCTACTCACGAACAGGAATTCGGTATATGCACTTGGTCCGGTCCAGTGGACCATCACTGTGCGGTATCTGCTCACACAGGCCATCATGTTCCAATTGGCCGGGTCAACCTTTGTTGGGGCGGGCCAGAGTTTAGAGGCAATCCCTGAACTAGCATGGACTCCAACAATGGAGGGGGCTCACCAGGTCACGATTGAGGCAAACAGCGAGGCGAACATCACTGGTCCACAAACGCTCATGGTCAATGAAACCGTGCTCGCTTCTACGGATTGCACCACTCGCCCGGCTCTCTCACCTGGTAACTTGCTTATTGCAACCTCTAGTGGAAGTATCACTTACACAGCTCCAAAAGGATGTTGCTACAAGGTCATGCCGTTCATGAACTCCGAGACATTCTGGGACATGACGCCGGATACGGAGCAGACCATCTCAGACGGCCAGTCTGTAACATTCACCATGACGGTCAAAGGCAATCAGCCGATGGCCACTGCTGTTGGCTTTGCGTGGCGAGAATGTGAAAAGGGAACGCCAAAGGGTCATGACTACATTGTTGTTTCACCGCGCATGCCCCCTTCAAACGGCGATACGGTGAACGGAACAGACGGACCACATATCTGGACGTCGACCTTTGGGGACCCTGTATCGCCCCGTACCGGGACCTTTGTTTTGCGAGAAGATCCAGATCTAGATTTTGGAGTTGGTCCTTTGCGCTTTGAGCGTTTGTATGATGGAATGGGCATCACCTCTGGTTTTATCTCAAACCTCGGCTTCAACTGGACTCATACCTACGATGCTTCTGTGGTCGTTACGCCCACGGAACACTTGGTCCAGCTGCCTGGGTTTGAAAGAGCGGCGTTCACAAAGGTCGGCAGTACCTACACACTGCGATCCATGAGTACCAATGTTCTCACACTACAAGACCATCAGGGCGGATGGCTCCTTACAGATGCCACACGTTTAACGCAGTACACGTTCAACGCCCAAGGGATGTTAACAAAGATCGACGATGGTGCTATGCCCGTGTATGTCGTATGGAATGGCTCGTCACTTGCTCGTGTAACAGATTCGCTTGGCCATGTGATCACGTTCACAACAAACGACCAAGGTCGCATTATCACGGCATCGAATGGAACGCTGACATGTACCTATGCGTATTCAACCGCCCAGGAACTCGCTTCCGTAACGAGTAGCAATGGTTTTGCTACAACGTATGCGTATGGAGCAATACCCGGACAGATCACGTCCGTGGATCGCGGTGCAGGTGTTGTTGAAGTAAGCAACACGTATGATGCTAGCGGACGTATCACAGCACAGACCGATGCAGAAGGTCGTGCCTCCACGTACACCTACAGCAGCTCTTCATCACGCTACGTGGATGGAGCAGGTGTTGCGGAAGATCATACATGGAATATGCGTGGGCAGGTAACATCCATTGGCACGGGCACAACTGCGATGCGTTTTACCTACAACGTCAACAATAGACCATCAATGATCATATCAGCAGGGGGCGATACAACACTCTTTACGTGGCACGAAAGCGGTAGACCAGCCAGTATCAGACATGGAGCTGGCGGAGTGGAGCGGTGGGAGTACCGTCAGCGACAATGGAACGGTGCCACTGTCTGGGACTGCACAACACATATCGATGAAGTAGGACGACGGATTACCTTCGAACGTGATGGCCGAGGCTGGTTAACCGGTATTGGTGGAGCTACTCGCCCCTTTACCTATACGCGAGACACACAAACCGGACTCATCACTGAGGCTCGTTCTATGTCGGCAACTACCATGTACACGTACGATGCGAGCGGCCACATCACCTCAATGCGCAATGCACTTGGAGCCACAACAACGTTTATCACCAATGGTAGAGGCGATGTCACAAAGATCTCGTACCCCGATACCTCCAGTGTTTCATTTGAGTACGATGCTCACGGGAAGGTCACAAAGTACACCGATGAGATGGGCGCTTCAACATCATGGACGTATGACCGCTGGGGGAGGGTATCGAGTGAAACCGGTCCCGGTAGTGTAACCACAACCTACGGGATAGACCGCACGGGCCGGATGACGAGGATGAGCAGGGCCGGTCGTGATGCCGTCACGTTTGACTACGATGATGCCGGACGTCTTACTACAACACACGTTGGTTCGAGCATTGTTACGTCGCGCGAATATGACAATGCCGGATGGTTGTCTGCCATTGCCGATGCGGAGAGTCGCAAAGAACTCTATACAAACAACGCTGACGGATACATTACGAAACATGTTGCCCGCGCCGGAGGAATGACGGAATTCCAACACGATGGACGTGGACTGATCACTGATGTTACCACTCCAACGGGCGGTGCTGAAGCGTTTCGATTTGATGCATCGGGCGATGTGATTGACTATCGTGATGCTTCTCAACGTTTCTCGGCGTTCACATATGGTAGAACAGGCCAGATATCTCGCTGGCAGCATGGTCCGGTCAACACCGTGATGACATATGATACGCTGGGCAGGATCACCTCATGCAGAGATACGGATGGTGGTACTTGGAACTATGCATATAACGCAATGGACTTGGTCACCAAACGAACAGATCCATCGGGTTCTTCAACAACATATGATTACGACCTCCGAGGCAGAGTTCGTTCGATCACCGATGCTCAGGGCGTGGTAACTCTGCTTCGACGCGATAAGCGGGGGAACATCATTGAACAACGTAGGGCTTCAGACCTGCGTCACACATACACATATGATGTGGCTGGACGCCCAACGTCCACTACGCGGTCAACGAGCGCGTATGATGCAACTGGCACGCTCACGCAGACCAATGGTGTTGCGATAACATGGAACACAAATGGTACTATAGCCAGCATCGGCGTAGCACCCGGAAAGAACATCACGTACACCTATGATGCAATGTTCCGTGTTAAGACCATATCAGATTGGACTGGGGCAACGATCACACTTCAGCGCGATGCAAACGGGTCGATCATCGAAACACAACGCTCCGGAGCATTGACCACGCGCTATACGCGCGATGCGTCAGGAGCCTTGACGATGATCGAAGAGAGTCCAACAGTTTCGATGACGATCGCTCGTTTTGCAGATGGTAGGATCTCCTCAATTCAATCGCAAGGATATCTCGATGGACCACCGTTGGATGACGATCGTACACTGACGTATTCCTCGGCAAATACACTCATGTCGCCGATGCATCCTTCAGTAGGTCAGCTCATAACGGATGGATACGATCGAGTTGTTGGTGTCCGCAGCGGGGCCGACTCCACGATTGTTGTTCACAACGACGCACTAGGTGGTCTGACACAGTCGGTTCTGGTGAACGGACAATTGTGGGTAGTACTCTCAACTGCTCAAGACGGATTGTTTGGAATGGTGAATGTTGCCAACGGTGAGCATCGATATTTCCACTATGATGCCAGCGGCAATGTTGTCGCAGTGAGTGATGATAACGGTACCATTGTTTCGCGATTTGCCTATGGTGCGTATGGAGAGCCCCTTGCATCGGATGGTGAGACACAGATCCCGTTTCAGTTTGGAGGTCAGCGTGGCACGTGGACGCCGGGAGCTTCACAATACGTGATGGGTACACGTGTTTACGATGCCACAACAGGAAGATTCACCACTGAAGACCCTGTGGAACAGCTAGACCCACGTGCATTCAACGCTTATGCCTATGCATGGGGCGACCCAGTCAACGCTCATGATGCATCGGGTGCAACGCCCGAAGCAAACCTGCCGGCACCAGACTGGCTCGAGGAGTCACGACGCAACAGTGATCGTGCAATAGCAAAGGCTGCAGCGATCAATGACATCATCCAGGCCGATGAGGCACAACGCGAGTTGGATCGTCAGGCAGAGCGTCGGGCGCGTGAAGTTCGTACTCGGACACGTCCAAGCGCAACACCTAAGCCATCAAAGCCAACAAAAACCAACAACCCACCCCCTCCAACTCCTGCACCGGTACCCACACCACCACCGGCACCTGCGCCCGCACCTGTTCCTGGTGGGAAACGAGCTCCAGCTGGCGGATCCAATCGTGGCAGCTACCTGCCCGATTGGGCGCGAGACATCCTCGAATATTTCATCGTTTTTTAAGGGGCAACCATGAAAACCTTCATCATTCTCATCGCAGTATTCGCCACAACACTAAGTGTTTGGTCTCAGACCTACACCTACGATGCTGCTGGCCGCATTGCCAGTGTTCGATATGCTGGTGGCAAACAAACAACCTATACCTATGACGGTAGAGGCAACATCACCAAGCGTACTACTGCAACGGTGAACAGTGTTAGTGATGAATACGAGGTGGCATCAAAAATCACACTGGCGCCCAATCCCACATCATCAACGATCATGGTACAGCTCGGCAACGTCGTCAGCGGCAACATTCCTCGACTCATCATTACTGATGTTGCCGGGCGCACGGTTGCCGAGCAGGCCATGGCACGAGGTCAGTCATCGTCTACGCTGGATGTTCAACACCTATCATCCGGAATGTACATTGTGACATTCGTTGATGGTATCAATGAACAGAGGAGCCCCTTGCTTATCATGCGATAGGGGGCTTGTTTGAGGGCAGCTCAACCATGGACATCAACCGTGGTGCTGCGCCCCATGCATCGATCATGATCCGAACGCGATCGGCCCATTGGTGTCGGTCGCGTTCGTTCGTATCAACAACATCCGCTCGAAGCAGAATGTTCTTTTGTGTGTGCTCCAGGGAGATGAATTCTTCCAGGCGGGCATCGTAGCCAAGAGCGCGAAGAATGTCACGTCGCACAGAGTCCGTGAGCAGATCACCCAGACGTTCCTTGGTGATCCCGTCATCAAGGAGGGGGCGGGCATAGTCCGGAACCGACTCTTTCCGGAGTTGTTTCTGCACTTCATGGTGACAGCACGGAGCAACGAGCATCCTCTTGGCCTTCATCGCAAGGCCCAGTGCAATTGCTTCATCGGTTGCCGTATCGCATGCATGCAGGGCGATCAGCAGATCACATTCCTGCGTTGGAATAACATCGCCGATGCGAGCACAGGTGAACGTGGCATTTGTCAGACCAAGCTTCTGCGCAACCATTGTACAGTGGTCAACCACGTGTTGATTTGCATCAACGCCAAGCAGATGCACATCGATACCCTCGCGTTGCAGCACATACATCAGCGAGAGCGAGAGGTAGGCCTTGCCACAACCCGCATCAACGATACGGTACGACGTCGTTTCAGAGGTGGTTGGTCGCGCCCGCTTCAAGAGGTGGTTCACCTGACGAAATTTATCGGCCATGGCCGCCTTGATCTTCCCATCCGGTGTTGCCAGATCCAGCGCCACAAGGAGTGCTGCATCATGTTCCGGAGTGAGGATCTTTGGCTTTGTGCGGTCTGCAGCAACACCTTCCCATCGTGAGCGTGAAGGGGGCAGATGTTTCGTAGAGGTTTTTACATCGCCCCCTTTATAGGTCCTAAGGATCTGCAGATCCGCTTCCGGTGTTTGCACCAGGACCTGACGAAAGGTCTTCTCCATCCACGGCATCAGCGCCGACGATGGGTCGCCCACGATCTTCAGCGCCGGATCCGTGAACGCCTGCTTTTCCGTGAATCGTTCAATGCGGATGTTCCACCCCTCTGCCGAATTCACCCCCGACACCACTACCTTCTGCACCTCCGATCCCTTGGGAGGCTTGGAGAAGGTGGCCACAAAGGCCGAGGCAGAGGAGAGGAAAGGAGCGATCATAGGAGCAAAAGTACCTCATGAAATGACTTCACTCGCTACGCTCGTAGTGACAAATGACTGATGACGAATGACCAATGACTGATGACACGAAACGGCACCCCTTCTCAGGATGAGAAGGGGTCGGGGGATGAGCCAAGGAGAAAGCCAACGAGGGGCCTAAGGGGCGAGGCCCCACCTCGCCCGTCCCGTCCTGTGCCTACCCGGAGGTAGGTTGATAACAAGCCCCTTACAAAGAACTTTCTCTGCCGTACTTTCGTGGTTTCGTTCTTCCGTATCACACCGGCATCATGACTTCACGACAGATCAGACAGGCGTTCCTCGACTTCTTTGCAGCACGTGGACATCGCATCGTTCCATCGGCACCGGTGGTTCCGCACGGCGATCCTACGTTGCTCTTTACCAACGCCGGGATGAATCAGTTCAAGGATGTGTTCCTCGGAACGGGGAAACGGGAGTACACACGAGCTGTTGATACGCAGAAATGCATCCGCGTTTCGGGGAAGCACAACGACCTCGAAGAAGTGGGATACGATACGTATCACCACACGCTCTTCGAAATGCTCGGTAACTGGAGCTTCGGAGATTATTTCAAGGAAGAAGCCATCGGGTGGTCGTGGGAGTTTCTTACAAGCGAGCTTCAACTACCTAAGGACCGACTCCACGCTACGGTCTATCGCACTGATGATGAGTCCTACGAGATCTGGAAGAAGTATCTGCCGGAATCGCACATACATCGCTTTGATGAAAAGGACAATTTCTGGGAGATGGGTGATACGGGGCCTTGTGGTCCGTGTACAGAGATCCATTTCGACCGGACGCCGGACCTGAGTGGTGGACCTCTCGTGAACGCCGGTGTGCCGGAAGTGATCGAGATCTGGAACAACGTCTTCATTCAGTACAACCGCACCAGCGATGGTACGCTGGAAGACCTGCCGTCACGTCACGTCGATACAGGCATGGGCTTTGAACGACTCTGCGCCGTGATGCAGAAGAAGGACTCCAACTACGACACGGATGTCTTCCAACCGATCATCGCCTTCACCGAAGACCTTTGTGGCAAGAGCTATCGCACCGAACTCGATCATCCGGATGGCGTAGCAATGCGCGTGATCGCCGATCACATTCGCACACTCTCCTTTGCCATCGCCGACGGAGCCCATCCCGGTAATGAGGGAAGGGGCTATGTACTGCGCCGCATCCTTCGCAGAGCAGCTCGCTACGCCCGCAACCTCGGTCTGACAGAGCCCGTGCTCTGGAAACACGTTGCCATCCTCTGCGAAACAATGGGCGATGTGTTCCCGGAACTCATTGCACGTCGCAGCGTTATCGAACGCATCATCAAGGCCGAAGAAGAGTCCTTCCTCGCAACACTCGATAGGGGGCTCCTACGCTTCGATGCCGTTGATACAACCTCCGGTGTTGTCGGTGGTGCTGATGCGTTTGAGCTATACGACACGTTTGGCTTCCCGTTAGACCTCACGCAACTGATCGCACGTGAGCGTGGACTCACGGTTGACGAAGCCGGATATCTGAAACATCTTGAGGAACAGCGCACACGTTCTCGGGCAGCGCGCAAGAGTCACGCCCAGGAAGCGTCAAAACTTTCTATCGATGCGATGTCACGTTTTGTTGGGTATAACGCCACTGAGACTTCATCAGCGGTTGTTCACGCAGAAGGAAATCTCATCGTGTTGGCAGAAACTCCGTTCTATGTAGAGATGGGCGGTCAGGTAGCAGATACCGGACAGATTGTGATAGGGGGCATTCCCTTCCGCGTGGAAGACGTGCGTAAGCACGGCGACGCTATCGTGCATATCTGCGAGACGGATGTTGATGCAACAATTGGTGATGTTGCTCTAGCTCAGGTTGATGCACCACGTCGTAAAGACATCGAACGCGAACATTCCGTAACGCACTTGCTTCACGAAGCATTGC
Organism: Ignavibacteria bacterium; assembly: GCA_016707005.1. Taxonomy (NCBI): domain Bacteria; kingdom Pseudomonadati; phylum Ignavibacteriota; class Ignavibacteria; species Ignavibacteria bacterium. The sequence goes on from JADJIQ010000001.1 coordinate 446,565, forward strand.
GCAGAGTGCTCGGATCGCATGTGCAACAAGCGGGGTCGCTGGTTGCGCCGGAGCATCTTCGGTTCGACTTCGCCCACTTCGAACGTATGCGTCCCGATGAGATCCAAGCCGTTGAAGACATGGTCAACGAAAAGATCTTTGAGTCCATTGCAATCCATACAGAAGACATGCCAATTGAAAAGGCACGCACAGTGCCTGGCGTAAAAATGTTCTTTGGTGACAAGTATGGCGATAACGTACGCGTGGTATTCATCGATGAAAAGTTTTCCGTTGAGTTCTGCGGAGGCACACACGTGCAGAACACCAGTGAGATCGGACTCTTCAAGATCCTTGGAGAGAGCAGTGTGGCAAGCGGTGTACGTCGTCTCGAAGCAATTGCCGGACGAAGTATTCCAACATGGCTCAAGGAGCTCGATGCCAAGCGTGACATCATGTCCGATGACATGGCACGTCAGGCAGAACGCATCAAGCAGCTCGAAAAAGAACTCGCCTCTCTCAAGACTGACGAACTCAAGACCCTCATCCCATCGATCGTTTCTTCTGCCGTTTCCGTTGGCGATGTACGTGTAGCATCAGCGCGCGTAACAGTCTCCGATGCAGAACAACTTAAGGACCTCGGAGATGAACTTCGTTCATCGCTCAAGAGCGGTGGCATTGGCCTTCTCGGCTGCGTTCTCGATGACAAGGTCCAGCTCGTCTGTGTTGTTACCGATGACCTCACCAAGACCCACAGCGCCGGCAAACTGATTGGCATCGTTGCCAAGGAACTCGGTGGCGGTGGCGGCGGTAAACCCCACATGGCCACGGCAGGGGGCAGGGACATCGCCAAACTCGACGAAGTCCTCGCAAGCTTCCCTCGTGTAATACAGTAACCCCGTAACCCCGTAACCCCGTAACCCCGTAACTCCGTAACCCCGTAACTCCGTAACTAAGGAACAGACATGGCAAACTCATTCGAAGCAGTCGGCACGATGCACGTCGTGATGGACACGCAGCAGGTGAAGGACACCTTCAAGAAGCGTGAATTTGTGATCGAGATGCAGGATGGCAATTATCCGCAGCACATCAAGTTTCAGGTGACGCAGGATCGTTGTGCCTTGCTCGACAACTTCAAGGTTGGTCAGCAAGTAAAGGTCCTCTTCAACTTGCGGGGTCGCCCCTTCCAAAACCGTGAAGGCCAGACCGTCTACTTCACAAACCTCGAAGCATGGCGCATTGAGCCTGCAACAGGCACAGCCACACCTACAGGTGCAGATTACAGTCAGATCACGCCGGCAAGCGCTGGTGCGAAGGATGACTTTGATGATGTTCCGTTTTAAGGCTTTTTAAGCGGCTTCTTAAAGCGCCTTTGTAAGCGCCTTTGTAAGCGCCTTTGTAAGCGATTTCTACAAGCGCCTTCTACAAGCGTCTTCTCGATAGGGATACATTTGACTACATTGTATTACATTGTATTCAGTTGTAGTCATTTTTCCAAGGAATCATCATGCCATCAACGAGCGTCCGTCTTGATTCTGATCTTGATGCAAAATTGGCTCTTCTTGCGAGCGAGTTGGATCGAAGCAAGAGCTGGATCATTATTCAGGCACTTCGCGAGTATCTGGGCCACGCTGCGGCCGAAAGACATCGATGGGAGCAAACGCGCGAAGCTTTGGAATCCGTTTCTAAGGGTCGAGTGGTGCCAGCTGAAGATGTACACACATGGCTTCGAAGTGGCGCTAGTGATTCAGGGACGCTCTTGCCTCGAGATTCCAGGTGAAGTGCGTCTACACCCACGAGGCGGTCGTTGATTTAGAGCGTATCCGGATATTTCTCATCGAGCACTATTCCGAGAGTTACAGCAGTATCATCGAAGAATTGATCGAGCGAGTTGCGAAGCTCGAGGAATTTCCACGACTAGGGTCCCGACTTGTTTCATCACCTATAGCGTTAGAGTTACGAGAGATCGTCATTGGCTCATACGTTGTTCGATATCTCATACTCGATCAAACTGTAAGTATTCTTCGAGTATGGTATGGTAAGGAAGATCGATCGGGTATTGAGAGTTAACACAGAACTCGATTGAGTTCAGTCTGAAACTGGCTCGGGTCTTGCGTGTCTGCCGGACCAACCACATATCGTTCCCAGAACGTTGAGCCGAACTCATAGCTCGCTTCATCAACCGCTGTCATGAATTCTTGCCAGGCATCGCCAAGACCTTCATATGGTCCATGGTAGATGGTTCGAACAACGCGGCAGGCAGGGAGTTTGCTTACCTTGACACGTCCGGTCTCTTGTAAAGCGCCATCAATGGGCACGCCGATCTCAAAGTCAAACGTATCCGTTGGCATACGATGATGATATGAGAAGAGGGGGCCTGTTGGTCCGATCCCCTGAGCACCTAATGTTGAATACAGTTCAACGATAGCAGGATCCATTTCTTCCTGCATTTCCGTTCTTGGGATAACAAGATGGATGGACGCTGTGACTTGTTCATCCATGGTTGCAAGCGTTGGAGTTGTATTCATGTTGTTGTTATTATCGTGAGATGGAAACCAAAACTACTACCATTGACCAGTACCTCAAAACGGTTGACGCAGATAAGCGGCGTGTTCTTGAGGACATACGTTCATCCATCCGCGCTCTCGTACCTGATGCAGTTGAGTGCATCAACTACGGTGTTCCAACCTTTAAACTCAACGGCAAGAACCTCATCCATTTTGCAGCAGCAAAGAACCATTGCTCGCTTTTTCCAGGTCCCGGCGCAATAGCGGCTTTCTCTGAGGAACTTACTGCCTTTGCTACGAGTAAAGGAACCATTCGATTTACGGTGGAGAGCCCCTTACCGAAGAGTTTGGTGAGGAAGATCGTAAAACACCTTGTCGAAAAGACGTCATCCCGAGCGTAGTCGAGGGATATGACATTATGACGTTATGACATTTTTGAATCGTACATCATTCGGTTACGGAGTATACATGTCGAACATCGTTGAAATGGCTGCCGGTACCTTTACACTACTTTCCGTTCTTACCATTGGCTTTCAGATCGCGCTTGGCCTAGGTGCTCCGTGGGGGAGATTCACACTTGGGGGAAAATATCCTGATGTCCTTCCAATGAAGGCACGGTTGATTCCCGTTTTCTCAACAGTGGTCCTTGCGTTCTTTATTGCGATCGTCCTTACCCGTGCTGGACTCATACGTCCGGACCTTCTAGAACCGTCTCGTATTGCTATCTGGTTGCCCGTTACCTACATGGCGCTTGGACTCGGTTTGAATTCCGTCTCCAAGAGCAAGCCCGAGAGAAGACTGTGGGTACCGGTGATCTTGGTGATGCTTGTGTGTACGTTGATCGTGGCTCTTGTTTGAGTGGCCTCACAATCGCTCCAACCAGTAGGTTGTCATCATACCCTTACCCTTGACCTCTATAGTTCCGCGCTCCGTAACCCCGAAACCCTGCAGCTCTTCTGCAAACGCTTGGCTGATGTGAATACGTCCGGGTTCGCTGTGTTGCTCCATGCGTGCTGCAATATTGACAGCGTCACCCCAGATGTCGTACATGGGTCGCGTAGCGCCGATAACGCCGGCAACTACGGTGCCGATGTGCATACCAATGCGCACGCGAACTCCATAGGTTCCATCGGTTATTGCCTTCATCATGTCCATAGCACAATGGGCTGCTCGATGCGCAGGTTGTGATACCATGTCTGGCAAATTGGCCACAGCCATGTAGGCATCGCCGATGGTTTTGATCCGAACGAGGCCGTGATGTTCGATGATCGTATCGAATTGCGTGAAGATTCGCTCGATGAAGTCCAACACTTCCTTGGGTTCCATGTTTTCCGAGATCGTGGTAAAGCCAACGAGGTCGGCAAAGAGAATCGCGACGTCAGTGTGGACATCTGCAATGCGGCGTTCGCCGGAGAGAATTCTTTCTGCAACCGTACCAGGCATCACTGAATGAAGAAGATCTCGCTCGCGTTGAGCGGTGCGACGTTCTTCTTCTCGCTCACGTTCTACTGTGAACAGTGCTAGTCGTTGTTGAGCTGTCGTATTCGTGACCGATGTCTCCAATTGAGTGCGCTCGAGCAAGCACTGGTAAGCACGGCTGGACGCTTGCGTGGCGGCATAGGCAACGTGGAGTTCTGCCAGCGAACGAAGCAGAGCCGACACATCTGCGCGTTGACGTGCCGCATCAGCAATTGGCTCTAGAATGTCGATCGCTTTCTGGTGATCACCTTCGCACATCAACAACCGAGCCTCTTCGATGACATGAGTTATCCGCTGCGGTTCGTTTGAAGCCATAGCAAGAGCATCTTCTGCTCTCTGAAGCCACAACCGTGCCTGTTCGATGTTACCCAACACCCGATGTGCTGCGGACAGCCCACGTCGTGCGCCGGTTGCCATTGACCATTTGCTCTTGTCTGTGCTCAAGCGTTCAGCTACCAGCAGTTCGTGAATGGCCTGCGTCGCATCGTTGTCCTCAAGGTGCAATAGGCCAATGTTCAGCGCAGCATACGTAGCAAATCTCTCTGCATCGGCGCCGGTGTCGATCGTGCGTACCTGTTCGAAGTATGTGCGTGCCTTCTCGCGATTACCCGTTTCGCCATACAGCACACCAAGATTTAACATGGCGATCGCTAGCGCTATAGGATTATCCAACGTCGTGAACGTTTCATAGGCCCTGAACTGCATGCGTACCGCATCGGCTAGGAGCCCCTTTCGACTATAGATCGTAGCTAACTCGGTAAGGGCATTGCCCAAGGCTGCAGGGTAGGGAAGTGCGCCAAGAAGAGCAACGGCGTGTTCACCGTGTGTTTGGGCATCGTCATATCGACCTTGTTGCGTTGCGCAGAGTGCCAGTGTGCGAAGTGCGCGTGCCTGATAGCCAACATCCGTCATGGTATCTACATCGAGGTCTTGCATCAAATCGAGTGCCTCGTCTACCTCCGTGGATTCCGCCAAGAACTGCGTCCAACCCGTCACCATTCGGTAGTGTAGATCGTACGGTCTTTTGGAAGGGGGCAGTGCAGTGAACGAAGCAAACGCTGACCGTGCACCTTGCAGATTCCGTTGAGAACACTGCAGTTCCAAATTGAGCCATAGTTGCAACCACCATGGCTCAGGGTCGGCGGGCATTTCCGCTACCAGTCTATCCAGCATAGGCTTGCGGATACCGAGGATAGCATCGTCGATCTGTTGGAGCATAGTTGACATGGTGCGAATGTACGCAGGAGGAAGTCATGAGGTCGTTTCGTAATTAGCATGTACAATGAGATCAAGACTTCTTCTGCTCACGTTGCTTTTGTGCCCGAACCTTCAAGCACAGGACAATTCAACAACTACGTCCGCTATCCATCAACTCGTAGGCAGATGGAGTGTGACCGTTGACGGTCAGGAAGCGTCGATCATGAATGCTCAGGTCGAAGCCTGGCGATCTATGCCTGATGGGTCGCTGGTTGGCTGGAGTGGGACATCTCATGGTACGGGCATTCACAAGAGCGAAGATCTCGCGCTCTCAAAACGTTCGGGCACGTGGACCTATGAGGCTAGGGTTGTTAAACAGAACAACGGCAAGGCCGTGGCGTTTGCTTGTACGAAGATGACAAAGGACATCATCGTCTTTGAGAATCCGATGCATGACTTCCGGCAGAAGATCGAGTATCAGTTCAGATCGCGCAATGAGATCGTTGTGACGGTCAGTGGCTCGGCGCGGAAGTTTGTTCTCAGGTTCCGGCGTATTCCCGAGGGAGTCATCTCCTACTCGCCCCTGCAACTCGACACCTCGGCGACGAACACCCCTAAGATCCCGTCACCGACACAACCCACAGCTCGAATCAAGGGACTGATCGGTAGCTGGGAAAGCAGTGATCACAACAAGACTATGAAGATCGCCGAGGTAGGTCCTGGGCGATATGCAGGGACGATCATGACCCTTGCATCAGATCTGAAAACATTGATCGAGTTCAAGATCGAAGTCTTCAAAAGGAAGAACCAATGGATGTTGTCCTTGCAGCGCCCGGTTTGGAACAACAGTGAGCAAATGATGTATCGTTTGATCCACAGCTCGATCAAAACACTCATCTTTCAGAACCATTGTGGTGAGTCACCAAATCAGCTGCATTTTGAGTTCGCTGACAAGGACTCCATACTCCTTTCGTGTGACGATGTTGTTGGCATGGAAGGCGAATCAAGCGGTCGCGTGATCGATCTCAAACGAAGTCACTGAACAACCTTCATATGCCGCACAAACCATTCACGATCAAGAGCCTGAGTTTTGTTTCGCTCTACATGCGAGACATTGAAGCTGCCGTGGCATTTTATACCTCAGTGTTCGGTCCGCACGAGTACACAGAAGAGAATGAGATCCTCTACGGTTGGAGAATGGGATCCACGTGGTTGACGATGTTCCCAAGCACCGCCGGAACCGCCACAGATCGTAATCCGTGTAATACGGAGTTTGCCATTGAAGTGTCGTCTCCAGCTGAGGTTGATGTGCTCTACGCTGCTCTTGTCTCAGCAGGGGCAACTATAGGAATGACTCCTCGAGATACAACCATGTATGTGCCGATGCGATTCTGCTGTGTTGACGATCCCTTTGGCGTCAGGATCGATGTCTATTGTCCGCTTGGAACAGACCTATGACTGAACAAACCGATGTTGAAGAATATCTCCGCACGTTTGAGCACCCTAACAAGGAAGTTCTGTTGCGCGTGCGTGAGATCATACTCGGCGTTGATCCCAAGATTCAAGAAGGCATCAAGTGGAAGGTGCCCAGCTTCCGCACCACCGAATTCTTCGCAACGTTTCATGTCAGGTCGAAGAAGGGTATGGGGCTTGTCCTTCATTTTGGTGCGAAGAAACGCCAAGATCTGCCCGAACGGTCAACGATCTCAGATCCCACGAACCTGCTCGAGTGGCTATCTGATGACCGGGCGATGATCACATTTGGATCGATCCAAGAGGTTGACAAGAGCGAGCATGAGTTCGCAAACATCATACGTCAGTGGAGTAAACTTGTCTGATTCGCTCAGTACGCTCGAGCGAAAGCTGTAGGTGCCGGTGATCGCGATCATGCTAGCATGTTCATTAGTTGTAGCGCTTGAAGTGTCTTTTCTCAACTATTTTGAGAGAGGCTAAATGAGCAATTCACGAATGATAATCGGGGGGCTACTATGGAAACAGATCCTACAGTTCATGACAGAGATTCAGAAGAGGCCTTTGCCTATGCCATAGAACAGATGCATGGCGGAATTCCACTTTTTAAGATCGAGGAGCAGCTAGTTCAACGCGGATTGAGCGAGGAATCTGCTTCGGCCGTCATCGCACGAGTTTCGGACTACCGTACATCCTCTGAAGCAAAGGAAGCTCGCAGCAGCATGAATCAAGGTGCCGTCTGGTTCTTAGGCGGGATTGTCGTTACCGTAGCAACCTATGTGCTTGCAACCGGAGGTGGAACCTATGTTGTTGCATGGGGTGCCGTCGTTTTCGGTGGAATCCAATTCGTACGTGGCTACATGAAACTGCAGAACTATTGAGAAGATGTGATCGGTGTTCTTTCTATGCCCGTGAGCCAGACCTCTTACTCGAAGCAGGGGATCTTTTACCCACGACCGTTGCAACGATGGCCTTCTCCGGCATGTCGAGGGCTATAAGAACACGGATCAAGAGGTCGAAAGACACGGACGGATCGCCGGCTTCGAGTTTCGCGATCCTAGATTGGCTTGTACCGACTCGTTCTGCAAGCTCCGTTTGTGTGAGATGACACTTTTTCCGTCGGGTATACACTTCCATTACAAGAGAAGCCTTGATGTTGACATACTTTTCCTCACTTGGTGTGAGGGTAAGGAACTCAGCAACAGAGCCCACTCTAAACCCCGCAGACTCTAGTCGTCTTTTTCGAACATCATTCATGATCAATCCTCCTGTAGGTCATACCATCGAAAACTTGCGATGCATGTTTTGATAACTGACGTAGGAAGTGTTTCTGTCTTCTTCTTGAACACATCGACGACAAGTATGACTTCCGTATCGATTCTGTAGATGATTCTCCATGTCACATTTCCGTCATTGATTCGTAGCTCATGGCAGTTTCGACCGATCATCGGTAAAGGCCGCGAAAATGGCATTGAGATCAAGCCACCTAGCTGCAGAACCCGCAAGAGTAAGCCTGTCTTTTTCCTTGCCTCCGCCGAAAACGGTGGAGTTCTTACTGAACCATGAATCCAAACGATGACCTTTTCTTTGAAGTACATGCTCGCCTCACAAAATATGTCAAAAGTGACATATCGTCAAAACGTGATGATTGTATTCTCCAGTAAGTGTCTTCATCGTCGAAGAACGTGACGAATGTCATTGAGACTCTCCTGATGGATAGATAGGTTTGAGAATCGGTCATAGAGGTCGACCTACGACCTCACTGAAACAGAGGCACCTATGCTAAGGGTCATACTCATCATCTTTGTCGCAGCTGCTCTCATCATCGGCATCGCCTTTGTTTGGGGCTAGATGAACAGCGAACACAGAACAGCGAACAGCGAACAGCGAACACAGAACAGCGAACACAGAACAGCGAACGTCATCCCGAGCGAAGTCGAGGGACAACGAGAGAGGGCGTAGAGACGAAGGGATAATGGGGCTGGAGACGCAACGCCATCTATGTTCGCCAACCTCGGGCAGAACATTCCATATATTCGAATTGATACTTTGAATAACTGATACATACATCCCTCCGGCAGGTCGACATGAAACGTGTTGTTGTTTCTATTGTGCTCCTTGCCTTCGCACTGCTTCTACCTTCTCGCATGTTGGCACAGTGGGTGTCAGTAGACGGACCATACGTAGACGCTGGTGGTGTCTTTGCGCAAGTTGGTTCGAATCTTTTCGTAGCTACAGAAAATTATGTTTTCCGCTCCACGAACAATGGTGATAGCTGGACACCCGTTAATAACGGTCTGCCAGAAGATGGGATTTATTCACTTTTAGGTGTTGGGACAAAACTTTATGCAGGCGCGGATGCTAGTTCGGGTTCACTCTATGTTTCCTCCGATAGTGGAGCAAGTTGGAAGATGTTAGATATGATGTATTTCAAAAGCGGAATCAAGCAACCTGTTGGGGACGTCATGTCTTTGGCTTCGCTGGGTGAAAATCTGTTCGTTGGTACATCATATGGCCTAGTGTTACGCTCGGATAACGAAGGCGACAGCTGGACCTTGGTAAAAAGGTAATATGTCATACTCCGTAACTCTTATGGCGCATGAGTCTACTCTCTATGCCGGTACTCATCGTGTTTGCTCATCAACAAATCAGGGGAATGATTGGACAGATAGTGGAAGTCTCCTCTCAAGAACTAGAGTTGTATCCTTTGCGAAAATTGCAACGCATCTGTTTGCGGCAACAAATGGGGTGGGGGTGATACATTCGCCCGACGATGGCATTACATGGGATACGGTAGACAATGGCTTACCTGATACTACAGTCAACACTCTCCTCGCAAGTGGTAATGCTCTGTTTGCGGGTACACGGTCAAGGGGAGTGTATGTCTCTTCAAACTATGGGGCGAGCTGGAGTCCTTCCAATAATGGTTTGACAGACACCACAGTTGCGTCGTTGATCGAGCATGGCAAGTATCTTTTTGCCTCAACGCCTAACCAGGGAATCCTCCGCTCATCTGATCAAGGTGCTTCATGGACAGAAGCCAATATTGGATTTTCAGGCACATCTTTAGTTCGCTCCATACTGAGCAGGGGAGAATATCTTTTTGCTGGAACCGACAAGGGGGGTGCATACCGACATAATGGGGTGAATTGGCGTTCAACAAAGGTTGGTCTTCAAACTGAGTATGCCAGCTCTTTGGCGGTTCAAGACTCAGTCTTGTTTGTTGGAGTCTTTCGCGTGCAGGCTGCGAATCAACGAGGTGGCGTATTCCGTTCCTCCGACGATGGTGATTCGTGGCGTCCATACAACACTGGCCCTAGCAGTGATGTTTGGAGCCTAGCCGTCAACGATGCAAATGTGTTCGCCGGAACGCAGATTGGTGTGTATCGTTCCACTGATTATGGAGATAATTGGAACGCTGCCAATGGCCCAATTAAAGGCGGAATGGGGATAGAAATGAGATATCAGTACATCTTATCTCTCGCTTCTATAGGGACAACGATATTTGCGGGGGGAAATAGAGATGTCTTTGTATCTACAAACTACGGATCGACTTGGAGTTTTGTGAGATTCAATGTACCCACGGACAGAATTAGGTCTCTGGCTGCTATTGGAACAAATATGTTTGCTACAACCGTTAACGGGGGAGTGTTTCGTATCTCAGGAAGCGGTGATACCTACACCGCGGAATCGGCTGGTCTATCTGGGAAGACCGTAAACTCTCTTGCAGTTAGTGGCACGAATCTCTTTGCAGGAACGGTTGATGGGGGAGTCTTTCTGACAACTGACATGGGTAAAACGTGGACGTCTATTAATGATGGCCTCCCTTATTCGTCGGTTACTGCATTAGCAATACATAAAGGAAATCTATATGCGGGTGCAGCATCAATCGTCGAGTTCTGGCATGGCGCGGGTGTCTTTGTTCGCCCCCTTTCTGAGATTGTAACAACGGTAAATGAAACATCCGCAAGCGAGTTGACTCCATTGCTTCAATCTCAGAACTTTCCGAATCCCTTCACTAATGTGACAGACATTGAATTCACGTTGAGAGAATCTGCACACGTTACCATTACGATCTACAATGCACTCGGTGCAATTGTGCAGACAATAGCGTCCAAGGAATTTCCGGCAGGTCACAACACTGCAACATGGGATGCATCCTCCCATGAAGTCGGTCTGTATTTCTATCGCATAATTGTTGGGTCGCAAAGTGAGACCAAGAGTCTCTTGATCATGCGTTAGCGGGTGGCCTCCACGGTTATTCCACTCGTACCTACCTCTCCACTTCGTGTCGTGGTTCCTTTAAAACGTGACAGATGTCATGGGCTATTGCTCCGGGTCGACGTAGATTTCACCACCAGTTGAACGTGATGAGTCATCACACCCGTGCGTGTTTATGCAGGAGGAGCTATGCTGAAGATCATAATCTCAATTGTCGTTGTAGCTGCTCTCATCATCGGCATTGTCTACGCATGGGGATACTATCGATGGGCAACGCGTACAGAATCGTTGCGCTCAAAGCTCTATGGAACAATGCAGAGCCCCATTCCCGCAACGTATGACCCACACGAGCTTGACAGTCTTCCGTCATGTGTGCAGCGATACCTGCGTTTGGTGCTTGTGCCTGGTCAGCCCATCATACGCGAGGTCTACCTCGAGCATGAGGGAGAGATGGACATGTCGCAAGACAAGTGGGTACCATTCACCTCAAAGCAATACATCTCCACACGTGAGCCCGGTTTTATCTGGGACGCGCGCATTGCTATGTTCCCCGGCATCAAGGCACACGTCCACGATGCCTTTGTAGATGGCAAGGGGCTCCTTCACGCCTCAGTGATCGGACTCATCACCATGATGGAACAATCCGGCAGTGCCTTCGACTACGGCGAGTATCTACGGTGGTGTGCGGAGTCCGCGTGGTACCCAACCGCCATGTTGCCGAGTCAGGGGGCGTCATGGCAGCCCCTTACCGACACCTCTGCCCGTGTGACCTTCAAAAACGGATCGTTAACTGCCACCCTCACCGTCACATTCAGTCCAGACGGACTCATGAGTACCATCCGAGCCGAAGACCGCGGCAGGGAAGTGAACAGTCAGACCATCCCCACCCCCTGGGAAGGCCGATGGAGTAACTACATCCGCATGAACGGCATGCTTGTGCCGGGTACCGGTGAAGTAGCGTGGATTCTGGAGGAGGGAAGGAAGGTGTATTGGAAAGGCCGAATAGCGAATAGCGAATAGCGAATAGCGAACAGCGAACAGCGAACAGCGAACAGAGAACAGCGAACAGCGAACAGCGAACAGAGAACGTCATCCCGAGCGGAGTCGAGCGATTGTTTTCGTCTAGAGATACAAGGTCCTTCTGGATGGAACGCACTAAAGCAATCCTTCTGATCCAACAATAACTGAACCTTCCCATTGTACTTGGCCCCCTATACCGCCTTCACCCCAATGTCACGGAGATACTTATATGTGCCATCATAGAACGCGGGCTTGCGGGTAATGTCTTGCTCGGAGCCGTGGGGGACGCAGATTACCATGCCCTGGCGGGCGCGGGTGAGGAGGACGCGGTAGGCATTTAATTGGTAGGCTTGACGATCGGGGTGCTTGACGTTTGTCCACCGGTCGCCTCGGAATGAAAACTGCTGCCAAACATTGCGAGTATTTGCGTGACGGAAGTCTGCATCCCATGCAATACATGTCCAGTCAAGCTCTAATCCCTGCACATCAAACTCTGTTGCAACAGTCTCAAGAAAATATGAGGAACGTACATCTTGCTTGGCGTTCAAGAACCAATGTACGGGGTTGATCTTTGACGTTACATCTATCGCATAGGGACGGAGCCGCTGCGCAGCACTCGATGCGAGTATCCCATACCGCTCACTACCACGAGCACGTTCTTTCACCCACTGCTTGGCAGCAGCAACATCGCGTGTTACGACTATGGGGAAGCTCTTCTGTATTTGAGCAAGTAGCGTCGATGCCTCGGTGTCGAAACGAAGAAGCGCATTTACAAAGCCGGACACAGACTCGGAACGAAACGACCGCACGGATGCAGACAGATGGAGCGCAGGCATGTGTGTAAACACGCCGCGCTGAGTAAGATCTTCAAGGGGCTCGTGTGTTCCACTCTCACTCAATGCGAGATGCGATGACGCATACACCTTCCAGTTATGGAAGCGAGATCTACACGCCTCAAGCCACGCCGCAATGCCGGCCTCCCCACGGTTGATCTCTTGTCCATTGCCAACCAGACAAACTATCACTGCCCACTCGTGGTGACGGTCCATGCAGGAAATGAGAAACTCGGGCTCGGAATGATCAAAGTCTTTTACGCCCTTCTTGCTCGACATAAACCGCTTCGTCATCTCCCTGTTCCACGCACGCTGCGCTTCGTCGAACACCACGATCTGTTCTGCAGGAGGCTCCTCGGAATGCACTCCTTCGTCACGGAAGTGGTGAACATTTTGAATAAAGGACTTAACGCTATGCTCAGCCGACTTCTTTGTCTTCCTCTCACCTCGTTCCTTAGCCTGCCGAACAGCATCACGCGTCAGCGCCTCGCGTAAAACGGCTACGAGTGGGGCATTACCGGAGAGATACACGCAGTGTTGCTTTGTTTCTTTGTCGATGGAAGTTGTTGCAAGATCGAGCCCAATAAGTGTCTTGCCTGCACCGGGTACACCGGTGACAAAACAAATTGCTTTTTCGCCCCGGGACCTCGTCGCATGTATGACATCGATCAGCGACGATGCCGTTTTCGACAGCGCACCCTCTCCTGCGGTACTGTTTGTGATCTCGCTTATGTTGTGTCTACGATACAACGCACGTGCAGCCTCGATGATCGTCGGTGTAGGCTCATACGCCCCTTTCGACCAAGTTTGAGCATCGATGTTGGGGCCAGATGAAGAACCAAGTACGAGGTCAATGAAGGAGCGCAAATGCGAAGCAGATGTAATAGCCACGTTTAGCATTCGCTCATCCACTGGGTCGAAGCGGACCACCGGTTTTGCCTTCCCAGCTTCTGTGACAAGCAATGGAGCCAGCACTACGTCATGCGATGGTCGATGGAAATATCGCAGATCCAACGCGTAGTCGGTTACCTGGTCCATCGCCGCAGAAGATGTTGTGCCCGAACCCGTCTTAAATTCAAGCACAAACACAACGTGTTTGATGACGGCCACCACGTCAATACGTGACGCAAGTCGCGGCACATCAAACTCAAAGAAGAGATGCCCATCGTGGTCTGAACCAGCGAACGTATCACTTAGCGCCTGCACGGTATCATCCCAGGCCGTAAGCTGCTCTCCCGTCTGCTCCGGTGGTGCCACAGAGCGCAATCGTGCCTGCAGTGTCGCCACGGACTCCCTGCGTAACTCCTCGAGCGATACTGACAGCAAGGAACGATTCATGTTTGGAAGATCGGGGATATGGGGCGACTAGCCAAATGGAAGCACCAATAAAGAGTAGCGAATAGCGAATTGTCAGTCCTAGCTGTGGTCTGTTGCGTATTGACTTTCAGTGAAGAAGTCTAATTACCCACTGTATACACTCCACTTCATTCACGATGGACCAGGAGTGGGGATGACGTTGACCGTTAGATCTGTAGCCTGTTTGATATGTCTGCATGAACTCGGCGCGGGTGTTGCCCATTAAGACGAGGCGATTGATGAGCTCAGATGTTACTTCGTAGTTCGAGAGATGCACGGTTTGGTTGCGGTTTATGATACGCCAGGCAATGTCCACGTCGTGATAGGTTCGGACGGCGATGTTTGCGAGGTAACGTTCGTTCTGACTGAGTGAAGGATCCATACTGAAGGCTGTGAGCTTGGCATATGTTCTGATGTTCTCTCTTGGTATGCCGTAGTCACTCTTGATGAAGTTAATCGCACGCTGAGCCTCCTCGACGGCGAGATCGGAGTACTTGTTCTTCAAAGCAAGCTCCAACAAGTCATAGACTGTGAAAATGTCGATGGGGGAGTCAACTGTGAACACTCCAGCCGGACGGATCGGTGACTTCTCCGGGTGCTCGGCACAGAGTTCCGCATACCGCATTGCGATCATTCCACCGGCGGAGAAGCCCCCTAACACAAAATTGTCGGGTGAGACGGAGTATCGCCTTCGGACATCACTGATCACTGACGTTAAGCGACCTTGCGTAACGCTATCTGCGTAGAGCTTGTTGCCACAGGCGAAGAATACCGTCAAGAGCCTGTTGGTATAGGCGACGTTGTGGAGCTTCGTTTCCGGAGGCGTGTCCTCGGCTTGTTGTCCGAAACCAGCCAATAGAATGAGTACACCGGCGATGGAGTCACGCTCCCTTGGCTCTACAACGAGGTAATGTCCGAAGGTGCTATCTCTGTCGTCGAACGAGATCTTCTGGATGGTCTGCGCACTCATCGACAGCGTGAAGAGTGCGATCGCGAATGGAAATGTTATATATCTCATGAGAATTCTACTTCTAGTTCTTAAGAACGGCTACATACGCTGCCTTGCCGATGTCGTTGAGGGTTTGGTCGGGGTGACGTTTGAATTCGTATGGGTGACCCTAGTAGATGACCTTGTCACTTTCGAACACGACGTAGAACTCCGCAGACTTGGATCCGATCACCTGAGGAAACATCATGACACGATAGTCACTAGTGGTATGCCCCGGAACGGTAAATGGCACATCTATCGTTGGGCGAATTGATGTAAAGGGAAGTACCGTTGATGCTGTCATGCCCTTGTTGATCATTTCCGCTTCTGCAAAGGAGTATGTCTTGCATGAGGTAGCAACAACTGCAATGGAGAGGAAGATAGGGAAGGACTTCACCATTTGTTGGATTTTGATATCTGGGTAATACGCACACCGAGAGCGGCTATTCTGTCGTCCTCGCACTTTTTAAAGTCGGGACCAAAGCCCCAATATTGAAGTCTTTCGTACTCATAGAGGACCACCACTGGCGATCGTTCGATCATCTACGACAAACGGATACAGCTCTATTTGTCGATATCCGAATACAACAATTGATTCTGACTGCTACAAGACGCCATCAGAGTGGCGAGCATGATCGTAGAGAACGTGAAAAGGACATTCATACTGTCACTTCGTCATTTCCACGGCGATCCTGCCGATTTCGTTTAGGCGTGGATCTGGATGTCGATTGAACTCATATGGGTGACCCCAATACAAGAGCTTGTCGTTTTCGAAAACAGCGATGTAATCCGACTTCGGCTTACTTACAAACAACGAAGAGAAATCACTGCTCGTACGACCGACTGACATTTCAAACACCATGGCGATGATCGTGTTGTTCGACCCCTGAGGAACTGCAAACGTCACGGTCTGCCTCGGCTCAACTGATAGCACCTCGCTAACGCTGGCAGAAGTCATACCCTTTTGAAGTCTGTTCGCTTCTGAAAGACTCATGGTTGAAGATGCGCACGAAACAAACAACAACGATGTCGCGCTCAGTGCTATCACAATACAGAATATCTTCATTAGGGAGCTTCCTTGAAAAAGAGGTCATGAACGAACGGTGCAACTCGTTGCATCTCATCGTCTTCAGACTTCGAAAAGTCGCCGATCATACCCCAGTATCTAAGCTTATCCTTCTCGAAGAGGCAAACAAAGATGTTTGTGATGTCTGTGGTAGTGGTGATTGGCTCTGTTCTATACGTGCCGGCCGCCACATTTCCCGTACTAGACGGGTAGTACGATGTGGATTGATATTGTAATGTGACGATGGAATACTCGTCGATCACATACGACTGTCCACCAACCAAGATCGTGTCCCTCTTCTTCGGATTCTTGGTGATCTCGCGCGCCACCTGTTCGTGCGTCATGCCTTTCTGCAACGTTCGTAGATTTTGATAGGTTATCATCCCCGGTTCGCACCCGAGAACGACAAAGACCAATGCTACGAAGACCAATGTGTGGTGTTTTTGCATGTCGGAAAGATACGAGTTACTCCACCACCAAGAACTCCTGCAAACCTGCCGGCACGTGATGTTCACCGCCATTAAGCTCGATCCGACGGAGAAGTCGGCCGCGTAGGTCGTAGAGTGCGCATGTTCTGCGTTGTCCATCAATTGGGAGTCGCACGATGAAGCCGGTGGTGGTGCGTGTGATGGATCGATGTTCGTTCGTGACGTTCTCAAACACACTGGTTACGGTAGCCCCCTCATATGCTCCGATGCTAGGGGGCGATACATAACGTTTGTTGCGTTTATCTTGTGCGGGGCCTACGCTGATCTGCCCCTTACCTACTGCCGGACTAATCGAGCTGATCGAGAAGTCAGTTGTCGGGTTGATAAAGAGTGGGTCTTCGCCATAGATAGACGCGCTCTCTACAACTGGCGCGATGTTCTCGTTGGAACGTGATGGCACATCTGAGTTGTACCAGAGGTTGTGCGAAACAAGAAACGTTTCGGGCGCAGTGTTGGGCCCAACATTGAAATGTGCATTGAGTGTGTTTCGAAAAACGATGATATTATTCTGAATGGAGATTTTGCCACATGGCATAAATCGAGATGTATCCACGTTCTCTTGAAGAATGCGAAACGGCCAGGCTGTTGGGTTAACGATGGTGTTATTCACCACCCAAGAACCCACGGCACCGGCAAAGGCAATGGATGCACGACATCCCAAAAAGGTATTGGTGTAGACATGGATGCGCACGGCTTCGTATCGGGCGTCTGCTGGACGGAAGAAGGGGAGTCCGGTTGATCCGCCAATATTGATCCCTCTGTCACCACAATTCTCAAAGGTGTTCGAAATGATATCAATGTCTTGTGAACCACCCTTGGCCTGAATGCCTCCGTCTGTTGTGCCGCGAAGAAGGCAATTGTAGATGAATCCGCCGTGACAGCCAACGAGGTCAATACAAAGGCTTTTAACGGGACCACGATCGAATCTACAGTTTTCGATACCGAAGAAATTCACTCCAGCCATCTTTAAGAAATTTGTGTTCACATTGCTCGCCCCCTCCATATCCTCAAACACAATGTTGCGGACGATAATGGTTTCAGACGGAGTTCCGATCGTGCCTCCGTCATCAAAGAACAAGGCATTGCCTTTCTGACCACGCATTGTGAAGTTCTGCACAGTGAGGTACGAACAATCAACGAACTGCATGGAGGACGACGGACCACTGATGATGACAGAATCCTGCGAGACACCCTCGATGACGATCGGCCTTTCCCACGTGCCTTTCTTCTCAACGATATAGGTCGACGTGGTATACGTCCCCGGATGTATCAGCACCGTATCACCCGGCTGTGTCTGCACAATAGCCGACTGGATCGTTGGATAGGTCTTGCCCACACCAACATTCAATGTGGTAGCGATAAGGGGCAGGCCCGGAACGAACAATGCCAGTGCCGTAAGCAGGAGGAGGGAGCGTGTGGTCATTTTTATCATGGTGCATTTTAACACCTATCAATATAAAATAGCCGCTTCAACCCCTCGTCAGGTGAACATGATCAAACCCATCGCCTGTTTCGCCGTGATCCTGTTGACCTCGTGTACAACCCCATCAGTTCGCACCATAAAGGTCATTGGTGAGGCCAAGCGCTTTGTGACGCCCACGTCGGCATTCGTCGGTTTGAATGTGGAGTGCAAACGTTCAACACCATTGCAAGCAAGTCTTGCCCTCGATTCAAGCATGCTGTTGGTACAATCCTATTGTCGGCGAGCCAACGTACCACCAACAGACCTAAGTTCTGAAACCTATGATGTATCGGAGCATTTGGTTCGTCGACGAACAGGACCGAACAACCACGAGCTCGATTCCTCCAGTGGTTGGAGGGCGATGACCGCTGTATCGGTTCATGTAAAGAGGTTACCAGAGATCGATAGTCTTGTGACGGGATTAACGGCAATACACGGACTCACAGTTGTTGGCATCTCCTTCCATCTTGATAGTACGGAACGAATCAACGACACGCTTCGACGTGAGGCGATCAAAGACGCACGTTCTCGTGCTGAGGCAATGGCACAAACACTCGGTTGTTCAGTGGGGGATCCGATCTCGATCGAAGACGGAGGAACACGGATCCTTCGAGGCGCGGATGTTAATGATCAAGGCTTACGGCCTCGCTTCTTTGGCATCAATGGACGTAGTTCGACCAGAGATCTGCTTTCTGGAATCGGCGGAATCGTCCAAGACTCTCATGATGTGACAGACTATTCTCTTTTCGGAAATGCCATCGCTCCAGGACTATTCCTTGTCACTCGAGGCTGCAACGCTGAGTTTGTTCTTGAATGCAACAAGTGAACACCAATGTGCAGGCACTACACTCGAACCGGCACCCCTTCTCTAGCGTAGCGTGAGAGAAGGGGACGGGGGATGAGTTTCGTACTAAAACGCGGTCCCTCGACTTCGCTCGGGATGACGGTGCTCATTGAATTGTCGAACGAGGTCCCTCGCTTCGCTCGGGATGACGCAGACTTCGCTCGACGTCTAAATGAAGAAACGCGAGCACCATCCATGATGGTGCTCGCGTTTCTCTTGTAAACAATCCAGGCGAGCGGCGTCATCCCGAGGAGCGGAGCGACGAGGGACCTATCAAGAAATGGCGTAACGACAAAATGACTGCACTGTCTGTACCGGCTCCCGTCCCTCGAACACGCCCGGGATGGCGCTGTGACGATCTGTCATGCCGCCATACCGTCATACCGTCATTTCGTCATACCGTCATACCGTCATTTCATCATTACGAGCGAAGCGAGTGAAGTCATTTCGACATCGGGCTAAAGTCCGATGCTATTCCCTCCGTACCTTTGCTGATAAGGCCTCTTCACATATCAGTGTTGTAGCGGGGGATTTGCGTGTACTGTCGACGAGTTCTTGTAATTATGATGGTGGTCGGCAGTGCAATCACTGTTCATGCCCAAGATCGAGTGGGGTATGGACTTTGGATGAACGCGGCCTTTCTTCTGCCAAATGCTGACTTTCGGGCATTCCCTGGGGTCCCAAGTTGCTGTCCGGCCTATGTTGATGGCTCAGGCAATGGATTCCTCGCCGGTGTCTCAATGGATGTACCGATCGTTTCGAACTTTCGGTTGACTCTCCGAGCTGGTTTTTCCATTGCCAACCAGATTCTGTCTCGAGACGAAGAAACAGTCGTCTCTGGTAACCGCCCGGGCGTATTCAGACATTCAGTTGATGCCTCATTGAATGATGTGGTTTTTGAGCCCCTTCTAAAATATTCGATCGCGTCTCCAGTGTGGATCTTGGGGGGTCTTCAGGCAACGTTTGCTGTGAGGCGGTCATTCTCGCAATCAGAGCAGATCATACAACCACTGGACGAAGTGTTCCCCAACGGATCGAGCACTCAAAACGAAGTATCGAACGCTGATATCCCAAATGCACGAGCATTCGGGCTCTCTCTTCTGATAGGCGCTGGCATTGATCTTCCTCTCAACACCAGTGCCACTGTAGTGCTATCGCCTGAGATCTTGTATTCCTATGGGCTAACAAATCTCGTTGATGAAGTATCCTGGAAAAATAACGCCGTGAGGATTGGTGCTACCTTGGCATGGATGCCCATTCCACCTGTGATGATGTATGAGCGTCAAGACCGCGATGTCATAGACACTGTGATTCGTAGATCTCGAAGGATCGTAGAATCTGTCCTTGTCCAAGGAACTGAGAGTATCAGAGAAGAGATTCTTACCAAGGATACGCTAACGATCACTATTCATACGAATACTCGCACAGACACACTATTCATCCCTGATGGATACCCAGCGGACATTGCTGGCGATGGAGAGGTGTCGATATCAACATCAACGACGATCGTACAACACTACACGCCTTTGCTGAACACGATCTACTTTGACGACGGACAAGAAGTGATCCCTGACCGTTATGTTCGGTTGGGACGAGAGACAACTGCAGCCTTTGCAGACAGCATTAGGCTCATGCGGACTCCTATTCAAGCACATCGCTCAATGCTAAACATTATCGGCTATCGTTTGCAACAGGACAGTCGCGCAGTTGTGACAATAGCGGGTGCTACTTCTATGGAAGGGGCAGATCTGGTTTCACCGCAGATTGCTCTTCGTAGGGCACAGGTCGTACGCGATTATTTGGTGACAGTGTGGAAGATCGAACGGGATCGGATACGTGTGACAGCCGAAGATCTACCGTTGAAGGCCGCACGCCGCGGCACAGCAGCAGGGGATGCAGAGAACCGACGTGTTACGATCACGTCAACAGACTATTCCATTGTGAGGCCAATCTCTCTGCTTGATACAGTCCTGCTATCAACTGGGATAGCTAAGGCTTCAGTTTATGGCGAAGCTGTTCGACAGCCAGGCACGATCAGCGTCAAGATCGGCGATCTCGATTTCGGACCAGATCAGCCGTATGAAAAGAGCCTTACATCTGAACAATGTAGGATCTTGCGTGAACAAGAAGCGGTCGTACTTTCTGTGAACTATACGGATGAATTCGCGAGAGTGACAAAGGCGCAACGAACTATACCCATTGAGCAAACGAGAATGAAGGACAGTGTTCCTGCCGTTCGTAGGCATACACTTGCCATCTTTCCCATCGGCACAACAAACCTCGATAGTCGTCAGAATGAATCAATCGGACAGTTCGCTCGCACGGTAGGTTCGGAAGACGTAGTCGAAGTGTTTGGCTATGCAGACAATGTGGGTGACGCTCGACGGAATCAACAGATCGCAAATGAGCGCGCAGAGGCCGTTGCTCAAGTATTAAAATCGGCAGGTGTTTATCCGATCATAAAGGGAATCGTCGTCGATGCCAGCAGTATTGACGGCCAGCCTGAGTATCGAGTGCTTCAACGAAGTGGAGAAGTAGTGCTCAGGAGGAATTCTCGATGATATACCTTGCACTCAGCACCTTCCTTTTGACAATAGTCTGCTCCATAAATGCGTTGAGTCAGACTCTCCATCTCTCAGACTTCGATCTTTCTAGATTCCCTCGTGTATCTGCCCAACTTCATGGGTATGATACAAGCCATCGGCCTGTGGCAATTGATGGGGCGTCTTTAACCTTACAGGAAGATGAGAGAGTCCTATCGGCACGTGTCAGAAGTTGTGATCAGTCTTCATTGCCTAAGAGAGTATCGGCGGGTATCTTCATGTTTGAGCCTGTAGCGGAGGTATATCAATCGTCTAAGCAGGAGATATTCTTTCGAGTAGGAGAGGGGTTGATTAGGGACTCCAGTGAAGTCTTGCTTGGCAGTTGCAGATATTCTCAGGAGAGAAACGCTCCACAGTACACAACGGATACTACAACCTTACGAGCCATGCTACGAGAGTTCGTGATCTTTCAGAACTGCCATGAAAGACCAAGTGGAGTTGAGAAGTTCCTCAAAGCATCAGATTCTGCACGATACAAGCCGATACTCGTTCTCATTGCGAATAGTGGTATCCGAATAAGTCTTAATGCAAAGTACATCCGTGATCTTGCCTTGCAGGCTCTTAATGTGAATTGCTCTGTGTATCTCGTCGACATCGGAAGCGGCCTCTATAATGGTATCGACAGTCTCTGTCGACGGTCGGGTGGTTTTTCTGTTAGACTACGATCAAGTTCGGATTCTGAACTACAAGCAGCTCTGACCAAGGTCTTCACTCATGCTCAGCGTACGAATGGATGCACAATCGAATGGGTCTCACCCGATCATTGTAGTAGCTCGTATCGAAATGTCACAGTCGAGGCATCGACCGGCGCTACGAAGTATATGTACCATGTACCTCCTACGGTGTTGCCTCTCGTACGACATGAACCATTCATAGTGTCCTTTCCCGATGGTGTGCCTGGAGTACGTCGTGATACGACGATTGTGATAATCGCTAGGCGGGGCAATCTTACGGTCAAGGGAATATTCTCGACAAACGATCAATTCACGATCGAACCGACCACATTCTCAATTGCAGAAGGCGATTCTATCTCGTTACGCGTGGCATATACGCGAAAGGATCGCGAGTGGTGCTATAGCCAGTTCACGTTGAACACCGAGAGTTGTCCGTACGAATTCATTGTGTATGCAGATGCAGCTAAGGATGAAAAAAGATGGTCTCCGTATCCCGTGATTAGCCTCATGTCACCGAAAGTTGGTGACACGTTAGGGATCGGCGAAACCGTCGACCTCTCTTGGGTGGGAGGTGACAGCAGCGAACCTGTCCGCATTGCGTATCGACTAGGTCCCAATATTCCGTGGACTACCATTGCAGACTCAGTAGTGGGTAGGTCATACAAGTGGAAGATCCCAAATAGCCCTACTAACGTTGCAGAACTCCGAGTTCAGCCACGCGGTCAATCGCGACGTTCCCCTGCGATGTTCCAAACGAGAGTTGACCTGACGTCATATTCTCAGGGAGTCAACATTGATAAGCACGGGAATATCTACTTCACAGGGAGGGGATACGAGCCATTCATGTTTGGAGACTCGGCGATCACTTCAAGCGGTGGGGCAGGCCTCATACCGTTCGCTATGAAGCTTGATTCTATGTGTAGGATCAAGTGGTTAGCACAACACCCGGGCATTTTGAATCTGAGAAAGGCAGCCGCTGTAGACGATTCCGGAGGTATTCATGTATATGGATCGCATCCCATGTATAAGAAGGACAGTGGCGGTTGGATCTATAACGCGACAGACAGTTTTGATCTACACCACTGGTTCGTTGATTCTACCGGTTTGATTAGAACATTCACTAAATCCGGCTTTGACAATCACGAAGATTATAGTGATTACGAAGGCGTTGTGAGCGATGGCTCGAATGCTCGGTACGAAGTGACGTGGTTCCAACACAAGACGTACCGAGGAACTCAGGAGTTCATATCTCCTCTCTTTGGTCTATTAGTTAGCAGAGCAAATCATATTGGGCACATCGACTGGAGCTTCCCAATTCTTCAGGATGAAGGTGGAAACGTAACTAGCCGCGTCCTGGTTATTCCCGATGTAGAAGGAGAGGCCTTCGTGATTATTGATCCTTACCACGTTATCAAAATCGGCGACTCCGTGATCTCAAGAGAGAATGCTAGAGCAGGAAGCTTCTACTTCGCAAAACTTTCAACAAGGGGGCAATTGATTTGGCTCAAACGAGTATACGTCGGTAAGGGCTTCCTCGATTCTTTTACAAGAGACCCGAATGGTGGCTGCTTGTTTTCAGTGCGACAGTTGGGCGTAGCTGAGATCGATGGTCAGCCGTTCGTTCCTCCGTCAGACTCAGCCGTGAGAGTTCTTCACTTATCTTCGTCAGGGCAGATTCGCAGCATTCATCGCTCGGATTATGTATCCAATCGAAGGTTGTCGCCACTGGGTGTGTTTGACGACGGATCGTTTTTAGCATCAAGCACAAGTCCAGACAAAATACATTTGGGCGTTCAAGGTAAGTATGAGAGTATGTATGTCCTAATCGATTCAAATGGTGTACTTAAAAGGATCGTAGATAGTGCTGGTCAAGGAACGGGAGGGTACTATCACAACGATAAGATGTTCATTGAGTATGGCAATACGAAGAGTCCTCTTCGCGTAAACGACGAGTTTGACGTGATTCCAACGAAGAGTAGTAGTGGTGTTGCATGGCCTCAATTCTATTTGGCGAAAATGCCTTTGGAATATGTTCTGAACAGAGGCGTATCGTCACCGTTTGTCATAGCCGACGTTGGGTCCATTTCAACTCACATACGTGCCGCGAACATTTCTGGAATACCCGGCGAATCCGTTCTCGTGAAGGTGCTTATTGATAGTGTCACCAACCGTGATCTGTTGCCAGCTCAGATATCGTGGACTGCTCGTTTACGATGGAACTCGAGCATTCTCTATCCGTTGGAACTTGATTGTCGGCAGATTGGGTCTAACTGTCAGGTAGAGGTTTCTGGAGTATGGGATGTTTCAGACAGTCTTCTCATTTCAACTCCAGCCGTTGTAACCCTCGGTCAAACAGATCGTGGAAAGATCACAATCGACTCGTTTGCATGGGAGCCAACGCCCTTGCGAATACGCACTACCACCACGGATGGTGAGATCACGGTTACCGGTCTCTGCGAAGACCCTAACGTCCGGCTACTCATTGGAACTGCGAGCTCTTTCTCATTAGCAGCACGACCAAATCCAGCCTCAACTGTGATCAACATCGAGTTGGGGTTACGGGAGCCCCTTACCGTATCGATTGAATTGATCAACGAGATGGGTCAGACTGTGGCCACCTTTGTGGATGGCCAACAATATGTAAAGGGGCTGCATTTGATCGGTGGTGATGTTTCGACAATTGCAACGGGCATGTATTTCCTGCGAGTCAGATCTGCAAAGGGCACGCTTACAAGTCGGTTGGCGATCGTTCGGTGACGAACTTCTCAATGGAATAACAGGTCATTTCTTCCTCCGTATCTTTGTTTGGTCTATGTTGTAGAAGTCAGTGACCAAATCGCTGTTACGGCTCGGGGCGCGCGAGTTATGAACACGCCTAATTGGAGTTGTGGAGGTGAAAGTGATAGTGATAGTCGAATATTCTGAGAATCGAGCACTTCAGTGTCATGACCGGAAAAGTGTCCGTAGGAGTAGATAATGAGATCCCTCGGGTTCTGTTTCGGTGTGCTCTTCCTCTTCGTAGCCATACAGGTAAACGCGCAATCGATCATCATCACCGATATTGATGGCTCATCTTTCCCCGTGATGAACGCTAATCTGAAAGTGTTAGATAACGAAGGTAATAGAGTAGCCGTAGATGAGCAGAGCATCACGTTAGTAGAAGATGGAAAGCCGTGTGAGGTTAGAGTTCGATATTGTGATCTGGGAGGAACGTTCCAGCGGTTGTCATTTATGACAGAAACGAAATGTAGGCTGGAATCAGCACGGGCAGAGGTGTTTCATCATGTGCAGCACACATTGCAAAGTTTAGCAGAACGTGTACATCATCGGAGACACAAATGAGCTTGATGATATACTGTTCTCTAGCATTGTTTCTTTCAACCACGATTCAGTGCCTGGGCCAATCCGTCCACTTATCCGATATCAATAGCTCGAAATTCCCAACGATGTCAGCATCAGTGTTTGGGTTCGACGCCCGACACAAGACTGTGTTGATCGACGGTACATCAATCGTTCTTCGTGAGAACAATGCTCCAGTCACGATCCGGTCATTTCGGTGTCCTCAATCAAACGAGAGGCAGAGAATCTCGGTCTCTATCGTCCCAATGGATATCCTTGTGTCAGTCCCTGAGTCACAGCGAGTATTCTCATCTGTAGCGAATGCACTTCTTAAGGACTCGTGTGAGGTGTTCATACCACATTGCTACTTCAAAGCTAGTGAGGCAAGGCGGAGTTATTCGACGGATTCAGCTAGAGTTGATTCGATGATTACGCAGCAAAACTACTCTCAATGCCGATTGTTAGATGATCAGATTGGTCAACTAACTGCAGTTGCGGATTCAGCTCGATACAAGCCGATAATTGTTGTTGTGAATCGTGCTTCTAGCTCGGAGGGGTTGCCAAATGATATTGTCCGAAGATTGTACCTGTCAAACAGCACACTTTATGTGATTGAGATTGACAGAGAAGCTAATGAAAGCGTTGCAAACGCATGTGTAAAGTCGGGCGGATTATCAATCAGAGCAGCGTCCTACTCAGAAGAGGATCTGTTGCCCATCTTCAAAAAGATCTTTGCTCTAGCTCAGAGAGCTTCGCCTTGTGTGATCGAATGGGAATCGCCAGATCACTGCAGGTTGGAGTATCGAGACGTTGAAATTGCTAACACTCTAGGTAAAACGAGTCTGTCCTATTTGCCAGATACATACCAAATGGCTTTGATTCGTCATGAACCATTTATTACGGCGTTTCCTCTTGACAGTATAGGTAGTGTAAGAGACACTACAGTCTTTGTGTATGCTCGTAGAGGACGACTCGATGTCAATTCAATATCTTCAAGCTCTTCCGATTTTATTGTATCACCGTCGTCTTTCCAAATCGACGAAGGTGACTCGATAGCCTTACATGTTCAGTACGTACGACGAACGAGGGACTGGTGTTTCTCACGCATACTGTTGAACACATCCGACTGTCCCTACGAGATCGTTGTTTATGGAAATGGTAGCAACGAATCTGATTCTGCATTTAAGCCACTTCGGATATCGACACCTTCCGCAAACGATCAACTTGAAGTGGGTGATACGGTCGAGATTCAATGGACGGGAGGACTTATCTCAGATAGAGTTGTATTGGAGTATCGCCTTGGCAGCGGGACAGAATGGAGATTGATAACTGACACTGCCGTTGGGAAACGATATCGTTGGCGAGTTCCAAGTGCAGCTACTGACTCTGGTCAGCTACGAATTCGACCCAATCTTGGATCTCGTAGATCGCAGATGGTAGCCCAAACTAGATTTCGAACGTACTACCGTGGGTTTGGTGCGGACATCGATATCAATGGTACCGTCTATTTTGCTGGCGAGGGATGGATGCCTTTTGAGTTTAACGATACTGTTTTCGTAGATGAGGCTCGTAACAATGCGGTGAGTTACATACTCGCTTGTGACAGTAAACAAAGGTTTCAGTGGTTAACGCGAATGATACCGTTGCGTTATCTAATGGAAACAGGGTCATTGATCAGGGACGATTCCGGGTACGTGCATCGATACGGATCACATGTACACTATTATTTGCCATCCACCTCTGAACAGATTTTCGCTGACCAGGATAGTTTGGATCTACACCAACTGGTATTGGACAAAGAAGGCCACATTGTCTCATTCAAGAGATCCGGGATTCAGAACAATGAAAAGTATATGTACGTTGTTAAGGACGGTTCAAATGTGCGTTATGAAGTGAGTTGGTTTGATCGAGTGACGCTTCGTGGCAGAGAGATGTATACTGCTCCTACTTATGGGACCCTTGTAGATCGGACTAACCATCTTGGTCACATTGAATGGACATTTTGTTTACAGAGCGTCCAGGTTAGTGCTTCATACCCGCAGGTAATCCCTGACAATGAAGGAGGTCTCCTTTTGATAGTTGGAGGACAACAAATCACACAAATCGGAGATAGTTTGATATCTCGGACTAGTCCGGCTCCGCAATATTATGTGATTCGACTGTCCCCCAAAGGCAAGTTGGAGTGGATTAAGAATCTACACGTTACGGGTGGAAACTATGCGGGGGCGGCTAGAGATCCGAAAGGTGGTTACATCATTGCAGTCAAAGGCAGAAGTGTGATGCTTGGAAGTGAGAAATACGGTAATGACACGAGTACTTCTCTCTTGCTTCTTCACCTTGACAATATGGCCGACGTTCACCCAATGACTGAGGTTGCTTTCAAGGAAACCGAAAATTCTAGCCTGCTCCAAGTGCTTCAAGATGGAACCGTAATATTGGGCTGCCAAACGAAAGACAGCACATTCCGCGGAAGCAAATATTCTTCAAGAAGCATTATGCTTATACTCAGTCCAACTGGTGAAGTCCTGAATGTCCGTGATGATATTCCTGAGTCTTATTCGAACCTTGTTGTTCAGCCTAACGGGATGATCCTTGCCTCTGGTTCGACAATGTCACGCCTGAAAATACTGGATACTGTCGTTTCGCCTCCAGATTCATTGATTGACCTTCAAGACCAGTTCTTTGTAGCAAAGTCACCTTATGATCAACACTCAAGTCTCAACGTTGTATCACCGATCAAGTTTTCAAGTAAGAGAGACATAACAATTCATATTCGGGCCTTAAGCGTCTCCGGTGCTCCGGGCGAGTCGGTTGAAGTTCAATTGGTGGTCGATAGCGTTGCGAATGCAGACCTTTTGACCCTTCCACTAGCCTGGTCAGCCCAGGCGCGGTGGAATTCAAGTATCCTATTCCCTGACTCTATAGTTTGTCAAGCCGATGGAGAATATTGCAAGGTCGAGTTATCCGGAGTTTGGAGTGGCACCTTAGGCACACTTACAACAGCTCCTGCTCTTGTAACCCTCGGTCAAACAGATCGTGGAATGATAAATATTGAGTCGTTTACTTGGGAGCCAACGCCCTTGCGAATACGCACTACCACCACGGATGGTGAGATCACGGTTACCGGTCTCTGCGAAGACCCTAACGTCCGACTACTCATTGGAACTGCGAGCTCTTTCTCATTAGCAGCACGACCAAATCCAGCCTCAACTGTGATAAACATCGAGTTGGGGTTACGGGAGCCCCTTACCGTATCGATTGAACTGATCAACGAAATGGGTCAGACTGTTGTCACCTTTGTGGATGGCCAACCATATGTAAAGGGGCTCCATTTGATCGGTGGTGATGTTTCGACAATTGCCACAGGCATGTATTTCCTGCGTGTCAGATCTGCAAAGGGCACGCTTACAAGTCGGTTGGCGATCGTCCGATAGCGCGGTCCCTCGATCCTCCCTTCGGCAGGACAGGCTCCGCTCGGGATGACGCGCTCCTCTTCGCCCCTTCACCCTTTCGCCCTTTCGCCCTTTCGCCATCGGGCTAAAGCCCGATGCTATTCCTCCGTACCTTTGCACCCATGGAACGCATCTTACTTATCGGCTCGGGTGGACGGGAACATGCTCTGGCAAAGGCACTCGTCGCATCAACATCATGTGAAAAACTCTGGGCGGCACCGGGGAATCCGGGGATCGAACGGGAGGCGGAATGTGTGAAGCTGAATGAGGCCGACCACGAAGCAGTAGCGAAGTTCTGCCTGAAGAACAACGTTACGCTGGTGGTGATCGGTCCGGAACAGCCACTGTCCGAAGGTCTTGCCGACTTCCTCCGCGAGGAGAACGTTGATGTGTTCGGGCCGTCAAAAGCAGCTGCTCGACTCGAATGGTCCAAGGGATTCTCCAAGGACTTCATGCTCAAACACCACATCCCAACTGCGCCGTATCGGAGGTTCACTCCGTCAGAGCGAGCTGCTGCATTGGACCACGTGCGCATCCATACGCTGCCGGTGGTGATCAAATACGACGGTCTGGCAGCAGGGAAGGGTGTGGTTGTTGCCACCACCCGCGAAGAAGCTCTCGTTGCCGTGAATGATATGTTCGATGGAGCATTTGGGAGCGATGGTGTTGTGATCGAAGGCTTCCTCACGGGCGAAGAAGCAAGTGTGTTTGCCGTGTGTGACGGTCGCGATTTTGTTCTGCTTGCCCCAGCTCAGGATCATAAGCGCATAGGTGACGGCGACACAGGCAAGAATACGGGTGGTATGGGTGCCTATGCTCCGACACAGGTCGTAACCCCGGAGATCCTCGCCACAGTTCGAACGCGGATTGTGAAGCCAGTTCTTGATGGTATGCGGGAAGCAGGAAGCCCCTTCATCGGATGTCTGTTTGTTGGATTGATGATCGATGGTGCAGAGGTGAACGTGGTAGAGTTCAATGCACGCTTCGGCGACCCAGAGACGCAGGTCGTGATGAGTGTCTTGAATGCAGATGTTGCAGCACTGTTCGCATCGGCAGCTCGCGGCGCGATCGATGCTGCCACTATTCGCACTGTGGCCATGGGCTATGCATGTAACGTGGTCCTTGCATCAGAAGGCTATCCCGACGAGTATCGTAAGGGGCTCCCCATCGCCGGTATCGATGAGGCAGAGGCCGATCCGCATGTAACGGTGTACCATGCCGGCACAACGAATCTCAATGACACACTTGTTACGAATGGGGGACGTGTGTTGGGTGTAACAGCCACCGCTGATACACTTGCTAACGCAGTTCGACGTTCGTACGATGCGTGCGCAAAGATCTCGTTCACTGGCAAGACGCATCGCTCTGATATTGCAGCAAAAGCACTATGAAGATCCTCGTAACCGGCGGCGCCGGCTTCATCGGTTCACATATCGCAGAAACATACCTCGCCGCAGGGCATGATGTGACCATCGTTGATGACCTCTCTATGGGGTCGCGGGAAAACGTCCCTGATGGTGCGCAGTTCGTTGAGCTCGACATCACAACCGACGCCTTTACGCAGTTCGTCATGGACGAACGGTTCGACGCTATCAATCATCACGCCGCCCACATGGAACTCCGCGTCAGCGTTGAGAAACCCGTGCACGATGCGTCGATCAACATCCTTGGGTCGCTCCGACTCCTCGAAGCCGCCCGCAGATCCGGCGTACAACACGTGATCCTTGCGTCCACAACGGCTGTACTTGGTGAGTTCACCCAACTCCCGGCAACCGAATCCCATCCTGTGAGACCCATCGCCCCCTACGGAGTCTCGAAACGGTCGATGGAACTCTATGCCGACTACGAACACACCGTTCACGGCATGAGCATCTCCATCCTCCGATACACCAACGTCTACGGTCCGAGGCAGAATCCAAATGGTGAATCCGGTGTGATCGCCATCTTCCTCGAAAAATTCTTGAAGGGGGCTATCCCCACGATTCATGGTGACGGATCGCAGGAACGCGACTACCTCCATGTGGCGGATGTAGCATGCGCCAATCTCGCCGCTCTTGACGCGCGGGTGCAGGGGATCTATCACGTATGTAGCAACAGTGCCGCAAGCGTCAACGATGTGGTTCGTATGCTCAGAACAGCCCTAGGCACTGATGCAGAGGTTATACACGGTCCAGCTAAGCCGGGAGATCCGGCCAAGACCCGAGGGTCTCATGCGGCATTCTCTGCCCTTACCGGGTGGCATCCTGTAACTCCGTTGGAAGAGGGGATCCGTACTACTGCTGAGTGGTTTCGAACGAGGCAGTGAACCTTTCTTGCGAAGAAAAGGTTTGAAGAAACATCTGCACAATGACCTATCCGTTTTTTCACGTCGCCGTCTCCTATTAACTTTGGGGATTGGGCCGGATACATCTTAACGATGAGGTTGGTGAACATGCAGAAGTTTGGATCCCGCGTTGTAGTTGTTGGTTTGTCGATCGTTGCCGCTGTGACCCTCACCGCGTGTAACGTACAAGGGTTCTTCACCGATCTTCAGGACGATCCCGTGTGGGTCGATCCAAATGCCGCAGCAGCAGCTGCAGCAGGCACCGCCGACGCCGGCGGACCGGGCAAGGCCGTCTACGGACGGATCTGTGCCGCCTGCCACCTTGGCAGCGGGAAGGGAGTCCCCGGAAACAACATCCCAGCCCTTGCCGGTTCGGCATTGGCAACAGGGGATGCAGGAAAACCGATCAGCATCGTGCTGCATGGGTTCCGTGGCCCTATCGAACGTAATGGCGTTCAGATCAACGGTCAGATGGCCGCTTGGAAGGATCAGCTCAGCGATCAAGAGATCGCCGATGTGCTGACGTATGTACGCAGTGCGTTCGGGAATGCCGGCGCTGCGGTAACACCGGACGAAGTCAAGACGATCCGCGAGGCAACTGCCTCCCGCACGCAGCCCTTCACTGAAGCTGAGCTGCCGTAATCTCCTTTCGAAAATTTTCCTCCTCGGAGTCTTTATCCAATGGGCGATATCCTTCACGTCTTAGACATGCTTGCGTGGTTCCCGGAGAACATCTCCACGTTCGGTGCGGAACTCGACAGCTTGTTCGCCATCATCTACTGGGTGAGCGTGGCGATCTTCTTCCTCACCTTCGGTATCCTCGGATATTTCCTCGTGAAATACCGCTATAGCCCGGACCGGAAGGGGTATAACTACCACGGCAATAACATCGTAGAGATCACGTGGACCATTCTTCCAACGTTCCTCTTTGCTGCCATCGGACTTTACTCCGATGACATTTGGGAACGCACCAAGTACTCCAAGCGTGTACCAACTGCCGATGTTGAGATCCTCGTCCTCGGAAAGCAGTTCGGATGGCTGTTCATGTATCCGGGTGCCGATGGGTCGTTCGGGCGCAATGCCTACAACGATCGCACTGCTCGGTCTCTGATGACGGCAACCAATCCGTTCGGGATCGACTCAACGGACCCTGCCGGAGCCGATGACTTCATTACAGAGAATCAATTCCGCGTCCCGGTAAACTCCAATGTTGTGGTACGGGGCTCCTCAATAGACGTGCTTCACAGCTTCTTCCTTCCGCACGCCCGTGTGAAGCAAGACGTTGTTCCGGGCACATGGATGAACATCTGGTTCAACCTGTTCAAGACAGGGAAGTATGAACTTGCTTGTGCTGAACTCTGCGGCGGCGGACACTACGCCATGCGCGCTGAGTATCAAGTGATGAGCAAGGCCGGCTACGACACGTGGCTGGATACCAAGAACGCAGAGGTGAAAGCTGCACGGTCACCTCAACCAGCACCGACCGCTCCTGCGGACACGGCTGCCGTAGCATCCCTCCGTTAATACACAGCGAAACTGGAGACCTATATAATGAGCACTGCAGATCACGCACATCATCACGAACTTCCGTGGTATCGCAAATACGTATTCTCAACGGACCACAAGGTGATCGCGAAGCAGTTCCTGCTTTCGTCGCTCTTCTTCCTGTTCGTTGGTGGTGCGTTTGCGCTCTTCATTCGCTGGCAGCTGGCCTATCCGGGCACGCCGATCCCTGTGATCGGTTCGATCCTCCCGGCTACATGGGTCACAGAACCGGGCAGTGGTATCATCACGCCGGAATTCTACGCCCAGCTCCTTACCATGCACGGTTCGATCATGATCTTCTTTGTGATCATTCCGTTTGCCGTGGGCATGTTCGGCAACTTCTGCATCCCGCTGATGATCGGCACGGATGATATGGCGTTGCCACGATTGAACATGTGGTCGTTCTGGCTCGTACCGCCTGCCGGACTCATTATGATGGCTGGCTTCTTTACCGAAACCGGATATGCGGCTGCAGGCTGGACGAGTTATCCGCCGTTGTCGGCCATGACCGGACTTCCAACGTTCACGATCTCGGGCCAGACATTGTGGCTCATCAGCGTCTTCCTTGTTGGATTCTCATCCATCATGGGCGCCGTGAACTACGTTACCACCGTGCTGAACAAGCGCGCTAAGGGAATGAAGTTGTTCGATATGCCCCTTACCGTTTGGGCATTGTTCATCACCGCCATCATCATCACGCTTGGTACACCGGTTCTTGCGGCCGGTCTTGCGATGTTGTTCATGGACAACTTCCTTCATACAAGCTTCTTCCTTCCGGACAATCTGGTCACCAGCTCAAAGTACTTCGGTGGTGGTCAACCGGTTCTGTTCCAACACGTGTTCTGGTTCTACTCGCACCCGGCTGTGTACATCATGATCCTGCCGCTCATGGGTGTGGTATCTGATGTGATGGCAACGTTCTCTCGTAAGCCGATCTACGGGTACAAGGCGATGGTCTTTGCCATTGCAGGCATTGCGTTCCTTGGCTTCATCGTGTGGGGTCACCACATGTTCCAGTCGGGCATGAATCCATTGCTCGGCACAACCTTCATGTTGTCCACCATTGTCATCGCCGTTCCATCGTCGATCAAGGTCTTCAACTGGCTCGGAACGCTCTGGCGCGGGAACATCAAGTTCACCGCAGCTATGTTGAATGCGCTAGCCTTTGTGTCGATGTTCATCATCGGTGGACTCTCTGGCGTCTTCATGGCATCGGCACCGGTTGACATCTACATTCACGACACGTACTTCATCGTAGCACACATCCACTACGTTCTCTTTGGCGGATCGCTCTTCGGGATCTTTGCCGGTATCTATTACTGGTATCCAAAGATGTTCGGGAAGATGCTCAACGAGTCGTGGGGTCGCAAGCACTTCTACTGGTCATTCGTTACGTTCAACCTCACGTTCTTCCCGATGCACATCCTCGGCGTTGGCGGTCACATGCGTCGTATCTATGACCCGAATGTGTACGACTTCCTCAAGGGGCTTGGTGGTGTGAACGAATTCGTCACCATCGCAGCTATCGCGCTTGGATTCTCACAGCTCATTCTTGTCTTCAACGTGTTGTGGTCGCTCAAGTTCGGCAAGAAGGCACCGCGCAACCCATGGCGTGCCAACACCCTCGAGTGGGCAGCACCGGCACATCCTGGTCACGGCAACTTCGATACCGACATCACGGTGTATCGCGGACCGTACGAGTATGGTGTTGAAGGACGTGATCTTGACTACTGGCCGCAATGGGAACCAGGGAAGTCGATCTCGATCCATCACCACACTGTAGCAGTAACAGACGAGAACGATACACGCACATTCGGCGCGCACTAACGAACAATGACCTCTAACGCAGCACCAACACGGAACCTTCGCATGCTCAACATCGTGAGTATTGCGCTGTGCGTTCTAACGTTCGGTCTGATCGTTTGGGGAGCGCATGTGAACACAACGCGCAGCGGAATGGCATTCCCTGATTGGCCTACATCGAACCTTGCTCCGATGATCACCTATCAGCCGTCGGAGTGGCTTTGGGCAAAGGATCGGTTCTGGGAGCACGGTCACCGACTCTTCGCAAGTCTTGTTGGACTTGTGACAACGGTGGTCCTGATCTTGGCCGTTCGGATCACACCTGTAGATGCTCGTCCGCACCGTGCCATTGGTATCGTTGTGGGCGTGGTTCTCGCCACGATCATCACAGCCATCTTTGGACTCAACCTCATGCCTCCCGGCTTCATGGAAGTCTTCATGATCGGACTTGGTGTGTTGTTAACGGCATTTCTTGTGAAGGCGGCAAAAGCCCCTTCTCAGAGCCGATTGGTGTGGTTGTCACTTGCTGCATTTGTGGGTGTGTGTTTGCAGGGAACGTTCGGTGGGTATACCGTCCGAAACAATCTTCCTGACTGGACATCCACAACACACGGTGTGTTGGCTGAGATCTTCTTGATGATCATCATCGGCATAGCCTTGCTTTCTTCGTCGTCGTGGAATGCGAAGCGTGCACAGCCGTCGGTTCGGTCGTTCACCATGAGTGTTGTTGCCCTTACCTGGGGCTTGACCTTCTTGCAATTCGTGCTTGGTGCTCTTACTCGTCACACCGATGCATGGGGTGTGAGTGTGACCTTCCCGCAGTGGAGTGAAGACGGTTTCCTTCCGTCGCCTGATCTGTGGCAACACGCCCAGGTCACCATTCATTTCTTGCACAGAACAACGGCATATCTCGTTGCCTTCTTCGTGATCCTGCAGTACTTCATCGTTCGCAGGGACGGGGCTCCTCGTGATGTTCGTCGGTCTTCCATGTTTGCAGCACTACTTGTTCTGGTTCAAGTCTTCCTTGGTGCGATGATCCTCTGGACCTATCGTGGCGAGCTTGTAACCACCTTGCATGTGATGACCGGTGTGGTCCTTGTGATCCTCAACACCATTACGATGTACTCCACGTTCCGCAGGCCCCTTACCCAACCATCGCCAAATGCGATGTCTGGTGGTGTAGTGGCAGGGCAGGGGGGACATTGAGCATGGCCATGCACGACACAGACGCCGTAGCCATGAACGTTGATCTCCCGATGGAGAAAGAGACGTCCGTGCTTCGTCATTACTACGAGCTCACCAAGCCGGGCATCAGTCAGATGGTTGCCATGAGCACCTTGGCCGGCTATTACCTTGCTATTCCGGGCGACGTAACGTCCTATGCTGCCATCGGTAGCAATTGGGTGCACTTCCTCTCAACGATGGTTGGCACCTTGGCTATCAGTAGCGGCAGTTGTGTTGTGAATCACATCATGGAGAAGGATGCCGACGCGCGCATGAAGCGCACGTCAACACGTCCGATACCGGCTGGTATCATCTCTGTACGTGAGGCAATGATCTTTGCCGGCGTTCTTACGTTGGTAGGAGCGGCTCTTCTTGCAACGATCAATGTCCTAACATTTCTCTTGGCCATTGGTACGTGGCTCAGCTATGTGGCTGTGTATACTCCGCTCAAGCGCAAGTCTTCTCTGGCCGTGATCATTGGTGGGGTGCCTGGTGCACTTCCGTTCGCTGGAGGCTGGACCGCCGTACGAGGATCCATGGATCCCATGGCGTGGTCGCTCTTTGCGATTCTCTTCTTCTGGCAACTCCCGCATTTCTATGCACTCTCGTGGATGTACCGGTCCGATTATCGGGCAGGGGGCTTTGTGTTGCGTGCTATCAGCGATGACAGCGGTAAAACGCTTGGCATGCAGATGACCGTAACCAGTGTGTTGACGTTGGCGAGTCTTGTTGTTCCAACGATGCTTGGGTCAACAGGGTGGTTGTATCTCGTAGGATCCCTCGTTCTCGGACTCTGGCTTACGGCCGAGAGTGCACTCTTCGTACGCAAGGCAGATGCCTCGGCTGCGAGACGTGTCCTTCTCACGTCGTATGCCGTTCTGATGGGCGTTATCCTGCTCATGTTCCTCGATAAACAGTGATCAACTTTTAGGTGATTGAATGTCTTCAGCATTGAATCTTTCGCACGAGCCGGTCACAAAGGTCAAGCATGGCAAGGTTGCCATGTGGGCCTTCCTTGCCTCCGAGCTCATGTTCTTCTCCGGATTCTTCGGCACGTTCATCGTGTTGCGGAACACGAACTATGAGGTGTTCAAGCACGGCGCGCATGAACTTGCATGGCCGCTCGCTCTTTTGAACACATTCATCCTCATCGGAAGCTCGCTCACGATGGCCATGGCCATCTACCACTTGGAGCGTCATAACAACGGGAAGTTCCGCACCTATCTCGGACTCACGATCCTTGGGGCCTTCGGCTTCCTCATCGTGAAGTACTTTGAATATTCGGCCAAGTGGCAACACCATTTGTTCCCGGGACAGGAAGAGCATACAGTATTCTTCTCGTTCTACTTCCTTATGACAGGATTCCACGCCATGCACGTTGTAGGCGGCTTGATCCCAATGGTCTACATGTTCTTCAAGTCCTACACCAAGAGTGCGTATCCACATCCCGGTAAGGTTGAGACACTCGGTCTCTATTGGCACTTCGTGGATCTGATGTGGATCTTCATCTTCCCGGCACTCTACCTCATCTTCCCATAATCGCGCACCAGGAGACCTCCCCATGAGTAACGATCACGGAAACGTTCTGCCCTCCTACATGAAGGTGTTTGCGACGCTTTGCACGCTTACCCTTGTTACCGTTGGTGCCGCTGAACTCATTCATTTCGGCGACCTCGGCCCCATCCCCGGTTATTCCATCAACATCTTTGTTGGTATTGTCATTGCCGTGGTCAAGGTGATCTGTGTGATGTACATCTTCATGCACCTCAAATTCGATCACCCGATGCTGCGCTTCTTTGTGTATGTGCCGGTCTTCCTGTTCTTTGTGATGAGCTTTGCGCTGAACTTCCTTGAGAAGTGGACCTACACGCGGTAAGTGAAGCATCGACCGACCATATCTCTCGTAGCTGTGCTGAGTGTAGTGACACTCATCATCAGTGCGTGCGGCACCAAGGATGCGCTCGAGCAGAAGAGTGCAACATCATTCGATTCGTTGCCTGTTCTTCGCACGGTTACGCCCTTTGAGGGGATCGATCAGAATGGGAAGCCCCTTACCTC
This sequence comes from Ignavibacteria bacterium, assembly GCA_016707005.1. Classification (NCBI taxonomy): domain Bacteria; kingdom Pseudomonadati; phylum Ignavibacteriota; class Ignavibacteria; species Ignavibacteria bacterium. The sequence goes on from JADJIQ010000001.1 coordinate 484,493, forward strand.
TTCTTCATTGAAGGGGCATACGTGGCTTGCGTCGTTCTTCTTCACGCGGTGTGAGACGATCTGTCCGGCATTGAATACCGTGCAGACAACACTCCAGCGCGACTTTGCAGACCGCCTCACATTCGTATCCATTTCGTCCGACCCCGAGTTTGACTCGCCCCCTGTGATGAAGACCTATGGCGAGCAATTCGGAGCGAAGGATGGCGTATGGTGGTTTGTAAACATGCCACAAGAGAAAATGCTTGATGTGGCTGCCAATGGACTTGGTTTGATCCCGCCCGGAAGTCCGGAGATGCATTCAACACGATTCGTGTTGGTGGATTCGGCCATGAAGGTGCGTGGGTATTATGACAGTGCCGATTCTTCTGATGTGGCAAAACTTCGTTCCATTCTCACGGAGCTGAAGTGACGTTGGAGGATCTACCAGCAGTGAATGCAGGACTCAATGCAACAAGCACCGTTTTGTTGCTTACCGGGTACAGGTTCATTCGCGCAAAGAAGATCCAGCAACATCGCATGATGATGATATTGGCCTTCTGTGTGTCAATGATCTTTCTTGCCTGTTATCTTCTTCATAAGTGGCATTTGCATCAGACCACGGGGTCGTTCAATACCACATTTCAGGGAACAGGTGTTTGGCGGGGAGTCTATTTCTTCATCCTCATAACACACGTGCTGTTGGCCATCACCGTACCGGTGTTGGCAACGATCACGATACGGAGAGGATTGAAGATGAGTGTTGAGGCACATCGTCGGATCGCGCGGATCACATTGCCTGTATGGCTCTATGTTTCCGTGACAGGTGTGGTGGTGTATTTCATGTTGTATCAATGGTTCGCTGTTGCATGAAACGGTTCATGACTGTTTTTGTGAGTGTTGTAGCACTCCTTGTGGTCGCTGTGGAAAACACGTTGGCATGTCCTGCGTGTAAGGACAGCTTCACCAAGGCAGGGGCGAACGGTTCGGTTGGGGACGCCTATTCCTGGTCGATCCTCTTCATGTTGGGAGTTCCGTTGACGATCGTTTCTGTTGCCACTGTTGTAGTGGCACGAAGACTTCGTCAACATCCAAATGACAACTGATGGTATATTTGCAGGTCATTTCACGCTAAGGGAAGCGAATGTTCTCACGCCGGTTCGACATGGGAGTGAAGGTTGGGGGTGCTGTTATCGGTGCCGTCGCAGCCATCGCGTTCCTCCTCGTATTCTTTGGGGTACGGAACGATGTTGCAGACGTTGGATATCGTCCGGAACAACCCGTACCGTTCTCACATAAGCTGCACACTGGAACGCTCCAGATCCAATGCCAATACTGTCACGCAGGGGTTGAGGCATCGGCGCATTCGCCGGTACCCACCACGCAGACATGTATGAACTGCCACACGGCAGTGAGGGCGGAAAGTCCGCGTCTTCAAGTGGTTCGTGATTCCTACGAGTCGGGTCAGCCGATCGAGTGGGCACGTATCCACAAGGTGCCGGACTACGTGCACTTCAATCACAGCCGACACATTCGTGCGCAGATCGACTGCAAGAGCTGCCATGGTCCGGTTGAAGAGATGGGTGTTGTGTCGCAGTTCAAGCCCCTTACCATGGGTTGGTGTCTTGACTGTCACCGCAATCCAGAGAAGAACATCATTGGTGCACGTCCGATCTCCGGTGTGTTCACAGGGAAGCTTCACAAGGTGAAGGACCTGATGGACAGCACATACATCTTTACGCCGATCGCAGCACAGGTAGGTGAGTCAACACCGATCACTGTGCCGCAGTTCGGTTCGTACGAGACGGCGATCCCACCAGTGACCGTTGCTGGTATTCCGCATCCGAAAAAGGCCGGTATTGGTCCGGAAAACTGTTCGGCTTGCCATTATTGATCCGGTCGATCCCGACCTTCTGATAACTACGATCATCCAACAAGGTTTGCATATGTCCGATCGTTCGCTCCACGCTTCCAAGAACACGACGTGGAAGAGCATCGATGAGCTCGCCCACGGTCCACTGGAATCCGGCGAGTTCGCACCAGGCACAACGTCAGCTCCCGTTTTTGATTCTACGGTGAGCCGACGCGGCTTCATGGCCCTTGTGTCGGCATCGATGGCTCTCACGGCTGCAGCATGCCGCCGTCCGGAGCAGAAACTCGTTCCTTCCGTGAAATCCCTCGAGAACGCCACGCCAGGTCTGCCCGTCTACTATACTTCGGTGTATTCGCACCGGAACGTAGCATACGGTGCGATCATCAAGACGCGCGAAGGCCGTCCGATCAAGGTGAAGGGCAACGAGTTGCACGGCAGCAACTGCGGTACTGCTTCGTCTGAAATGCAGGCTTCGCTACTTTCCTTATACGATCCGGATCGTATCCGCCGTCCGCGTCTCGGCAATGGCCAAACATCATTCGATGCAGCTGCATCGAAGATCGCAGAGGCAATTGCTGAAGCACAGGGAGCAGGGAAGAAGGTTGCTATCATGGTGGACGAGCATTGCTCGCCAACGTACGCGGCCCTCCTTGCAGATCTTTCTGCGGCAGTTCCAAACACGATGATCGTTACGATGCCTGCCATTGTCTGTGACAATGCGGCCATCGCAAATCAAAGTGTTCTCGGCGTCAACGGCGAGATCGTGCCAGACCTCTCAAAGGCCTCGGTGATCTTGAGCGTTGATGCCGACTTCCTCGGTACAGATAAACTCGCACTCCATCATACGGGTCGCTTCGCTGCACGCCGCACGCCGTCGGCTGCGAATGCAACGATGTCCGATCTTACGGTAGCGGAAGCTCAGTATTCTCTTACCGGTATGAACGCTGATCATCGCGTTCGCCTTCATCCGTCGCAACTCGAGGCCTTTCTCGGTGCCGTGGAGCGCGAGATCGCAGGTGGTAGTGCTATCGGCGGTGACCTTGCATCTGCAGCTACCCCGGAAACGTCAAAGGCCGCTACAGAGGCAGCAGCACGTCTCAAGACAGCCCCAGCAGGAGAAGCAGTTGTTCTTGCCGGACGTCATCTTTCGCCGCGTGCACAAGCCGTTGCACTGAACATTAGTGCTGCCCTTGGAGCTGTTGGTGCAGGGAAGACGATCGATGCAGCCAATGTTCTTCCGAACTCGCAGGCGAAGTCCGCCGAGATCGATGCACTTCGCAACGAGATGTCAGCCGGTAACGTCCACGTTGCTCTCTTCTGCGACGTGAACCCAGAGTACACGTCAGACCGCGCCTTCCGCACGGCCCTGGCAAAGGTGCCGGTTCGCGCAGCGATCAATCTCTACGAAGATGAAACCGCATCGATCGCACAGGTAAGCATCCCGGGCTCGCATTGGCTTGAGTCATGGGGCTCAGCACGCACATTCGATGGTACGATCAGCATCCAACAGCCAATGATCGCTCCGCTTTGTGAAGGTGTTCCTTCAACAGAGGATACGTTGATCGCGATCGGCAAGAAGGTCAATGCTGCCTTCCTCGGTGAAACAGCTACCTATGCCGACTACGTGAAGAACTGGGCGAACACGTCGGTGCTGGCATCAATGCCGGGCACCACCTGGAATGCACTGCTCACGAAGGGCGCTATCGGCCCGGCCACACCAAACGTTGGATCCGGCATGATGAACATATCCGCCGGTGCAGCGCTTGCCACGGCCTCTGTAGGCAATGGCATGGTGGTCCTCACGGTTCCGTCGATCGCGATGTATGACGGCAAGCTTGCCAACAACGGTTGGCTTCAAGAGCTTCCGGACCCGGTCACAAAGATCACTTGGGATAACGTTGCGCTGATCAGCCCAAGCACAGCCATTGCTCTCGGTCTTGCCGAAGGCAAGGATGCAAAGGCCATCGCAAAGGCAAATGAGAAGGTTGTAACAGTTACCACGTCACACGGTGCTATCGATCTGCCGGTGATGGTGCAGCCTGGTATGGCTGACAACGTTGTTGTGACACAACTTGGCTACGGCCGTACGGCTGGCGGCAAGGTCATGACCGGAGTTGGTTCAAATGCCTATGTTCTTGCCGGTGGGGGACATACGGTATCGTATGCAAACGCTTCTTCGGTAAAGGTTGTTGACGGAAAGCGTCACCGCGTTGCCACAACACAGCAGCATCATACGCTTAGCGATGGACACGGTGATCGTCCCGTTGCCAAGATGATGACCCTTGGTGATGTGAAGGCCAAGAACTTTGATGTTGTCAGCGAACACTTCTTTGATGAAGGCACTGATGGCAAGTACAAGACGCCCCTTTCGGCAAATAAGGCATACGAGTATAAGGGACATCGTTGGGGTATGGTGATCGACATGAGCTCCTGCACAGGATGCTCATCATGTATCATCGCATGCCAGAGCGAGAACAACATTCCTGTGGTAGGGAAGGATCAGGTCTTGGTGGGTCGCGAGATGCACTGGATCCGACTCGACCGTTACTACATAGGCGATATGGATGCGCCGGGCGCGATCGTAGAGCCGATGTTGTGTCAGCACTGCGAAAATGCTCCGTGTGAAAATGTGTGTCCGGTAGCGGCCACAACACACTCACCTGAAGGTCTCAATGAGATGACGTACAACCGTTGTGTTGGTACACGCTACTGCCTCAACAACTGTCCGTACAAGGTCCGTCGATTCAACTTCCTCAACTATTCGGCGATGAACGAGCAGAAACCGCTCGATCTTGCCTATAACCCTGAAGTGACCAATCGCTTCCGCGGTGTGATGGAGAAGTGTACGTTCTGCGTGCAGCGTCTCCATGAGGCAAAGTGGAATGCACGTGATAACGGACGTTCACGCGTGATGGATGGCGAAGCTGTAACGGCGTGCCAAGAGGCATGTCCGGCAGGAGCGATCATCTTTGGCGACATGAATGATCCAAAGAGCCGCGTATCTGTTGCACGTCAGAACGAACGTGGTTTCCGCGTGCTGTCCGATATCAATGTGCGTCCTTCTGTGACGTACCTCGCAAAGGTCGTCAATGCACCGGCTACTCCGAAAGAAGCCGGCGCTGGTCATCACTCCTGATTGAAACGAAACGATTCATAGACGGGAACCCAACATGACGGTGGTCCAGGAACAAGAGAGATTGCATGTCTCCTCACATAATGAGGAGCCGGTGCGCGAGACCCTCGTGCTCGGCAATCCATCGGTGCGCGACGTAACGTCTCGCATCGCCAGTATCGTGGAATCGAAGATCACCCTGAAATACCTTGCCACGCTTGCCGTGACAGGCGGTATGGCAGCTTGGGGATTGTTCGCTCTCTACTATACGTTTGCAACGGGTATTGGGGCATGGGGCTTGAACAACCCGATCGGATGGGGATGGGACATCACGAACTTCGTGTTCTGGATCGGTATCGGTCATGCCGGTACACTCATCTCGGCCATCCTTTTCCTCTTCCGTCAAAAGTGGCGCACAGCCATTAACCGATCGGCGGAGGCGATGACCATCTTCGCCGTTATCTGCGCCTTGACCATGGTGTTGAGCCATACGGGTCGTCCGTGGCTCTTCTATTGGCTCCTGCCGTATCCGAACCAAATGAACATGTGGGTGAACTTCCGCTCGCCCCTTGCCTGGGACGTGTTCGCTGTGAATACCTATTTCACGGTATCGGCTCTGTTCTGGTTTATCGGTCTGATCCCTGACCTTGCAACACTTCGTAACTACGTAAAGAGCGATATCGCAAAGAAGATCTACGGCGTATTGTCGATGGGCTGGACGGGTTCTGCACGTCACTGGCACCATTACGAGATCGCCTACATGATCCTTGCCGGTATCTCAACACCTCTTGTGTTGTCCGTGCACTCGGTGGTTTCCTTTGACTTCACCGTGGGTATCCTTCCTGGCTGGCACACAACGATCTTCCCGCCATACTTCGTTGCCGGCGCCATCTTCTCCGGCTTCGCCATGGTGATGACGCTGTTGGTGATCACGCGTGAAGTCCTCGACCTCAAGCAGTTCATCACCCTCAAGCATTTTGAGAACATGAACAAGATCATCCTGGCAACAGGGATGATGGTTGGATATGCCTATGCGATGGAAATGTTCATCGCTTGGTATTCCGGAAGTGACTGGGAGCGTTGGGTCTTCATCAATCGTGCCATGGGCGACTACGCATGGGCGTATTGGACGATGGTCCTCTGCAACGTGGTCTCTCCGCAGGTGTATTGGTTCAAGAAGGCTCGTCGTAACATCCCGCTGATGTTCATCATCTCGATCTTTGTGAACATCGGTATGTGGTTCGAACGCTTCACGATCATCGCCACAACGTTGCATCACGACTTCCTTCCGGCATCGTGGGGTTATTACACACCAACGTGGGTGGAGATCTCGATCTTCATCGGAACGTTCGGCATCTTCCTTACGCTCTTCCTTCTGTTCGCGAAGTTCGTTCCGGTAATCGCCATTGCAGAGATCAAGAGCATTCTTCCTGGTGCCCAGCCTAAGCACCACCATCACGCATAACGAAACACGATCAAGGTCGATCCTGATATGAGTACAACACCCGTCGGCGTCATCGGAGAATTCACCGAGGTCAACGCTGCCTATGCAGCCGCTGAGAAGTTGCGTGATGCAGGGTTTCGGAATTGGGATATCCATACTCCGTATCCTGTTCACGGACTCGACAAGGCAATGGGCGTGAAGCGTTCGATCATCACGTATATCTCCTTCCTCGGTCTGGTAGGGGGCTTGTCAACCGCTGTTGGTCTCCAATTATGGACCGGCGCTATTGACTACAAGCTCAACATCGGCGGTAAGGGATTCTTTGATTGGCAGTTCTCGATCCCGATCGACTTTGAATTGTCGATCCTTGGCACAGCCATCATGACCGTGGTGGGACTCTTCCACCTCTGTCGCCTTCCTACATGGTACAACAAGTATCAGGAAGACGAATCCTTCAAAAAGGCAACGGACGATACGTTCGTTGTGACCATTGATTCAGACGACGACCGGTTCTCGGCAGACGGCACTCAGGATATGTTGCGCGGCCTCGGTGCCGTAAATGTCCACCTCGTAAACGCTTCGGCGGAATGATCACGAACCTCAACGGCATCAACGCATGAACGCTCGTAAGCTTCCCATCCTCTGGATCCTCATCGGCCTCGTTATTGCGGGCTTTACAACGCTCGTCTTGGCAGGTAAGATCGCATGGTTCTCAGACCAACCACCACTCGAGTTCCTCTCGAATATGGATCACCAGTTCAAGGCGATCCCGCAGTCGGGGAACTCCTACTTCAGCGATCGTTCGAATGTTCGGACACCTGTTGAAGGGACCGTTGCTATCGGCGCACAGCCGTATCAACTCGGTCAAGGTGATATCGACGCAGCCGAAACAGTAAACGTCGACCCGAACCTCCCGCAAACGGAGTTCGTACTTGCTCGTGGACAGAATCGCTTCAATGTGTTCTGTGCTGCATGCCACAACTACGACGCAAAGAGCAACTCGATCCTGGTACAGCGCGGTCAATGGCCGGGCATCCCAGACCTCACACGTGAGCAAACGGCGGCACTCTCGAACGCACGGATCTTCCACATCATCAGTGCCGGACAGAATCTCATGCCGAGTTATGCTGACAAGATCTCGGTAACGGATCGCTGGGCGATCATCCGCTATCTCCGCACGCTACAAGGCGTGGAAGGTGTAGCAAGCAACGCGCCGGCAGCAACGACACAAGCACAGTAATCGCGAAGAGGAGCAACACACAATGTCAAATGTCAACCTTGGCTCAACTCCGCTCATCGGAAAGATCAACAAGATCGGCATGGTCCTCGCCGCTATCGGCGCTGTTGGTCTTGGAGCCACCTTCGCTCTGAACGGTCAAGAGCGCTTCTTTGCTGATTACCTGCTCGGTTTCTGGTATTTCGCCGGCATCAGCGTCACCATGATGTTCTTTTCGGCCCTGCAATTCCTTGCACGTGCCGGATGGAGTTCGGCTGTCCGCCGTATCGCCGAGAACTTCACAGGAATGGTCCCGTTCATGGCTATCGCCCTGATCCCGATCGTTATCAACATGCTCTCGCACAACTCAATCTATGAGTGGTCGCATCACGATGCAGCGAATGACCCGATCCTCCAGAAAAAGGCTGCCTACCTCAATCCAACGGCCTTCATGATCCGTATGGGTGTCTACTGCCTGTTCTGGTTCGGGATGTTTCGTTTTGTGATCGGTAACTCGATCAAGCAGGATGCCTCAGCCACGGATATCACACCAACACGGAAGAATTGGAAGCGCGCAGCCCCATGGGTACTTGTGTATGCGCTTTCGATCACGTTCGCTTCGTTCGACCTTCTGATGTCTCTGGAACCACACTGGTTCTCGACGATCTGGGGTGTGTATACATTCGCCGGACACTTTGTTGGTGCGCTTGCAGTTGTCACGATAATGACTGTTGCCCTCTACAACAACGGTCACCTCCGCGAATACATCACAGCCGAACACTTCCATGACCTCGGCAAACTGATGTTCGCCTTCTCAGTCTTCTGGGCATACATCGCATTCTCCCAGTATTTCATCATCTGGTACGCAAACCTTCCAGAAGAGACGATCTACTTTGCCACGCGTACAACACACGGCTGGGAGTTCTTCGGTATCGCCCTTGTTCTGATGCACTTCGTTGTACCGTTCATGGTCTTGCTGCGCCAAGATGTGAAGCGTAAGACGAACGTCCTCGTGGCCGCATCGATCATCATCCTTATCTCGCACTACATCGATCTCACGTGGATCATTATGCCTGCCGTTGGTCATCATATCCTGAAGATCGAAGGCGTGCTCTTCGGCTGGCAGGAACTCACAGGCTGGCTGTTCTTTGCCGGACTCTTCATGATCCTTGCAGCTCGCAACTACCAGAAGCGCAACGCCGTAGCGATCAATGATCCGCTGATCTATGAGGCAACGGAGTACTACAGCTAATGTGCTAGATTGCTAGAGTGCTAGAGTGCTAGATTGCTAGAGTGGTAGAGTGCTAGAGAAAATTGAGAGAGCCCGTCTCCTTGTGGGGGGACGGGCTCTTTTCGTTTGTGCAATGACAAATGAGCGTCAGGCGGTCTTGTTGAGCTTTCCGTAGATGAAGCCCATTGCTGCGCCGGTAATGCCGCCGGCAACGATCTCCCAAGCAACGGAATAGAGTGATGTTGGGATGAACGGATAGTTGGCAAAGAACATGTTCATGCTGAACTCCATCATGAACGTGAACGTACCGAGCATCACAGCACCGACCGTTGCTGTGCTGGCTACTGTCACCGAGCCTCGTTGTGTGAACCACATCATCAGCGCGGCAGTGATCATCGTTGTGATCAACCACATCGCCGGATTTCCGTCCTCCATGGAGTTCATCACAGAGCTATACGGTGCCATAGCGGCCTTGTAATGCTCCATCATGACAAGCCCCATCCACGTTCCCTCGAGGACCCAATAGACCAATCCACCAGCGATGATTGAGAGTATTGAAGCTCTGTTCATGCTGTTGCTCCACTGAATTTCTTTGCAAGGATCACCGTAACAGCACCGGCAACTGCGCCAAGGACGGCACGATAGGCAACTTCAATAAACAGACCCGAAATAGGCCATGGGACGTTGATCGACATGCCCCAATTGATGTCGATTGCACCAGTGATCATAACCAGGATCAAAGCACCGCGCTGGGCTGCCTGGCCCACTGTAAGAGGTACTTGGAGTGTGGCAAAGGCAATGAGCCCGGCCACAGCAAGTTCCATCAGATAATACCATGCTGGGCTTGGCATATTGGCTTCTGTGTACGAAACAGATGCAAGTGCCGTCTTACACTCAGCCGGCATTGGCATGAGAAACATGTAGAACACAAAATCAAGCAAGAACATCACAAGGGCCGCTAGAACTACGGCAATGAGTCCACCTCGAAGTGTCATGACTTCCTCCAATGAGTTGGAAAGCGTGTTCGGCCAGAACTTGCCGAACCATTGGTCGGGAACATACGCCGTAGTCAGACGAGTTGCAATCCATGTTTTTTAGGAGGCAGTTCGAGGCCTAGGTTCTCGTATTTTTGTTGTTCGTATCGTTCTCACCAATTACATGCTCCATCTCCCTATGAATCAGCATTCGTTCGATCTTGTTGTCATTGGCTCCGGTCCCGGAGGTTACGTAGCGGCCATTCGTGCATCGCAATTGGGCCTCAAGGTGGCCTGTATCGAGCGTGACCGTCTTGGCGGCGTCTGCCTCAACTGGGGTTGCATCCCGTCGAAGTCGCTCCTGAAGAATGCCGAATACATGAACTTCTTGAAGCATGCTGAGGACTACGGATTCGGTCTGAAAGAGATCGACGTAGACTTCCCAAAGGTCATTGCGCGCTCGCGCGGCGTAGCCGACAAAATGAGCAGCGGCGTATCCTTCCTTCTCAAGAAGCATAAGGTCACGTTGATCAAGGGATGGGGAACGATCAAGAACAACACCACGGTGGAAGTGAAAGATGAAGCCGGTGCTGTAACGGACGTTGTGACGGTAAAGACCATCATGATCGCTACGGGTGCACGACCACGTCAGATCCCAGGCATCGATGTTGACCGTGAGTATATCCTCACATCAACTGAAGCCATGCTTCAGCAGAAGACGCCAAAGTCCCTCATCGTCATGGGCGCCGGCGCTATCGGTATTGAGTTTGCGTATTTCTATAAGTCCTTCGGAACAGAAGTGACGGTGATCGAAATGCTCGATCGTATTCTGCCTGTTGAAGATGAAGATGTCTCGAAGGAACTTCGTAAGACCTTTGAACGCGACGGCATGAAGATCATCACCGAAGCAAAGGTTGTATCGGCAAAAAAGAAGGGCAAGGGCGTTGAAGTGGTCATCGAAAAGAAGGATGGAACCAAGGAGACCCTTACCGCAGATCTCGGACTGAATGCGATCGGCGTGCAAGGCAATATTGAGAACATCGGACTCGAAAATGTTGGTGTTACACTTGAGCGCGGATGGATCACCGTCGATAAATATTGCCGCACCAACGTCCCGAATATCTATGCGATCGGTGATGTTGCAGGAGCCCCATGGCTTGCTCACAAGGCATCGGCAGAGGGTATCGTTGCGGCTGAACACATTGCTGGACACCACACGGACGGCGTAGACTTCTCGAACATCCCAGGCTGCACGTATTGTCAGCCACAAGTTGCAAGCATCGGTCTCACCGAGAAGAAGGCCAAGGAAGCCGGCTACGAGGTAAAGGTTGGCAAGTTCCCATTCACTGCAAATGGTAAGGCACACGGCATCGGCAAGGCACAAGGTTTTGTGAAGCTCGTGTTCGATGCGAAGTATGGTGAAGTCCTCGGCGCACACATGATCGGACCGGACGTCACGGAGCTCATCAATGAGATCGGTCTTGCACGTACGCTTGGTGCAACCGGACAATCGATCGTCAAGACCGTGCATGCACACCCAACTCTTGGTGAGGCCATCATGGAATCGGCAGCCATGGCATATGGCGAGTGCGTCAATCTCTGATCTCATGATCATTCAAGATTGGGGTCTGATAGAATTCAACGAAGCATGGCGTCGGCAGCGAGAGCTTGTCGACGCCATTCTGCGTTTAGACCATCCTGATACACTCGTTCTGTGCGAACACCCATCCGTGATCACCCTCGGCCGTACAACGCAAGAGGGAAGTGTTGTGATGGATCCTGAGATACTCATTCAACGACACGTGAACGTGATCGAGATCAACCGCGGCGGTGAAGCAACCGTTCACAATCCCGGTCAGCTCGTTGGCTATCCGATCTTCAATCTCACACGCAGCAAACAAGACCTTCATTGGTTCCTCCGTACCATCGAACAGTGCATCATCGAAGTTCTTCAAGAATATGAAGTGGTAGGGGGCAGGGTGGACGGACTCACCGGCGTGTGGGTGGATGGCACCAGAAAGATCTGCGCTATCGGTATTCATTGCAGCCGTTGGATCACATCCCATGGCTTTGCCCTAAACGTCAATAATGATCTCGGCTTGTTCGATGCGATCATCCCTTGCGGTATCCGAGATAAGGGCGTAACCTCTCTCTATGCCGAAACAGGACGTATGATAGACATGCAGCAAGTCCGAACATCCGTCGAACAGGCGTTTAGAAAGAACTTCGGCGGTTTTTGATAAATGCTTGATAGTTAAGAGGGTTAGAGTGCTAGAGTGCTAGAGTGTTAGAGGGGGGAATAGGGTAGAAGCTTAGAGCCACGCCTGATTTCGAGTTTTTCGCGAGGTGATGACCCCTGTGGATAACCCTGTGGATAGTGCTAACAATGGGTCGGGACTAGGGGTTACGGCGACGCTTCAAAAAAGGGATTGACTATGCCACCCCACAGGCGTAGTTTTGTACTGTTCTTAAGCGGGAATAGCTCAGTTGGTAGAGCACAACCTTGCCAAGGTTGGGGTCGCGAGTTCGAGTCTCGTTTCCCGCTCGACGACGCGAGTCGTCACTTCCTCTTTATGCTGCATGCCTTGCCATCTCATTCCCCCCTGATGGCGAGGCATTTTTTTGTCCGATAGTAACTTTCACAGGCTGGCGCACACAATACATGCAGGGTCCAGCGTCTCTAGTGCTGGCACAAACGTGATCGTAGACCTTCACAAACCTGAATCAGTCCCAAGCATGACCTGTCTCATCCGTTCGGTCGTCCGATCGCTCTCCATCCTACTGGTTGCAGCGGTAGTTGTTCCGACCACCATGGAAGCACGCGTACCGAAGGGGTTCACCGTACGCGAGCGATCAGCAAAGGCTCTCTCGTTCTCCTATGTACCCGTGATACGACGATGGGACACGGTTACGGCATCAGATGGCCGTACAGTGCGTCCGGTGATCGAAGGCGCACAGATGCGCGTATCCGCCGATGGATCATTCGTCCAGTGGACAGTCTCTGCGGATATCATTGTTCCGGGTCCGAATGGTTTTCAGCTAGACCGTAACGACGTCCGGACGTTCACACTTGGCTCAAGCTTACCGTTCACCGTTCAACAGCGGGATGGTGATGCCTTCATTCGTGCACCCCGCCCCCTCACAGATCGTGTTGTGTTGTTTTACGACGGCATTGCAGGAGATAGACATGTGGCTCGTGTGACCATCGTGGTTGCTTCACGGGAGAATGGTCGTACTACGATCACGCAGAATGCCGAAGTACAGCTGACGTTCACTGGCAATGTTCAGGGTACAGCAAGTGTTCCCTCCACAATGGATGTTTTGAACCCAAAAGCCCCTTGGCAGATCGTTCGAACAACCGGGAGGTTCACAAAGGGCGAGAACGTACAAGCTGAAGAGTCGTTCTCAAACATGCTTCGGATGACGATCGACAAAGAGGGGATCTACCGCGTCACCTCCGACCAACTGCGTAATGCCGGAGTTCCTACGGACGCAGCAGGAGCTCGGTCTATCCGGGTGTTTGGTCGCGGCGGTATGGAACTGCCGGAGCCGATCGACTCAGCAAAGGTCAGCACCTTACGCGAGCAGCCGATCATCGTACGGACCAATGGTGATGGAAGTATTCGTGACGTGATCTTCTATGCCTCAGCTACAACAGGCTGGGCCAAGGACGGCGCTACAATTGAGCACTACATCAACCACTACTCCACCTCAAGTGCCTATTACCTCTCGTATGGCGGAGCAGATGGCCTTCGCGCAACGGCACGGCCTGGTTCAACCGTAGAGCCTACAACACGCCCTTCCATCGTTACAGGGAGGGTGTTCAATGAAGAAGAGATCCAAAGTCCGTATTCATCCGGCTCAGGCAGACGTTGGTTTGGCCGCACGATCGAGAATGGCGGGTCCATCGTGGTCAATACTCTCCTTCCCGGACTTGTCCGATCAGGTAATGCGGAGTACCGATATGTTGTGGCCCATCGCGGATCTTCTTCCGGCACCGCCACGTTCACAGAGAACTCCACATTCGTCGCCCAGAGCGTGATCCGCGCTGTTCCCAAGTACATGGATGCGTACAGCACGTTTGGAAAAGGAACCATCAGTGCACAGGTGCTGCCCTCTGACGGTCGAAGCGTTTTAAAGATCGCCTATTCATGTCCGGATAAGGCCTCGTCAGGAATGTTGGATTGGTTTGAGATCCACTATCCGCGTCAGCTTCAAGCAGCAGACGGTGAATTCGAATTCTGGTCGGTTGACGGAACAGGCGTGCATGAATATGCCGTGAATGGATTCTCCGGTGATCTCTTTGGAGTGGATGTAACTGATAGAACGCGACCACAGGTGATCGAAAACGTCTCTGCCACAGGCGGGATGTTCGTTGTGCGAGAAGATCTCGGAACAGCATCTCGTCGGTACTTCCTCTCATCGAACCTCCGTTCAACATCTCTTTCTCGAATCACCTATCCCAACCTGAGCACGTCTCCGCGCGGTGCAGATCTCTTGGTCATCACTCATCCGTCGCTTCAAGCATCAGCGCAACGTTACGCCGACTATCGAACAAGCAAGGGGAAGGTGAAAGCCACGGTCATTACAACCGACGAGATCTATGCACAGTTCTCATACGGTATGCAGGATCCAACGGCCATCCGCGATTTCATCGCCATGGCCTATGGGCAGTGGACGCCCCGTCCATCGTCTGTGTTGTTCTGGGGAGACGGACATTTTGACTACAAGAACATCTCCACGTCGCAGACGAACTTCATCATTCCCTATGAAAGTCTTGACCCGGATGATCAGGACTACGGGCTTGTTACCTATACCACGGACGACTTCTTCGTACGCGTGGCAGGAAACGACAATCGTCCGGAACTAGCTCTCGGCCGACTACCGGTAACGAGCAATTCCGTTGGAGACCGTCTCACAGACAAGATCCGCAACTATGAGGGGGCTGCCTCTCTCGACGATTGGCGCACGAGGATCACTCTTATCGCCGATGATGGTCAACAAGGTGACGGGCTCTCTGATCGATCAACTCACCTAGACCAGAACGAAATTCTTGCTGATAGCTATATCCCGAAAGAATTCCAGATCCGTAAACTCTACATGGTGGAGTATCCAACAGAAAATGTAGCAAGGGGCAGGCGGAAACCAACCGTGACCCAGGACATGGTGTCTACCATTAATACGACTGGTACACTCATCCTTAACTGGATCGGACATGGCAATCCGCGCGTTTGGGCACATGAGCAGATCTTCACTCGAGAGACCACGCCGCAGGCAATGTCAAATGTTACAAAGCCATTCTTCCTGACAGCCGCCACCTGTGATTTTGCACGCTGGGATATGACGGAGATTCAGTCCGGAGCAGAAGAACTCATTCTGCTCGAAACCGGAGGCGCTATCGGCGTCTTCTCTGCAGCCCGCGTTGTGTTCTCCCTTGCCAATGCTGAACTCAACGAAGAATTCTACACGGACCTATTCACTCGTGATGATAACGGGCAGTTCCCAACCCTTGGCGAGGCGATGTATCGAGTCAAGCAAAAGAAGAATGGAAACAACGACGAGAAATTCCATTTGTTAGGGGATCCTACCCTCCGCATTCTGGTGCCTGAGCAACGCGTGCGTTTCACGAAACTCAATGGACAGGATATCACCAAGGCCGGACAACAAGTAACCGTTTCGGCTCTCAGCACGGTGGTGATCGAGGGTGACATCATTGGTTCTCTAGATTCTACAACGGATGCCTCGTTCTCGGGCAACGTTACTATCTCGCTTCTCGATGCTCAGCGAACGCTCACGGTGGTTGATACCGACGTATACAATACCGTCAATACGTTCACAAAGTCGGGTCCGGCCCTCTGCCGTGGCTCCTTCTTAGTTGAAAACGGTCGATTTACCGGCACCTTTGTGGTACCGAAGGACATCTCCTTCTCTTCTCAGTCGGCCGGATTGTACGGCTATGCCGCGAGTGATGATCAGCGATTCGCTATGGGCGTTAGCGACCGCGTTGTTGTGGACGGAGTGACAAGCATCAGCGATCCTGAGATCGATGGCCCTGCCATATCGATCTTTCTTGATTCGCGGAAATTCCTGGCCGGCGGTATCGTTCGTCCGAACCCAATCCTCATCGTCGATCTGGAGGATGCCACTGGGATCAATACCACTGGCGTTGGCATTGGGCACGACATACAGGCCACGTTCAATAACGGAAGTCCGGTGGAGATCCTAACACCGAACTTCACTACGTCTCTTACCAACAGCAGGGCCGGCAGCGCACAGAAGCAGATCTTTGGACTTGGCGCCGGACTCCACAGCGTACATGTTCAGGCTTGGGATGTCCTTAATAACGTAAGTGAGGCATCTACAACCTTCCGCATCGTAACGTCCGAGGATGGAATTCCTGCCGAGGGTGTAACGAGTTTCCCGAACCCATTCTCAACGAGCACTACAATACGTTTCACGCATGCCAGTCCTAGACCATTCGAGGCTGTACTGCTTGTGTATGACGTTGAGGGTAGGGAGATTGCCGAACGGCCAATGCGGGTAACGGACATGCAAACGGCAGATGTTACCTGGGACGGACGAGATAATGCCGGTGCACTTGCATCTACGGGAATGTATCAGGCCGTTGTACGTTTGACCGATGAATTCGGCGGCGTCAGCTTCGTGAGTGGGAAACTAAGCCTCATTCGCTAACTTTGCTTCTTCATTGCGAGACTAGGAGAGAACATGACGCTGATCCGCACCTGCGGAATTCTGATGACCACCTTTGTGCTAACTGCTGCCGTATCGTACGGTCAGGCAGGGGGCGCTGCGGTCCCGTTTCTGCTCATCAGCCCCGATGCTCGCGCCAGCGGCATGGGTGACGTTGGAACTGCCCTCGCAGATGACATCAATGCAGTATTCTGGAATCCTGGTGGACTGGCCTTTAATCAGGCTTCCAATCAAGTAGCGCTTAGCTATTCAAAGTGGCTTCCGCAGTTCAATGCGGACCTCTTTTACTCCTATGGTTCCTACGGCCAATACGTTGACGCTATCGGCGGTACCCTTGCCGGAACGTTCATCTTCATGAACCTTGGTGAATTCACCAAGACCAATGAGAGCGGTCAGGCCCTTGGGAAGTTCCGCTCAAATGAGTTCAGTATCGGCCTCTCCTACGGCACGGAGATCTCTCCGGATCTCGGAGCCGGCGTCCAGATCAAGTACATCCAATCTAATCTGGCCCCTGCCAGCGTTGGACAATCCGGTGCCGGTACTGGCGTCTCCGGGGCCTTTGACCTTGGATTCCTTTGGCGTCCGTCCAAGCTTTCGATCTTCGGCGCAAATCTCGATAACACCCTGCGCCTCGGTGTGAACTTGCAGAACGTGGGTCCAAAGATGACCTACGATAAAGAATCCGATCCGCTTCCAACCAATCTTCGTCTTGGTGTTGCCTTCAAGCTTGTTGAAGATGAATTCAATGACCTGACGATCACGGCCGATTTCATGAAGTTGCTTGTTAAGCGTGACTCCTTGGGTTCCGACCCGATCCCGAAGTCGTTCGTCACGGCATGGGGTACGGGTGGCATCGAAACAGGCATCGGTATGGAGTATATCTACGACCGTATCGTGGCTCTCCGCGGTGGATATTTCGCCGAGCCGGCAGCGGCAGGTGCACGTGAGTATTTCACACTAGGTGCCGGTGTACGCTACGATGTGTTCAAGGTAGACTTCAGCTACTATCTTACCGTTGAACAGAATCACCCGTTGGGTAACACACTTCGTTTCTCGTTGCTTGTGGACTGGGGAACAGAAGGCTAAGCCTACTACAGAACATTGCACCTTCAGCGGCGAACCGATCACTCGGTTCGCCGTTTCCTTTTGCGGTAGATCCAAATGGTTACCCCAATAGCAAGGAGCCCCGTTACAACCCAACCATAGGCGGAGATGTATTGGTCTACGTCACGCCACCGTGCTCCTACATTCACGCCTATCGTCAGGAGCAAGGCATTCCATAAGGCGGCACTGACGGTGCAGTAAACCAGCGTACGAGGGAAGGGAAGCTTGGAGATCCCGGCAACGAAGGAGATCACCGCGCGCGTGCCGGCGAGGAATCGGTTGGCAATGATGATCAGGCCATGATACTTATCAAGCCAGCGTTCGACCTTGGCGATCAGATCCCGAGTGATAAAGGGCACCATCGGAGAATCGGCAATGGCATCACCATAACGCCGACCCAGGCCGTAGGCCGTAGAAAACCCGAGGACGGAACCGGCAGTAGCTGCGATCAACGTTGGAACAAAGCCCACTACACCCACACCAACGATCGTGCCGATGAAGACCAGCAATACATCGCTTGGGGAGGGTGGGAAGAGATTCTCTATGTAGGCGATACCAAACGTCAGAGCCAAGACCCCGGCCGGTGGCAACCCCTGAAAAAACGTCACTAATGATTCGATCATGCTCGTATTTGTCGTGTGATACCGAACCTACGACGAACGGGTCGTAATTTGCGTATCTCCAATTATGAGGATACGATGAAAGCGTTCAAGAACGAGGTCTATCTCGATTTCTCGAAACCTGCGATCGCAGCTAAACAACGTGCAGCGATCGATGCTGTTCGTAAGAAGTTCGGTAAGGAATATCCGAACATCATTGGCGGTAAGAAGCTCATCACGGCAAAGAAGACCGTGAGTGTGAATCCCGCAGAACCCAAAGAGATCATCGGTACGTTCCAGAAGTCTGGAGCCGATGATGCAGAAAAGGCTATGAAGGCTGCGCTCAAGGCTTTTGAGTCGTGGAAGACCGTGCCGATGAAACAACGTGCGCAGTATCTCTTCAAGGCCGCAGATGTGATGCGCAAGCGTCGCCTCGAGATCAACGCATGGATGATCTCTGAGGTTGGGAAGAACTATCTCGAAGCTGATGCCGACACGTGCGAAGCGATCGACTTCCTGGAATTCTATGGTCGCGATGCTCTGCGTCTTGCCGGACCACAACCGATCGTCCCGCAACCGGGTGAGAAGAATGAGCTGGTGTACGTGCCGCTCGGCGTAGGTGTGGTGATCCCACCATGGAATTTCCCATTCGCCATCCTTGCCGGGATGTCTGCTGCTGCCATCGTTTCAGGGAACACCATTGTCCTCAAGCCTTCAAGTGATTCACCGATGATGGGTTGGCTCTTTGCAGACATCATGAAGGAAGTTGGACTACCTGCCGGCGTTCTCAACTATTTCGTTGCTTCCGGCGCCGAAGCAGGAGACTATCTAGTAGGCCATCCTAAGACACGGTTCATCTCCTTCACAGGATCGATGGAAGTTGGACTACATGTGAATGAACTTGCCGCCAAAACAGCGCCGGGTCAGATCTGGATCAAGCGTGTTGTTGCCGAGATGGGTGGTAAGGACGGTATCGTTGTGGACTCCGAAGCTGACGTCGATGCAGCAGTTGCCGGAACCGTAGCTGCCGCCTTCGGCTTCCAAGGTCAGAAGTGTTCTGCATGCTCACGTGTGATCGTTGATGCAAAGGTCTATGATGAATTCGTGACCAAGCTTAAGATCGAGGTAGATAAGATCGTGATCGGGGATCCAAAGGATGATGTGCGTATGGGACCAGTGGTGAGTCCGCGTGCCGAGAAAACAATCCTCGATTACATCGAGATCGGGAAAAAAGAAGGCAAACTCATTTGTGGCGGGAAGAAGGTTAAGGGGCTCAGTGGATATTTCATCGAGCCTACGGTATTCGTGAACCTCAAGCCAAACTCCCGACTTATGCAGGAGGAGATCTTTGGACCGGTCCTTGCCGTATGCAAGGCCAAGAACTTCGACGATGCTCTCGCTATTGCCAACAACACCATCTATGGTCTTACCGGCGCTGTCTTTTCGAAGAATGCCAAGAAGATCGCACGCGCACGCGAGGAGTTCCATTGCGGGAATCTCTACCTCAATCGCAAGTGTACGGGTGCCATGGTAGGCGGACATCCGTTCGGCGGATTCAACATGAGTGGTACCGATTCCAAGGCTGGCGGACACGACTACCTGATGCTCTTCCTCCAAGCCAAATCGATCGCAACGAAGATCAAATGATCTGATGTACGGCATCTCCCCTTTGTGACAATCGTCATAGTACCGGCATGGTACTTCCGAGACCTTTGTGATAGAAATATCACTGAGTCTAGGAGGTACCATGTTACGGTTTATCACTACCCTCGCCTTCCTGCTCACAGCCACGCTCATACGTGCGCAGAGCCCCTTTACTGAAGTTGCAACCTCGATGCCCAATATGTGGCAGAGTATGGTTGCCACTGCCGATATCGATAAGGACGGCGATCTCGACGTCTTTCTCTCCGGCTCAACATCGCCTGATGGAAAGACTCTTGCGGTAAAACTCTACCGCAATGATGGAAACATGACGTTCACAGAACGTCCAACAACAATACCAGCCGTTGCCTTAGCAGGCTGGGCCTCGTTTGGTGACTATGACAAGGATGGTGATCCCGATCTCTTGCTCATTGGCCGTACGGCCTCGAGCGGACTCGGAAAGATCTTCCGAAACGACGGGAACTTCACCTTCACGGATATCGGCGTATCGCTGATGTCGCCAGAGGCCTCTGCATGGGCCGCATCGGCCTTTTGGACGGATCTCGACAACGACAATGACCTTGATGTTCTGTTGGCCGGTGTTGGAACCGGAGACCAAGTGGTCATCTACACCAACACCAACGGCAACTTTGCAAAAGCCATCGTCAGCTTTGAATCAGCGTTGATGGCCTCGCCGGGAGACTATGACAAAGATGGTCTCATGGACGTCTTCATCTGCGGACGGTCCAGTAGCAGCCTGAGCGGAAAGCTCTATCATAATGCAGGCGGCCTGAACTTCACGGCGGTGACGTCTTCGTTCGAAGGCTATGCCAGCAGTGCTTGGGGAGCTTGGGGCGATTATGATAAGGACGGCGACGTAGACCTGTATGTAACAGGTTGGACCGGCTCCGGTGACAACAGAAAATCACACCTCTATCGTAACGATGGGGGAACAACATTTGCAAAACTTCCAGCCACCAATATCGAGGCGGCAGACCGTACCTGTTATGCACAATGGGTGGACTACGATAAAGATGGTTCACTCGATCTTTTCGTAACTGGTTTCCATCGTGATGCTGTTGGACCGATCTCGAAGTTCTTCAAGAACACGGGCGGTTCGTTCAGCGCCGGACCAGTTTTGCGTCCAACGAATCACGGATATGCAACGGTTGCAGATCTGGATAAGGATGGAGATGTGGACGTCTTGTCCACCGGTACCAGTGACGACATGAACATCCAAAGCACTACGTCGAACTTCAAAACCGTTTTGTATCGCAATGGTGAAGGGGGCGGTGGAGGTGGCGGAGGAAGTTCAGCATGCACATGGGCGGGAACCTGGAACACGAACTGGGGCACCATGGTGCTTCAACAGGTTGCCGACAGTGTATGGGGAACGTATACTCACGACGCTGGTCGCATCAATGGAAAGGTTGTTGGTACAAAACTCACGGGCCTGTGGTCTGAGTATCCATCCTACGCCCCTTCGCATGATGCAGGAGATATCGAATTCACAATGTCCGGAAACTGTACGTCCTTCACGGGCAGCTGGCGCTACGGTGTTGGCGGCACTGCTTGGTCCGGCGGCTGGCAAGGTGAACGCGCCGGCTTCAGCGTAACCGGTAGAGTGATGCTCAATGGTAAGGGGCTTGCCGGAGTTGAAGTGTCCGGTGACGGAAAAATGGGCGTTACCGATGCAAACGGATATTTCGCTCTCAATGGAGTGAACAATGGAACGATCACTGTCACGCCAAAACGTGACGGGATGACATTCGTCCCAGCTTCGGCCACGATCACGATCAATAATCAGAACCATGTAGACGTTGCGTTCACTGCCACTGCCGGAGGTGGAACCCAACCGGGTGAAGGATGTGATAAAGCAATTGCCTCCAGAACTCCAACATGGGAAGGTGACTACTATCCCGGACTAATGACTGCCATGAATGGAGTTACTACGGCTCGTGAAGCGAACGGAACACTCCACGCACAATATTGGATCGCTCCTGGATATGTCTACCATACAAAGAGCACAAACGATGGCACAGCATGGTCAACACCGGTTCGAACTGAATCAGAACCGAACTCAAGTAATACCAACGCGCTGCTCGTTGATGCCAGTGGAACACTCCATGTAGCAGGCCAATTCAATGTAGGTAGCTACTACAAGCGTTCAACTGATGGTGGTGCAACGTGGTCAGCCCCATTCTATCTGCATGATCAGGGATGGGGTGATTGGGACTATGGTGCACTCATTGCCTTTGATACACAAGGCAGACTGCATGCCGTGTATTATGCCGCACACGGATGGAGCGATCCTCCTTACAACATCAAACACCGCATTTCAAATGATGCGGGAGTTACATGGGAATCGGAAACGGCTATAACCTCTATACCCAATGATGACGCTTTTGGGTCGGGTGCTACATCTCCTGTGCTCGGTGCAGGTCCAGACAACGCACTCTATCTTATCTACGCCGAACAGACATCTGTCACTCCTGAGAGATACAAGATCGTCTTGAGAGAGTGGCGCGGCTGGCCGTGGACTACGGGCATCACTGTTGCTTCTGATCTTGCACGAGTAGGTGGATTCGACCTCGCTATTGACGCCACAGGCACCGTACACATCGCCTACACATCCAGCAAGAACGAAACAGATGCTGGTGCAACGCAGATGACATATGTGACTGCGAAGAATGGCGTTCTTAGCACTGCAAAGTCCATCGGTGATCCGGTTCAGTTTTGGTATGTGCCTTCGATCGGCTTTGCCAACGGCAAGGTGATGATCGCAGCAACAAAGATCAACCATACCTCGAAGCAAGGTGGCGGTGCCTATGTCTACAATGTCACGGATAACTGGCCATGTCCAGTAATGGTCTCAAAGACCACTTCAGTGATGCAGACCAACATTCCTTGGACGTATTACGACCGGAAGTCTGCAGGGAAGAACGATATCACGTGGGTTGAGATGTTCGATGATCGTGCAGAATTGGTTCTCTGCGATCTCACACAGTTCGCCCCGGGATCATGTGACGGTGGTGGTGTTGTTGAAGGGCCAGCTCCTGTGACAAATGATTCCATCAACGTCACACTCAGCAGTATTGACATCAATGCTGTTGGAAATCCAACAGAATTCCCTGTTGTGGACATCAACGTTACGGTTGGTCAGGCACGTGAAGGTATGCTCGGCGACCTGACCTATGAGAACTTCGAACTCTTCGAAGACGGAGTAAAGCAATTGTTCTCTATGGACACAAAGTCCGCCAGTAAACCTGATGAGAACGAACCGGCCGCCGCAGCCATTGTCATCGATGGAAGCACGGGTATCCCGGATTCAACAAAACAACAGTTGATAACCCTCGTTCAGGGCATGGCGGAGAACATGAAGCCGAACTGGAGGATCACGCTCTTTCAATTCGCAGACGTAGTGCAGCAGAAGATCGATTTCACAAATGATGCCGGTGCACTGATACAAGCGGCACTCCAGCCCGGTCCAACGGGAGAAGAAGCTGTGATCATGTCCGCGATCACCGAAGCTGTGGACAAAGCAGCTCTGCAGCCTGAGAAATACAAGATCGTCGTAGTCCTCACAAGCGGTCGCATCACGGATCCGCAATTCGCTGCCTTTGCAACACAAAACGCTGCTTCAAAGGGTGTTCCGGTCTTCATTCTCGGTGTAACCGATATCAAGGGCGACCCAGCCTTACGTGCACTCGCTGAACGAAGCGGGGGACGGATGTACACCAAGGGCGATGATCTCGATGAAGCGAACGACGATGCTGCTTCCACGCTCGGAAACGCCTATCGTATGCGGTATACAACCACCAACCAGAAACGAGATGGATCCACGAGGAACGTGAAGGTGGTTATGACCGCCCCTCTCAAGAGTGCACCAACAACGATCATCACGAAGTCCGATTCCAAGAACTACAAAGCTCCGGTTAATACCTCCGAAGCTGTAGTCTTCATTGATGCTGAGCAAACAACGCTGCCTCCTGGAAATGCAACCTCAACTCTAGCCGTTAGTGTGCGGAACATCACGGATAGTAAGGGGCTTATGGGCGCCGAGATCAACGTTGAGTTCGATCCTGCCCAAGTAGAGCTTGTTGGCCATCGCGAAGGCGAGTTCTTAAGTCCGCCACCACGTGATATCCTCAGCGACCTGAGCAACTTCAGTGATGCAGACGTTGGTCGCATCACACTCAATGTTGTCCGCGTTGGTGGTAACCCTGCCGGCGTACAAGGCAGTGGCCCGATGTACTACCTCACATTCCGCGCAAAGAGCACAACGGCACGTTCAACGGTTCGTATCACACGCGCTCAACTTCGGAATGCTGTGAATGCGAACATCGCCGCACGTACGCGCGATGGGGAATTGGTCTGTGCAACAGCCACAAACGGACCAGGATCCGGTGTGGGATCTGTTTTCACGAACTTCAATGATGCTGACCCTACAAATGGCACGGCACAACCTGCCACATTCCAGATCACTGAACCATACGTGATCACGCGCGTACAAACCCTGCATAGCAAGGGTGGTCCTCCAAAACCACTGTCCATCAAGAACGCACAAACGGGTCAGATCTATGGTCCGTGGAACCCACGCGGAGAAAAACGCGGTACGGTCGACAATGCTCTCTGGATCGTTGACATCAGTCAGACACTCCAGCCTGGTTCCTACGATGTGATCGATGGCGACCCAGCCACGTGGACATTCAATAACGAATCTGATATGCGTGGCATTTGTTGGGTTGATGGGAAAAAGGTCAACTCCGACAAGCCTGCAGGTCACACGGGAGTTCTCCTTGGCGACTTCGACGGCAACAACGCAGTGAACTTCCCTGACTACACGGTCTTTGTGTCCTTCTGGAACACAACCGATCGTAAGGGTGATATGGTATCCATGATCACCGGTGACGCTCCCGGAGCACCGCCGTTCATGATCGAGACCTATCCATATCGTCCGGATGGTCTGGTGAACTTCGAAGACCAGATCGTCTTCGCCCAGATGTATAACTGGACAAGGGGCTTTGGAAAGATCGATGACCTCCGTACCATGCCTGTTGAGCCCCTTACCCTTAGAGTTGAGGACGTACTACTCATGAGTGGCGAACGCGAGCTCCGTATCGATGGTGTCTCTGCACGCACACTCCTTGGGCTGAGCTTAATGGTCAACGGTGAACCTTCACTCATGCGCAGTGCACGAGTGAGCATCGGTAGGTTGTTCGATGGACCGCAGACAACCCCATCCAGTTTTGTTGACCTGCGTTCCGGCGAACTTCGCACGGATCTCGTGGGACTTACACAGACGCAGGACGGAGTGAACGGAAGCGGTGGAATTCTCCGCGTACGGTATCGTCCGGTGAATGCAACGGATCGATTGACATTGAATGCCGTGGATGCAAGAGACGTTTTGAATCGCAGAGTTCATGTGATCTATGCAGAAACCACGGAACAGAACGAATCCGTAACCATCGTGCCTACCCCTGCAAACAGCAGCGTACTGCTTACTATCCGTGCTCCGCACTTTGGTATTGCAACCGCAACGGTTACAGACATCACGGGCCGGATGTTAACCACCTGGACATGTGAATTGGACGGTGACGGCAATGGCAAGGCAACGTTCTCTGTGATGGATCTCCCGCAAGGCGCATATCTCGTCCATGTTGACGCAGAAGGACATCGCTCCACAGTGCCCCTTCTCATCGTACGATGACCATTGATCAACAAGAAATCCAGTGAGGACAATCATGAAAACGACCTTCTCGATCCTAGCTCGGACGATCATGGTCATGGCATTGGCGGTGGCAGTAGGTGCGTGCAGTGGGGATGACACAACCAATCCTCCAACTCCGCCAGCTGAATTGACCATGGCCTTGGATCCATCTCCGATCTACCTCGGCGCCGGATCAACAGCAACGATCAAACTGAAGATCAACAATGCTGACAAACTTGTTTCTTGGCGTGCCGTGATCAGCTTTAACCCAGCGAAGATCAACGTCTCCAGTCTGAAGATCCGCGAGGTCTCAGACAATCTGCTCAGCAGAACGGGAGCAACGATCATTGAATCGGACAAGGTGATCGACCAAGACAACGGAACGATCACGATCAGCGCTCTTGGCCAGAGCTCTGGATTCACGGGAGTAACGGGAAGCGGAACAGTGGCTCAATTCACGATCTCTTCTCCGACTGCCGACCCAACCAGTGCAATCACGCTGTCAACTGCCGAGGTCTACACCTATCCGGTGACCAACCCTCCAGTAGCCAAGACACCAACAAAAGTTTCTGCCGACGTTAAAAAGCCCTCCTAGCGTCGTCGACAGATAACACGACATGCGCCCCGTGAACGTCCAGTTCACGGGGCGCTGCCGTAAGAAAGAGGCAATAGTCACCCCGAGCGAAGTCGAGGGGGGCGCGAAGAGGCGAAAGGGCGAAGAGGCGAAGAGGCGAAAGGGCGAAGAGGCACGACCGTCACAACGTCATAACGTCATAACGTCATAACGTCATTAAGTCATAACGTAGATTTGCGAACATGAAAACTGTTGTCCTTGCTGTTGTTGTCATTGTTGCCACAGCCTCTGCCTTTGCACAGGACTACGGGCTATTTCATGGTACGTGGTTCCATGCGAACTTCCTCGATGTGCTGAAGAAGACATCGTCCGTCGAAAGGGCAATCCAGGCGAAGGGGGCAGACGAGCCATTGTACATCAGGATCGACTCCACGCATCAGGACGGAAAGATCGCTGCTGGCATGAACCTCGGTGCTCCTGAAGAGCTGGTTATGCTAAAGACATCCATTCCCAATGCAGGGATGAAGTGGGCGATAGGAACCATCGACCATCCTTTCTGGATCGTCACCGTTGATGAAAGAGCACAGTCATATATCGCTCTTACCAAGATCGACAGTATGGAAGGTAAGCCGGTTGTGCTTGGAAGGTTGCCATCCAAGAATCCGGATCCAATGTTCATCCTCAAGCGGATGATCAATGCCTCAGTATTGTCCGGCTCCTGGGTAGATGCTAAGGGCAAGGAAACGATCTTCAGCAATGGTATGGTTGCCACGATGGGTGGATCCACGTTCACCTACGATCTCTCCATAAACGCACTCAACTACACCATCACGCTTACGGCAACAGAGGGCAAACCGAAGAGTTACATTGTGCAGCGCATGGGAGATGGTCTAACGCTCACACCGCTGCATGGATCGAAGACCACCCAGCAGCCCATAGCCCTGAAAAGAAAAACGCCGTGAGGCGCAAGCCGCACGGCGTTCATTGTATACTCGATCAACGTTAGAGTTTCAGCCCGAACAAGCTTCCGAGCGCATTCGCACTCGACTTCACAGAGCCCCACTTGGATGTTACGTTCGAGGCTACTTGGACGCCCGACATAAGACCGTCAACCTTGCGAACATCGGCAAGGATCTTTGTTGCCTCGTCCTTCAAGGACATGAGATCCGATGCACCCTTGATCTGTTTCAGCATTTTGTCAGTATCGCCATCAAGAGCACTGACCGCACTTGTGATACTCTTGGCCTTGGCAGGGTCAATACCAGCCCCCTTCAAAACACTTGAGAACTGATCGATATTACCATCAAGGGCTTTTGTTGCCTTGGTGATACTACTTGGGTCAAAACTACCGACTTGCGTAGATGCTGCTTCGACGCTCTTTGGCAGACTTGTGCCGAGCTGAGCAACCATGGTGGAAGATGCCAATGCCAAAAAAACGATCGAGGTGAAGACTCGGGTCACAGAACACTCCTGATTGATTCGATAGAAAGTGATTCGATGAGCAAAATTAGTCTTCATCCTTGGCATGCGCCAGATATTCCTGATGCAGCTTCGAGGCGATCTGATTGGCAACAGGGACGTATTCGGCGAACTCAGCATCGAAATTGGCCCTACCAGCTGTTAGACTGCGTAGGACAGTGGCATATCGATCGAGTTCCACCAGTGGCATACGACATGTTAGGATCTGGTAATGTCCATCGGCATCAACACCGATGATCTCTGCCCGACGCAGTGGAAGATCGCTCATTACGTCGCCAACCTGATCTTCCGGCATGAGAACCGTTACAGTATACATCGGTTCCAAGAGCTGCGGGTCCGCATTGATGAACGCTTCTTTGAACGCCATACGCCCAGCCGTCTTGAAGGCAGCTTCATTGGAATCCACGGCGTGCATCTTCCCATCATAGACACTCACTCGCACGTCGCGTACATACGAACCTGTAACGGGACCCTCGGTCATCTTCTCCATCACACCCTTCATGATGGCCGGCAGGAATCGTGCTTCGATCACACCACCAACGATGCAATTCAGGAAGACCAGCTTTCCACCCCACGGCAGGTTTGTGATCTCCGTGCCACGAACGGTCAGTCCGGACGGATCAGACATCCCCTCAAAGTAGGGTTCAACGCGCATATGGACCTCTGCGAACTGTCCGGCGCCCCCTGTCTGTTTTTTGTGTCGGTACGAGCCATCAACGGACTTCCGAATGGTCTCGCGATAGGGAACTCGAGCCGGCTGGAATTCAACATCAAGTTTGTATCTGTTCACCAAGCGGTGCTTAGCCGTTTGTAGGTGCATCTCTCCTTGAGCATGCATGATCACTTGATTGAGTTCAACGGAGTGCTCTATGATAAGCGTAGGATCTTCTTCGTGCAGGTGGTGCAATGCCACACCAAGTTTGTCTTCCTCGCCCTTGCGATTGGAAACAACGGATGTCCGCACACGTGGATGAGGGAATTCGATAGGGGGCAGAACCAGGTTCATGCCTTTTTCATGGAGGGTGTTGTTGACATGTGTGTTCTTGAGTTTCACAACAGCGCCGATGTCGCCTGCTTCGAGACTCTCAACGTCATGACGCTTATGGCCATTCACTACAAAGAGTTGACCAAGGCGTTCTGTAACACCGGTCTGCTCGTTCACCACGTCCATGCCGTGTTTCACTATTCCGCTGTAGACGCGGAAAAAGGACATCTCTCCTACATTCTGTTCAGAAGTTGACTTAAAGACAAAGGCGCAGGTCTTTCCTTTTGGATCTGCAGGCAACTCCACTCCACTCAACGTCTTTACGGGCGGCATCTCCACAGGTGCCGGGATCACGACATCGATAAAGGTCATCAGCCGTCCTGCTCCCATGTTATTCTTAGCACTTGTGCAGAACACCGGAACGATCTCGCGTTTGATGAGCGAGTGTGTGAGCCCCGTTCTCATCTCTTCTTCCGTGAGCTCCCCTTTGTCGAGGTAATGATCCATGAGATTCTCATCGTTTTCTGCTATGATCTCGATGAGCTCATTATGAAGTTGTGCAGCTCGTGCCTTCTCTGAATCAGGGATATCTGTCTTCGTTGGCGTTCCGCCTGAGGCAGGGAACACATAGGCCGTCATCTTCAAGACATCGATGATGGTATTGAACCCTGTGCCTTCGTTGAGCGGGTATTGTACCACGGTAACCTCGCGGCCGAATCTATCCTTGGCTTGTTCAACGGTCCGCCAAAAATCACTATGCTCGTGGTCTACCTTGTTCACTACGCAGATCACAGGCGTCTGGAACTGTTTTGTGTATTTCCAGATCGTCTCCGTGCCTACCTCAACCCCGTTTGGACTGCTCAGGACCATGATGCCGGTGTCCACAACACGTAACGCACCGATCACCTCACCCACATAGTCAACGTAGCCCGGTGTGTCGATGATGTTGATCTTGTAGTCTCGCCATTCGGCAAACATCACCGTTCCGAAGACGGAGGAATTCCGTTCGTGCTCGATCTCGTGATAGTCAGAGACCGTGGTATGTTCTTCTACAGTTCCGCGCCGGGAGATCTCATTGGATTCGAAGAGCATTGCCTCAGCCAATGTAGTCTTGCCGGCGCCTCCGTGGCCCAGGAGGGCAACGTTTCTGATGTGGTGGGCATCGTAGGTCTTCATAGCCTGTTCCCATATGTGAAGATAATGGGGAGAACATACGGAAAAAGCTATGTGGCTATCCTGACGTTTGTCATGTTACATCTCAGTGATCCTGAAGTCCACCCGACGGTTCTTCTGCCGATCTGCATCCTTGGTGCCCTTCACCACCGGACGGGTCTTTCCGAAACCCTTAGCGCTCAATCGAGCGGGCGGTATGCCCTTTGAGCCGAGGAAGGCCAAAACGGCATCGGCCCGGGCCTGAGAAAGTACGTTATTATGTGCGTCGGTTCCTCGGTCGTCTGTATGACCTTCGATGGAGATCTTCATCCCTGGGTATTGGCCAAGCATCGCAATGAGTCGCTGCAGTTCAGTACCGCTTTCCTGACGAAGTTCCGATCTGTCTGTGTCGAAGAACAGATTGTTCAACCGGATCACCGATCCAACGGCGATCGGCTCAAGGTAGAGATCGCGTTCTATCACTTGATACGTTTTGATCGTTGGCAGGTCAATGTTGTCACTCACCGGAAAGAACCCTTGCTTCTCAGCAAAAAAGCCATAGGAATGGCCGCCAGTGAGAACCACCGAATACGCGCCGTTACTTGGCTCGCTCACGGCCGACCCGATGTTTGTGTTTGTGGCAAGATCCTCGTAGCGAATACTCACGCCAAGGGGCTCCTTGGTCTTTGCATTAAGGACTCGGCCCTTGACGATGACAATGGCATCAGGCAGGAGTGACCGCGAAGCAGCATCCTGCGGAAGGTCCACACGTATGATACCATCATTGTAACCGTCACTCGAGTTCACATAAGCATACTTGCCGGACGGATGAATACAGAAATATGAATCCCACGTGGGGGAGTTGATGGTTGGCCCGAGGTTCATTCGAGGCGACCAATTGAGCCACGTATCGTCGAGCCTCTTTGAGACAAAGACGTCGTCACTTCCATAGGTATCGTGACTCGAGTTGAAGTACAAGGTCTTGCCATCGGCTGCGAGGTATGGGCCGCCTTCATTGCCCGGACTGTTCACATTACGTCCGAGATTAGTGAGCGGACCATACGAGCCGTCAGCATTACGGAAGCTGACGTAGATGTCCTTTTCACCAAGCGTGGATCCTTCCAGATCGCGCGTGAGCAGCATTACCGAACGATCAGCGGTCAGACATTCTTCACGTGAACTCGCACGGTTCACGTATGGCGGTGCTTCGATCGGCTCGGGTACAGACCAACCATCTGCCGTTCTGCGCGATGTGGAAAAGCCCCCTCCATTAGACGAACCATCCTTGTTGTATCTGCCCCAAAGGAACAGTTCGTTTCCGTCCTGTGAGACAGACGTGATATTGTTTGGTGCTGCGTTGTTCAGCGGAGTGCCGATGTTTCGGCCCTTTGTCCATGTTGAGTCTGTGAGGGCGTCTGCTACAAAGATGTTGTCGGACGTTGCACTGTCTGACAGGATGTAGTAGAGCTGTTGACCATTCGGTGACATCACTGGATATCGAGATCCGGGACCAACTAACTCTTTCACGAGTGTTTTGCGTGCGCCGATGAATGCATTCGGTACAATGGGTAGGGGGCGCTCTGTGTACGAAGCATCGAAACGATCGAACCGACCAGTGATGTTCCCGGAGGCAAGAATTCCAACGGCATCGATGGTTGATGAAAGACCTGAGAAATTGCCGTTTAGGGCATGATCCTCTATCACGCTATCATTGACAACAACTTGAAGCCGACCTCGCGAGCCACGAACAGTCATTGTATTCGGGCTGCCATTGGGTTTGATGCAATCGCAGAACCGATCTCCTGAATTATTCGGACCGGGTGCACTCATTGTTGTCCACGTGTTCGTCTTCTCCACCCACCTCCCAACCCAGATCGATCGATTGCCGCCGGCAAGTTTGAAGATATAAAACTCACCTTTCGAGAGTAAGATCAGACCGAGACCTTCGTTGGTCGTTGATACATCCATGATCGTAACAGCAGAGACCGACCAGTCAAAACGTGCATCGATAGGACGATAGGCAAGTGTCCAATAGTTATTCCCGTTGCTCACTTTGAACTCTATCATACCCTTGCCATAGGTTCTCTTGAGGTTCTGATCTGAATATTCACCGGCCCACGACCAGTGAGGTGGCTGGGCATCAAACGTTTCGTGGATCTCGCGTTTGACCTGAGCCGTGGAAAGGAGTGTAAACCCGATCATAATCAAGATCGACAAGCAGATGGTGCGCATGTGGTATGTGATTGTGGCGAAAAGACCCACAAACGTATGCTAACTCCCATATCTAACAAACACTTGCTTCATATGGCCCCTTTTTCGTATGTTTGCCGTCCTATCCAAACCGCAACTCAATTCAATTCGGAGCCAAATAATGCACCCAAAGGTCAAGAACCTCGAATCGCTCGCCTCGGCGGAAGCGTTCGAGCAGCGCAAGTCCAAGGCCGGTGAGGCATCGCCTGAGATGCCATCCTTCCGTCCGGGTGACACAGTGAAGATCGCTGTTCGCGTGGTTGAAGGCGAAAAAGAACGTATTCAGCACTTCCAAGGTGTTGTCATCGCTCGTCGCGGTAGCGGCATGAACGAGACATTCCGTGTACGGAAGATCTCGAATGGTGTTGGTGTGGAGCGGATCTTCCCGGTCAACTCCCCAACGATCCAATCGATGCAGGTCCTCAAGGAAGGTACCGTACGTCGCGCCAAGCTCTACTACCTCCGCGGTATGAGCGAAAAGAAGATCCGTCAAAAACTGTCGTAATTCAGCGGGGCTTCGGCCCCGTTTTTTTTGAGCCCTATGAACGTAGCACTCATCACGATCGGAGACGAAGTCCTGATCGGACAGATCATCAACGGCAATGCCGCATGGATTGCCGATGTTGTTACGCGTATCGGCTGCCGAGTGGTTGAGCATTGCACAGTGGCAGATCAGGCCCCACAGCTCACTCAAACCCTTGATCGGTTGCGAGATACGTGTGACGTTCTGTTGTTGACAGGGGGCTTGGGGCCCACACACGACGACATCACAAAGCCCGTTCTCGCAGACTACTTCAACGATGTCCTCGTTGAGTCGGATGAATGGATGTCGCATCTCCACATCTGGATGGCTGCCCGCGGCAGGGAGGTCACGCAGCGTAATGCAGGGCAAGCCCTCGTTCCGTCAACCGCCCGCGTCCTCTCCAACCCGATCGGTACTGCACCTGGTATACTCTTTGAACGTGATGACGTGATCGTTGTGGCAATGCCCGGCGTGCCCGATGAGATGAAGGGCATCATGAGGGATCATGTGGTGCCCCTTCTCGAAGACAGAATTCGTGAGCAGGGGGCAGAGTGCACGCAATACTACACGATGCTAACAACGGGGATCGCAGAGAGCTCGCTAGCCGATCTGATCGGCGAGCCCTCGGAGTTTCTCGGAAGTTCCACGTTGGCCTTCCTTCCCAATTATCAGGGCGTTCGATTACGGATAGGTGTTACAGCTGCTGATCATCACGATCGTGAGCGAGAACGAATGCGCATTGCATCGATCCTGCGGGAACGTGCCGGACGTTTCATCTTCGGCCACGATGATCAAACATTGTCAGAGGCTGTTGGCCTCCACCTTAAAGAACGAAACGAAACCATCGCAGTGGCTGAATCGTGCACTGGTGGACTCCTCGGTGCAGCCTTCACTGATGTGCCCGGTAGCAGCGCATGGTTCCATGGCGGAGTGCTGACATACACCAACGAAGCAAAGGTCCGCGAGCTTGGAGTGTCACAGACCGATCTCAACAATGTTGGTGCTGTAAGCGAAGAAGTTGCCTATCAGATGGCCAATGGTGTTCGTTTGAAGTTCGGAACAACGTATGGGATCGGTATCACCGGCGTGGCCGGACCCGACGGCGGTAGCAAGGACAAACCTGTTGGTACGGTCTGGATCTCCGTTGTAGGTCCAGTTGATCATATCACGATCAAGCATTCTTTTGGCAATAACCGTCGCATCAATCGTGAACGAAGTGTTGGTGCCGCCCTTGGAATGTTGTGGAAGATCGTACGATGACGATCCTTGCCATAGAAACTTCGTGTGATGACACAGCAGCTGCTGTAGTACGCGATGGTGCTGTGCTCAGCAACATCATTTCATCGCAGGACATTCACGATCACTATGGCGGCATCGTCCCCGAACTTGCCTCCCGTGAACATGTCAAAGGCATAGCTCCTATTGTCCACGCAGCGATGCAGGAGGCCAAGGTAGACATCGACGCCGTAGATGCCATTGCCGTGACCTATGGCCCCGGTCTCGCTGGTTCGTTATTGGTTGGCTGTCATTTTGCAAAGGGGCTTGCCATGCGCCATGCAAAGCCCCTTTATCCTATCCATCACATCGAAGCACATCTTTACTCCGGATATCTTGAAGATCCGACCCTGCCGTACCCAAGCATCTGTCTTGTGGTGAGCGGTGGACATACCAGCATCTTCCACGTAACAGGTCCTACATCGTATTCGGTCATGGGCTCTACGAAGGATGATGCTGCCGGTGAAGCATTCGATAAGATCGCGAAGCTCGTCGGTCTCGGATATCCCGGCGGTCCGCACGTTGACCGGCTGGCGCGCACAGGGAACTCCGCAGCATTCGATCTACCGCGCGGTTTGATCCACGAGCCAACCTATGACTTCTCCTTCAGCGGACTCAAGACCGCTGTCCGACGTGAAGTTGAGAAGATGCGGTCGAAGGGGACAGAGCTTCCGATCGAAGATCTCTGTGCTTCGGCACAAACAGCAATTGTCGATGTCTTGGTATCGAAGACCATGCGTGCCGCAGATGATCTCAAGGTGAACGCCGTAGTGATCGCTGGCGGCGTGAGTGCGAACTCTGAGCTTCGCTCCCGTATGAGCGCTGCTGCTGAACAGCGTGGGATCGCATTCGTTGCACCACGCTTAGGATACTGTGTTGACAATGCGGCGATGATCGCATTTGTGGCGCAGATGCGGATCAAGTCAGGCATGACAGAGGGGTTGGGAGAACAAATTCCAAGCTTTTCGATTGAGCCAAGACCAATGAGATCTCGTTGAGATCGTATCATTATCAGTGGCTCAAAGTGTTTAACTAACTTCCGCTGTCTTTTTCCCTAGCATTGCCGAACACTTCAAACTTGGCTCACGACATGAGAGTATTGATCTACTTCTGCGTTCTTGTATGCTGTACTATCGTTTCCTTAGGACAGAGTCTGGAGATCGAAGTACCCAGACCAGGCGCTACGTATTACGTTTCTCCTGGAATTCCCGTTGGTGTGGTCGGGGCGGCTGATGTCGATGGAATTTTATGGCAGCTTTCAATCGACAATGGACTAACCTTCAGCAAGCCACGGCCAGGAGTGGGGATGTATGGTCCTTTATCGTTTTGGGGTAAAACAATCACTTCCTGCTTTATGTGGGCTTCTGGTTATCAGAGTGTTCCAAAGAAAACAGTGATGGTGCTTCCACTAACTTCTCCAATCACCTCAGCTCTTGCAGATCGCGTTGTGATTCCGCGCGATCGGAAGTCTGTCTATATAGCCCACCAAAACACAAGTGGTATAACGATCATTGACTTGGCTACTTGGGCTCGTCGCTCTGTCCACTTTCCTAATGTCAGACGGGTACTTGCTATCTCGAGAGACGGCCGATATGTAGCAATTGAAGACATTTCCAGAACGAGAATTGCAGAAGTGTATGAGGTTGAAGCTCCTCAGACCCCTGTTTATGCAATTCCGAGTACGCTTGGTGCAATGGAGCACTATGCCCTCATTGGTGATTCCAAAGAGCTGGTGTTTTCGTTCAGCAGATCATTAAAGCGACTTGATTCAAGTGGCTCGAAGATTGTGGTCGAACGTGTTTTTGATCAGGTGATTCGACAACTTCACCCAACTCCAGATAGTACAAAGATTCTCGTAGTTACAGATGACTCGATATCTCTGGTGGAAACCGAAACATTGGAGAGCAATTGGTCTGTGTCGTCAAGTATTTTGATTGAAAGGCCTCAGTTCTCAGGAGATGAGACGCTATTCTCATGTAAAACGTACGTTGGGCAATGCGATATCCGTGATTTTGAAAGTGGACGTTTGGTTCGACGACTACCAGGGTATTGGTCCCAGTTATCGGTGTTTCGTGATGCCGATAATGAGGTCGGTTTGATTCCTCCTCTTTTTGTTAGAACAGACCATTCAAGAGGAATGCGTAGTCATAGCTTGGGCAAAGTTGAGAAAAGCAAGGATGATAGGATTCTATCGTCCCGTTGGGATATCGCTAACGATAGTGTCCTCATTGCAACGCCTTCGGCTCTGTATTACATCAATGTCGGTCGAGAGCCTTGGCACCTCTCCGGAGAAACGGCTGGACCGTTCACACTACGAGGTGAATCAGCCCCGGACCGGCCACTCGTTGCGTCACTTGGATCAGTTAGCACAAAGATTGGTGTTGATACCTCGTTCAGGTACACGTTGACAATTGCTCGTCCGGAGGATATTCCGGTGTCAAAGGTGATTGAACTTGAACTAGAGTGGGACGCTAAACTGGCACTTCCGATTCCTCCAACTCCCATCGGCGCAAGCGTACAAGGCTTCCGTCGGGTTCGGATTCCTATCAACGTCAAGCCAGGAGCACGTACCTATGTAGGTGATGTGTTTGTTGCAACAGCTTTGGGTCCACAGTTAAGCTCTGCGGTGGTTGCAACTGCAGTTTTCGTTAACAACGCTAAGTATGATGTCGTTTCCCAAAATGGTCGGATCTCTGTTAGCGACACATGCCTCAAATATCCCAAATCCAGTAGCTTCTTTGAAGGGCTTCTACGATATGCCATTACTTGGCGCGGTAGTGAACTTGGTGTTACCTCATTGGATGGATCAGTGATCGATGATGTTCGTGTTTCCGACCTGTCAGGTGTTTTCGTTCCGATGACTATTGATCAAATCGATAAAGGTAGTGGACGGTTTACATACGTGTTACCTGACGTTGCAAGCGGAGTGTACTTCGTTTCGATATATGCAAACGGTCAATGGGTAACGTCACTCTATAACAGAACGAGAGAGTGATCATGCGTACTATACTGTGGATCGCGGTGCTCTCAATTTCAATCGAAGGGTATGTTGAGTGCAAAGCACAAAGGACGCGCTGGGCGCGATCAGAGTTCGCTGCCGGAATAGTGCGTGTTGAGAACGTCGTGAATTTCTCCGATCTACCAAATATTGAATTGTGTTGTGGCGCGTTTAGCTCAGCTACGTCAGACAGACTCATGATCACTGTTGGTGGAGAATGGCCATTAACGCAAGCATTTCTCCTAGGGTTCCGTCTGGGTAACGCCAACTATTCCGATGTATTCAACGCCACTGTCGACGTCCCGATCATCATTGGAGATGAGGTACGAGATGTCACGTATACAACGCAAATGGAAACGCGGGTCTCAGGAATCAATCTGGACGTCACGTCCAAGTTCTTTCCGGTTTGGGGTCTTTGGATATCCGCTGGAGTGAGAACATCCATTCTTCTCGAACACTATGCTACGATTACCGTGGATGCTGAGAAGGTAGAATATCGGACATCACTGAATGATGGTTCACTCTACTTTTCGGGTATTGGATGCATTGGTTACGAAATCCCACTTGATAGCGAGGGGGTCGTACTCTTGAATCCAACTCTTGGAGCGAGTCTTGGCCTCGGTGATTACAATAGTCTCGACTGGAGGATCAACACGCTCTTCGCTCAGATCGGAATAGTTTGGCAGTGGGGCTCGAAGTTGATCGACGACGCGGACTCAGGTGACCAATTCCGGTAACTACTCTATCAGCGAGGGGTTATGAAGTCCATTGCATTGGCAACATTCTTCGTTCTGTTTTGCACATTGGCATCGGCTCAACTGCGGATCACGTCGCCAAATGGCGGGGAGATCTTCGATAGTGGCACAACAGTTACGTTGCGATGGACCGGCACAGCATTCCCGGATTCAGTAACGATAGAATACTCCATGGACAGTGGAGTCACGTGGACAGAGATCGTGCGCAACTGGCAGCAGACAACATATCAATGGTTGGTGCCTGGTACACCTTCCAATACCTGCCTGTTGCGTGTAACGGGGCCAAACAGAGCGTCACCCGGAGGAACGATATTCCTGAGGGATACAACTCGACCCGGAACGTATTCTCACAACTCCATTGACCTGACGAATGACGGAACGCTTGCCGTTATCGCCGACGAGGATGGATTTGTAACGGTGTTCAATGCTGTGACGGGTGAGCAGATCACTCGGCGTAGAGTTCAAGGCCCAACCGGTTCGGGTGCCCGCGTGGTTCGTGCGGTACTATCCTCGGACGAGACATTTGTTGCGGCATTGACCGAAAGTGATAGCGTTGTTATCCTTCGTATGCCGGATCTCTCGATCCTTGATCGATGGGAAACCGGCATACCAAAGCGTGTTCCACTCGAGGACCGATGGATCGCCACACAACCCGGCGGAACACGCATAGCGGTTTCGAGCTTCACCCATACACGCACGTATGAACGCAATGGAGTGGTAGTTGCCGATGTGGCTACATTGAATACGTCGTCGAACACCTGTGTTGATTGGACACCCAGCGGAGATCGGATCGTGGCAAGCAGTGGAGCCCAGGGCCACGTCCTAGCCGATGCAACCACAGGTGGTGTGATCCGATCCTATCCAACACCATCATTCTATGGCTTTGTCTCTCCGAATGGCCTGTACCTTGCTAGCCAATCAAAGAACACACAGGCTGTTACGATCCGTGATCTTGCCACTGGGACTACAGTTGGGACTGTGCCGTCAGGTGCTGGTCTCCTTCCATTTGGCATCGCTTGGTATCCTGACAATACGATCGTTCGAAACGCCGGCCCATCTGGAGGTCGATTAGAACGCTATGCTATCGATGGGACAGTCATTGATACCCTCACCGTCCAACCGTTTGGGTTTGGTTCCACAACATTCAACGCTGATGGTTCTGTGATCGGAGGTGCTTCAGGGGGCTTCTCTGTAGTCATTCGTGTTGCTCAGCCCCCTATGCGTGATCAAGATGTATCGGACGCCGTATGGACCATACGATCGCCTATTCCAGCTGACAGTGCTCTACTCTCGATCGATACCGTCCGCACAACATCGGTTTCTAACCTATCGATACCAGTTCGTCTTTCACCGAGGAATGCCACGGTATTGAATGGTGCAACATCACTTGACATTGATCTCTCATGGAATTCAACAGTGGCCGTTCCACACGGGGCAACGCCAGTAGGAACCTCCATCGCAGGAATTCGAAGAATCACCATCCGTGTGCCTGTGGTGCCTACACAGGACGACATCGTTGGTGAGCTGGATCTAGCTGCTGCACTTGGAAACGATTCCACAACGATGATCCGGATCGATGATGTACGTGGGGTTGTTGACCCAACCATGATCAAACGCTTCGACGGAAAACTCATCCTCACCGATCTATGCCAACAAGGAGGAGTACGCCTCCTGAATGGTGATGGCACGGCTGCGATCACGGCGCGATACGTTGAACCACTTCTTGAATGCAATTGGACAACCATAGAGGACGGAGTGCATGAGATCCACCTCTGTACTACCACAGGTGAGCAGCGAACTCTATGGTCCGGAAATGTCTCTCATGGAGATCATTTCACAAGTGTGGATCCCGGTGCGTTGTCAAGCGGTATCTACATGATCCTCGTTCGCACGCCAACCATGGAGCTTCACTATCCATTGATGGTGATTCGATGATCATCATTCTTGTCTTCGCCGTGTTGCTATCCACAGCAACTGCACAGGATGATCTACGTCCGCGTTACGGACTCAATGCGGGAGTTGGCATCGCATTCCACAGCTCTGACTTTACGGGTCTGCCGAACGTCCCATCATGCTGCCCAGGCTATGAGAGCGGTACCGGACTCTCTCCGGTGGTAATGGCAGTTGGCATGTGGCCAATGAGTTCATCGCTCTTGATGAGTGTTCGCCTTGGCTATGCCCCTCTATCCGGAAGTATCTCCAGGGAAGAAGCAACAAGGATGGTAGTTGGTGGTGTGCTTGTTGATGGAATGTTTGAACACAACATCGATGTAACACTCAACGCCATCTCGTTGGAGCCAACGGTATCTGCGCATGTAGCCGGACCGATGTTCATCGATGGTGGTGTGCGTCTCTCGATGTTTCCGTCACCCGCGTATGCACAGAAGGAAGAGATCATCAGCCCGTCTACAAGCGGGACGTTTCTTGATCCGTCCGGCGCTGACTCACGGTCACGAACGCGCAACGTATACTCGGGAGAGATGCCGTCTACATCCTTCCATGCAGCCATCACTCTCGCACTTCGCGCGGAATTTCCTCTGAACGTTCAGCAAAGCCTCCTCTTGGTGCCGGAGATCGCTGTCGGGTATGGTCTAACAAACATCGGCGGAGTTGATTGGAAGGTTCATCCGTTTCGCGCCGGTATCACAGTGTTGTGGCAGCCAACGGATGAGAAGCCCCTTCACATGAACGATGCTCAGGTTCCGCCACCTCCGGTTGTACCTGCTGTAGTGGCACAGAATTCAACCATCATTCCACTTCCGAAGAACCTCGACGTGTCGTTAGGAGCCTTCACACGTAGCCCCGGTGGCACGTTGGACACTCTCGAACGGATCGTTATCGACGAAACGATCTCCGAGCAGATCACCGCTGTTCTTCCCATGATTTTCTTTCAGCACGGTAACGATGAGATCCCAAGTAGGTATTCTCATCGTAGCATGCGAGATGTACCTGTCTTCAACAAAGGAGAGTTGTTCGGGAAGGGGGCTT
Source organism: Ignavibacteria bacterium (assembly GCA_016707005.1). Classification (NCBI taxonomy): domain Bacteria; kingdom Pseudomonadati; phylum Ignavibacteriota; class Ignavibacteria; species Ignavibacteria bacterium. The sequence goes on from JADJIQ010000001.1 coordinate 525,063, forward strand.
TGGATGTCTATCATAACATCATCAATCTCATCGGCGTGAGAATGAGGGAGCACCCACGCTCAACGATTCAACTCACCGGATGCGTCATGCCGGATAGCATAGAGTCTACGTCCTCTGGTCTTGCACGCAGGCGTGCTGAGCATGTCCGTGATCTGCTCGTAGCACAGTGGGGGATCGAGCCACAACGGATCATCGTTGAGGCGCGTGAGCTTCCGGCCCAACCGAGTAGTGTGAGACATGACGATGGAAGGTCAGAAAACCGGCGAGTGGATATCTCGTCTGATGACCCGTCGATCCTCGACCTTGTTCGAGTTGAGGATACGTTGCGGACATCATCGGCTCAAGACATCGTCTTGCGGATCGGGGTAGTGTCTGATACCACCATAACATCCTGGTCACTGCGTTGTTTTGCCGGTACACGTCAGTTGCTAACGCAAGGTGGCAGTGGCTCGCCTCCAACGGAGATATCAATCCCGTTCTCCTCGCCCTTCACAGAGGACGCGATACGTGCTGAACTCATCGTGGTGAACGATGGAGGAAGGCAGCGCATAGCAGAGAGCACGATTCCCGTTGAGATCACAACGCTTGCGAAAAAGGCTGAACGACGTATGGGGCTAAAGCGGATCGATGAGTATGGATTGATCCTCTTTGCCTTTGGAAAAGCTTCACTCGAAGGACCTAACGCCCGTATTCTGGATCTGATCCGAAGTCGCATTGAACCGGCATCAAGCGTTATTGTCCGAGGTCATGCCGATAGAACCGGATCGGCAGAGGTCAACCTACGTCTAACGCAGGAACGTGCTGAAGCTGTTGGCGCAGCGCTCAAACACCCTCGCATAGATGCTCGCGGCGTTGGACAAAAGAACATGCTCTATGACAATGAACTTCCTGAAGGAAGGTTCTATAACCGAACGGTCCGTGTTCGGGTAGAGACGCCTATCGCACCATGATGAGCAATGCCGAGGACCCACAGCGAACTACATACGGACCAGCAGAGAGATGGCTTGGGACTGACGCCCGCTGTTGGTTGTGTGCCAATTCTTCGGTCTGAACGAGACATACGAATGCGCCATTTAGGGCATAGAGCTCAATCGCTCCTGTCGACCACGGCAGAACGAACGTTGAGCCCCTTTCGATCATGATCGCTTCCGAAGTCGAATGTGGTCTTATCTCGTCGACACTGGTGAGTGTCTCTTGGTCGACCGTATGAACAACGATCTCGGACTGTGTTGGAAGGTCCTTTGTTGATGCTGATTCGATGCGCATCGTGGCAATAGCCAGTGAGCCGTTTGCCATCATCACAGCTGATGGTCGCATGTCAACGTCCGACCACACAAGACCCTGTATGCGCGTAGCAGCGAGGTCGTCATCGTTGATGTGGACCGCAGCAAGATCGTTGCCGGATGGCCATACGATGACGTTGCCAGACGTGCCGCGGACGACAACTGCCTGAAGGAATCCAACACCGATCGTCGTGTCTCCATTGATGATCTTTTTGGCCGATGCCTGTGGATTCACAACGCCCCATATCTCTCCATTTCGCATCCAACAGAGACCCGGCTCATCGGTGCTGATCAAGGGTCGTAGCAGACGAACTCCACGATCATCGTCTGTTGTAGCGATCGATGCCACAACTGGTAGGGGGCTATCCGTTACCGTACCTCGGTGAAGGGTGATGTCTCCGTCCAACCCATTGCGAACATCGCCGTCCTTCTCTGCATTCACCGCGAGCATCAACGCACCGTCCGCACCTATGGCTACGTCCCATGCACTGAGTCCACCAAGACCGGCAACGAGTAGTCGTTCGTCCGACAAGGTATTCCCACTGAGAACGCGAATGTCAGCCGGTGCCATTGGCGATCCGGTGAGTGTTGTTCCATCTGTTGTCGACGCAATGATGATCGGTGCGGAGCCGGTAGAACGAGCAACAGCTGATGTCACGGCTCTTCCCTGGATCACGTGTCTTCCCGAATCCAATACTTGCAGATCTGCATTCACTCTCCACGTTTGAATGCTCAGTGCACGCATGAACGCTGCCAATGCTACAGGGGTCGATTCAAGAGTTGGTCGATCTTGATCGGACACGATCGCCGTCAAAAAGAGGGTTCCATCATTCATGGCAATGAGGGATGGCGATGTGACATACTTCACATTACCGATGTTGACGCTGCGTACGGAACCGCCGTCTATAGCGGTGAGTGTGATCGATGTTGATGTAGAATTCTCTGCTGCAGTGACGATCTTCCCGGCGATCTCGCAGACTGACGGGTGTGCATTGATGGACGTAGCTGATGCTACCATCCCCGACGAGTCATCCAGCTGCGCAACAACACCGTGTGGGTCTGAGTCATTGCGAGGTCTTCCGGTACCGATGTCAAAGTGACCACTTCCATAGAATGACCACGATCCAAAGACCGAACCTGAGGCTTCGTATTCGAGACGGCCGCTCGCATGCGCTGTCCACTCCGGTACATCGATCGTGAGTGTTCCTGTACCGCCCCCTCTCACGAATAGACTTGCAACGAAGAGGTCAACTAGACCACGTACTTCACCAGTGATCGATGCTGTGCCGCTGCCGTCTTTCCAGACAAAGGACTGACCCTCGGCGCGGAACCGTGCATTGATCGAGAGTTCACAGCGAATTTCTGAAATGATACCGGCGCCAGGCAGATCGTTCAACAGAGCACAAGCCTCACCGATAAGGGGCAGGTCGCAGATCGGTCGGATCTCGTCATTCAAGAGGGAGGTGAGATTGCGTTCGTCGCGGAAGAGCTTTACCGGGAAGTTCAGTTGTGTGGACGCCTCCGACTCGAGAGAGGTGTTCGTAAGCCAACCTTCCGTCGTGCCTCGGACAGTGATCTCGTACTCGTGATCCTTTCCAATAGCGATGCCTCCGGTACCTTCGATCGTACCCTGACGGCGTTCTCCTGATGACGAGGCTTCGAAATTGAATTCGAGACCTGTAGGGAGAAGTCCCCATCTTCCTCCAACGTACGGGACGATGGTTGGTATCGAAACGTATGCTTCAAGTTTCGGATCTGGCCAGCGAAACTCTCTTCGGTATAGAATGGACCGACCTTGCACATTAGACGTGAACTCCGAAGCGGGGGAGGCCCACTCAGGTACTAGAACTACATGTCTAGTAAGGGGCTGTGCATCAACCCGGGCAGCCGTGCCGGCCACGTCAGCAGCGCCAGTGATGGTAACGGTGCCAACGGGTAGGTCCCGTCCAACATCGAAGGTGTGAGTGGCGATGTTTCCGGAGAGGTTGGCATCCACGCGTTGTCCATTCACAAGGAACCAAGCTGTACGATCGTTCTCTGCAGCACCGGCCCAGTCGATCGTTGCTTCGTGGTTGTCCTGTGCCGACACGTCGCGGAGGTAGATCGACTCTGTTTGCGAGGTCACGTTTGTGACCGTAGGCGACGAAGGCTTTCCACTAATGGAAATCGTTGTCTCTCCATCATTCACTGCCATGAACGCAGATGCCGTTGGGGTGAGTCGCAGCGACCAAACATCTCTTCCGCCATTCGCGGCAGAGGACTGAACTGTTCTCATGAGACCTAGGTAGTCACCCCGACCCGTCCTCCCGCTGCCGGAGCCAGGGTTATGGGAACCAAAAAAGATCCCTTCCCACACGCCTTTGGGCTCCGTGACCTCCGATGAGGTTGGGCAGTCTTTTCCGCTGATCGTTGTTGTCCACCCGTGCTCTGTAGGATCGTCATTTCCGTTCAGTGCCTGATCCGGACACATCATGATATCAAGGCTGCCGTTGTCATGGACCGTTGCCCAAACGGCCATTGAACCAACATTGACCACAGGTGCGCTACCATTGAACGTGCAGCCGCCGCACTCATATGTGGCAGGAGTGAATTCTACGGAGATGATCTTGGCAGCACCAACGTAGTGTGTTCCTGGGAACTCTGTATCCACGATTCGTTGAAGATCGAATGGTTCGGTGCGGAGTCGGATCGTATGATCGCCCGGACACGGATTTGCCTGGACGAGCGACCAGTCATACTTCACAAACGTTGCAAAGGCATCCACACGCAACTTCTCATACATCTGCGCATGAACCGGTGTTGAGAATAATACGATCGCAACTGCGATCGTGTAAAGAACAGTACGCATAAAGAAGGCCCGATCATTACAACGTGAATGAACGGGCCAAAATGCGAACTGGAAGTGCTTGTTGAGTATGGCGTGCGAGTATTGCCGTAACCCGTACGATCAGGAGCCTTTTACAGCCCCCTTCACTTCATCGACAACACTTTCAATGACGTTCTCAACGGTATCGATCGCTGAGTCGATTGTTTCACCGAGGCGTTTGCCGATCTCGTCAGGAGAATTGTTCAGCGATGGGTAGAGAGGGAATTGACGGCAGAAGTGTTTCACGTCGTCCTTAACGGCGGTATACACATCTTCCTTGCCAAAGTTGGTCACAACGCGATCAATGAGTCGGGCAATGTGACGCATATCGTCTTCATTCATTCCGCGGCTTGTCATAGCTGCAGCACCGAGACGAATGCCGCTAGTTACAAGCGGTGGTTGAGTGTCATACGGAACCGCATTCTTGTTGCAGGTGATGCCTGCAGCATCGAGAGCGTTCTCTGCTTGCTTGCCAGTGACACCTTTGTTTCGAAGATCGATGAGCATGAGGTGGTTATCAGTTCCGCCCGACACCACACCATAGTCCATCTTCATCATCTCGTCAGCCATTGCTGAGGCATTACGGATGACCTGCTTTGTGTACTCGTCAAAGGAATCGGTAAGGCATTCACCAAATGCAACGGCCTTCGCAGCGATCACGTGCATGAGCGGTCCGCCCTGAATACCCGGCATTACCATCGAATCAAGGAGTTCACCCATCAGCTTCGTACGTCCGCTCTTCGGAGCAACCTTGCCGAACGGATTCTCGTAGTTCTTGCCCATGATGATCATGCCACCACGCGGACCGCGCAGGGTCTTATGCGTTGTGGACGTCACAATATCACAATAGGGAACGGGGCTCATCAGTCGCCCCTTTGCGATGAGTCCGGCAGGGTGTGCGATATCTGCGAACAGAAACGCCCCGACCTTATCGGCGATCTCCCGAAACTTTGCGAAATCGATCTCGCGCGAATAGGCACTTGCACCAACAGTGATAAGCTTTGGCTTGTGCTGCTTTGCCAGGTCTTCAACAACATTGTAATCGATACGACCCGTTTCTTTATCGAGTCCGTATCCGACGAAGTTGTAGAACATGCCCGAGAAGTTCACCGGAGATCCGTGCGTGAGGTGTCCGCCGTGTGACAGATCCATTCCCAACACGGTATCACCCGGCTTGAGATACGTAAAGTACACAGCCATGTTGGCACCAGAACCCGAGTGTGGCTGCACATTGGCATACTCTGCACCGAAGAGCGTCTTGAGCCTATCAATAGCGATGTTCTCCGCCACATCCACCCATTCACACCCACCGTAGTAGCGCTTGCCAGGATACCCCTCGGCATACTTGTTGGTGAGGATGCTCCCTTGTGCTTCCATCACGCTAAGGGATGTGAAGTTCTCGCTCGCAATGAGTTCGATCTTATCACGCTGACGTTCATACTCGCCTTGCACTGCGTGATAGAGTTCCGGGTCTGTTGCTTTGACGTGAGGATACATGTGTGTTGGTGACTGATGACTAATTACTAATGACGAATGACTAATTACCAATGACGTCCCGATTAACGGATAACAGCCATTGGAAGCACGACATACTCTGTGGAGGTGCGAGCACGCAGGGTGTAGGCGCCGGTTGAGAGCATAGAGCTGGTGATGGTAGTGACCGGTGACGTGAGAGCGCTGATCGAAGAAAGTTCGATCATTGCACCGGACGTGCTGACAGCCTCGATCACAACAGATCGGCCGATCCAGGACGTAGGAAGATTGACCAGTGCATTGTCGCGGACTGGGTTCGGCGCGATGAACACAGAAGGATCATTGACCTCAGAGACGGTAGCAATGATCTGTTCGCCACAGAGGGTCTGACCGGTAACAGAGTGCACGAGGCAAACGAATGGTTGCTCTACTCCGCCACCACCCGTTACGTCAGCCCAGTTGAGAACCCAAAATGGAGTACCGGCTGGGAAGCCGAGTGCATCTTCCGTTGACGTGGTCAGTACGGTTACTCCCGGTTGACTGTCTGGGTGTGCAGTGCGGAAACGTTGGTACTCACTATTTCCTCCAAGAGCAGTAGCAAGCGCTGCCCCCTCAACATAGGTGGCGGGAAGTGGGATGGTGCTGACACCGTCGATAGGAACTTCCGGAGCGCCTCCACCAGCGAGGGACGTCGGATCTTGGCACGAAACAAGGAGTCTCACCATTGGCACAGCGGCAACAGTATCTTGGGCACTGGCTATAAAGACGTAGTACCACAAGCGGGCCTTACCCGTGGATGCATCCATGCCAATATCGATATTGTCCGTACCCAGTGGTACGGTTACACCGGCATTCATGAGTGCCACGAGACGAGGATTGTTCGCGGTTCCACCAACTGCCGCCTTTGCTTCATTGAGGCAGTCCTTGGGGGCAAATGGGGAGAGAAGGTTGCCGAGCTGGGCCGAGGCAACAACCTGGGCAGCGACGGCAACAAGGAGCAAGAGTAGAATACGCATCATGAAGTCCTATCAATTGGTGTTCTCCGAAAATACACTCATTTCTGCCTTCAAAACCCCATGGTCGGCGTAGTTTTGCAAGCTGTTCCCGCAATCTACTAGAGAAGCATGACCAAGAACGAATGGATGGAAGTGGCGCGTACGGTTATCGCATCGCGTCTGATCGATACGATCGAAGAAACGGAACTTGCCCCCTCGGGAAAAGTGACGTATCAATTCTCGGCCAAAGGACATGAGCTTGCTCAGGTGATCTTGGGTCAAGCCTTGAGACATGGCCACGACGGCGCAACGGTGTATTACCGTTCCCGGCCGTTCGTCATCGCAGCCGGTATGACCTATGAAGAGTCATTCGCCGGACCGTTGGCACTGAGTGGGAGCCGAAGTGGCGGCCGTGATATCGGTGTTGTCCACCATCTTCCAAACACGCGAGGCGTAACAGTGTTGCCTGCTTCGGGCGATGTTGGTGCGCAATACACACCGTGTGTTGGTTGGGCCCAGGCCATTACCTACCGTACGCGCGTTATGAAGGACGAGTCGTGGACGGGTGCTGTTGCCGTGGCCATGGGCGGAGACGGATCAACGGCTACGAATGGGTTCTGGGCGGCACTCAACATTGCGACCACCGTAAAGTTGCCGATGATCTTCTTCATCGAAGACAACCAGTACGGTATCAGCGTACCGGGAACATTCCAGACCCCGGGCGGAAACATCGCCGATAACCTTGCCGCATTCAAGAACCTGCGCATTGTTGAGGTTGATGGTACAAGTCCGGAAGAAGCAGACCGACTCATCACAAAGACAATCGAACACGTACGACAGTCACAGAGTCCTGCTCTGCTTCGCGTTCGGGTTCCGCGCATTTGCGGACATAGCGGTGCGGACAACCAGTCGTATAAAACGCAGGAACAGAAGGATGAAGAACTCTCTCGCGACCCCATCGTGAAACTCAAGGAGTTCTTTGAACGCAAGAAATATTTGGACAACGATGGTTGGCTGACCTTTGTGGCAGAGGTAGAGTCATCCGTCCGGGCGGCCTGCGCGAGGCGGCTCTTGCACAACCGCAACCGACACCAGAAGATTCACTCACGAAGTCATTCTTTGACGGCACAACCCCACGTCATGGTGGAATGATGGCCGATGGTGTAGAGCCCCCTTCATCGAGTGGTGAAAAAGTAGAAGATGGTCCACGCGTCAATCTCATCGAAGCGGTCAAGCGCACGTTGGATAATGAGCTCCGTCACAACGAACGTATCGTGGTCTTCGGTGAAGATGTTGGAGTGAAAGGGGGCGTCCATGGCGCAACCGTCGACCTTCAGATCAAACACGGAGCGGATCGCGTCTTTGATACGTCTCTCAGTGAGGAGGGGATCATCGGACGTGCGGTTGGTATGGCCATGGCCGGACTTGTTCCTGTGCCGGAGATCCAGTTCCGGAAGTATCTCGACCCGGCAACGGAACAGATCAACGATGCCGGTACGATCAGATGGCGCACCAATGGAGACTTTGCAGCCCCGATGGTGGTTCGCATTCCCGTCGGGTTTTCAAAGCGTACCGGGGACCCATGGCATAGCGTGAGTGGAGAATCGATCTTTGCCCACACGATCGGTTGGCGTGTTGCTATGCCGTCCAACGCTCAGGATGCTGTTGGCCTTCTCAGGACCGCATTGCGTGGTAATGACCCAACCTTCTTCCTCGAACATCGAGCTATACAAGACACAGCTCCGGGACGTGGTATCTATCCCGGAGACGACTATCTCGTGCCCTTCGGTGTTGCGAACATCATTCGTCCCGGAACGCGAGCAACTGTTGTTGCCTGGGGCGAAATGGTTCATCGTGCAAAATCCGCCGTTGAACTCCTTGGCGAAGACATAGAGATCATTGACCTCCGCACCATCGTTCCGTGGGATCGTGAGACCGTTGTAAACTCCGTACGCCGCACAAACAGATGTATGGTCCTTCATGAAGACACCATCACATGTGGATTCGGTGCAGAGATCGCATCAACCATCACTTCAGACTGTTTCCAATATCTCGATGCACCGGTCATCCGCCTTGCGCCGCCAGACATTCCCATCCCGTACAACAAGGGCATGATGGATGCGGTGATCCCAACAGTGGAACGTGTTGCTACCGAATTGCGGGAATTGTTGGCGTTTTGAAAAAACTGATCCTCAAAAAGGCCGAGGTATCATCAACGGGGCGGGCGTATCGCATTCCGTATGAGCAGGTGTTAAATCCTGCGCAATACGCAGCGGTGATGCATACAAATGGTCCGGCCTTGGTGTTAGCTGGTGCAGGGACAGGGAAGACGAGAACGCTGACGTACCGAGTTGCGCGTTTGGTCGAAGATGGTGTGGAACCCTCATCGATCCTATTGTTGACCTTCACACGCAAGGCAGCGGCAGAGATGCTGCGCAGATCTACAGCCTTACTTGATGGTCGATGTGAGAGGGTAGCGGGTGGAACGTTTCACTCGTTCGCATTTTCTGTGCTACGTCGGTTTGGACTGCATGGTCAAGAAGATCACCAACGCTCAAACGATCAGCGGTCAGTAACGTCGGTCATGGACCAAGCCGACGCAGAAGACGTGATGAATATGGTGCGCGGTCGCTTCGATGTAGCGAAACTCAAGAAACGGTTTCCCCAAAAGGGAACGCTCTACACGATGTACAGCACATCGGTCAACACGGGTGCACCGCTCCAAGACGTCATTCTCGAAGATCACCCGCAGTTCGTGGAAGAGACCGCGCGGATCTCTGAAGTGATCCGAGGATACAACGAGTATAAACGAGCCAACGGTTTGTTCGACTACGATGATCTCTTGCTCTACCTCCTTGCGATGACAAAGCACGAAGAGGTAGGACCGATCCTGCGTCGACAGTTTCGCTTCGTTATGGTCGATGAATATCAGGACACGAACCGTCTCCAACATTCCATCATACTCGGCCTCTCGGGTACTAATGGCAATGTGATGGTCGTAGGCGATGATGCACAGAGCATCTATTCATTCCGTGGAGCAGATGTGCGCAACATCCACGGCGTGCCTGATTCATTTGAGAATTGCACGGTGATCCGACTCGAACACAACTATCGATCCACACAGCCCATCTTGGACGTGTGCAACAGCATCCTACGGGATGCACCGAATATGTTTGAGAAGGAACTGTTCAGCGATACAAAGGACGGCGAACAACCGATGTTGATCTCTGCCACGAATGAACGTCAACAGTCTTCATTCGTTATGCAACAGATCCTCGAACTGCGGGAGAATAGTACGCCCCTTTCAGAGATCGCTGTGTTGTTTCGCAGTGGATTTCTCTCCTTTGATCTCGAGATCGAACTCGGTAAGGCCAATATCCCATTTCGAAAATTCGGTGGAATGCGATTTGCCGAAGCAGCACATGTGAAGGATCTCCTCGCGCGTGTTCGGCTGACAGAGAACCCGCGTGATGTGATCTCATGGTACCGTGTGCTCCTGCAGATCCCGGGTATTGGTCAGAAGACCGCTCAGACGGTGATCGATGCCATGCAAGCTGAGCCCGACCCACTGTCGAGACCGGAAAATTCGTGGGGATCCACCGGTAAGGGGGCTTCTGCACTCGCCGATGTATCGTCAATGTTGGCAAAGGCTCGTATGATCCAAGATCCGTTGGAACGCATGCGCACCATTGCGGACTCCTATCGACCTACGTTGGAGAAGGTATATGACGATCATCCGAAGCGTTGGAAGGACATTGAAACGGTGGTTGGTATCGGCGGACGGTATACCACGGTTGAAGAGTTCCTCGCAGATATCGCCCTTGACCCGCCAACAGATTCACTCGATGAGATCGACCCGGATGATCATGAAGATGAGTTTGTGACCTTGTCCACTATTCACTCTGCAAAGGGGCTTGAGTGGAATTCCGTATTTCTCATCTGGGTCAATGAAGGAAGACTGCCTTCGGCCCGCAGCGCTGAGAGCGAAGAAACACTCGAAGAAGAACGTCGATTGCTCTACGTGGCCTGTACCAGAGCCAAGGAACGGCTGTATCTCACGTATCCGGCCGTGATGCTCGAATGGCAAAATTCGGACGTTCTGGGTCGGCCAAGTAGATTCCTCGATGGGATATCTGCAGAACAGTTTCCGAAGTTTTACCTCTCTGAAGAGGGGAAATGATACCGTAATGTTGAGCACCGATGTCAAAAGGGGATTGTAACGGTGCATCTACTTCTCATACGCGCGTGCTTCGTCCTGCTGGTCGCTCTACACCTTGGAGCGATTGGAGGTTCCGCGCAAAAGATCTGCGATGCAGTCTCCATTGGACACATCCCTCTTACGCAGATGACCAGTGAAACGTGGAATGGTGTTCTGGGCGGACTCTATCCGGGTGGGTCCAATCTTCGCCCCTTTGAACATGACCAACTTCTTCAGGAACACTCACTGGACGTAAAAGCATGTCGCCCCAACGGCATGATCGATAACGTAGATGGTAAGATCGTTGTTTTGGGTATCGGAGCGTCTAACGCCTGGTCAGCCTTTAACAGTATGGAGCTTCTTTCTTCTACGGATACGTTGCGAAATCGATCTGTACGTTTTCTCAATGTGGCACAACGTGGACTCGGCTTACAGAACGTAGCTTCAGTCGCGAGTGAATACTGGACGGAAGTTGCAAGCGCTGTGACCTCCGGCGGCTATTCATCTGCACAGGTCCAGGTTGCTTGGGTGATGTTGGATGATTCCGAGAATACTGACACGGTCTTTCCCCGTGCTGCACAAGATCTTGCCGATCAACTATACGAGTTGTGTAAGACCGTCAAGGTGAAGTTCCCATCGGTGAAATTCATCTATCTATCAAGCCGACCTTACTCGGGCTACATCGATCCAACAGAGACAACTCTTGGTATGGGGCTTGTGGCTCCCCGCGACTACATCCATGGCTGGGCCGTGAAGCTGCTCATTGAACGTCAGATCAATGAGCGCGATGGATATGCATTCAGTGGTATGCATGCTAGTCTGCCGGCCTTGGTCTGGTCTTCCTATCTCTGGGCCGATGGTACTACTGCCAATAGTAATGGACTCTCCTGGGAGTGCTCTGATTTTGAATCAGATGGGTATTCTCTCACTGTTTCTGGAAGTGTAAAAGCTGGCCGCTCCCTTCATGCGAGTTTTGCCCAGGATCAGCTTTCAAAGGGATGGTTCACAAGTCCAACAGCCGTTAGCGTAGAAGAGGTCGATAGTGAAAGAAGGAAGGTGGTCTTCATTGGTACGGATGGATCACTTCGGATCACAGCCACAGATGGAGACGTGGTCGTGATGAATCTTCAAGGGAAGATCATGCTATCGGTTCCGCATTCACCGAATGAGATCAACATTGCCACAACGTCATGGCCTTCCGGAGTCTACGTAGTTCGAAGTGGACCTGTAACAGAAATGATCACGATCCGCTAGTAACCGAGTTGGCACTCTTGGGTTCTCGTTGACGTTATGAGAACTCACCTACTCCTCTTCGTAATCCTTGCAAGCGTTCAATTGACGATCGCGCAGAAGGATTGTTCACGGCCGCCACTAGGGCGACTGCCGGTGTCCGATATGACGAACTCCACGTGGAATGGGATACGTGGAGGACTCTATCCTGATGGGCGCAATGATCTGCCCCCTGACAAGATAGGGGCCTACAGGTCGATGATCGATGCCATCGTTCCGTTGTCAAACAATGGCACATCGGATCCAAGCACTGGGAAGATCGTCATGATCGGTGTTGGCGCGTCCAATCCGCGCACAGAGTTTAACGCCTTCATTGCAAAGGCAACGTCCGATCCAACAGTCAACACACACCTTATCCTTGCAAATACCTGTGTTGGAGGTCAAGGAGTACAGAAGATGAATCAACCTTCTGATTCATACTGGAAGAACGCAGCAAAGGTTCTCGATTCTCTGGGATGTTCCGCACAGCAAGTGCAGTTGGCGTGGGTGGAGACCGACAACACACAAGATGCCGATACAACGTTTCCGGGGGCGGCGCAAGGACTCGCCGATCAACTCTACACACTCTGCGCTACGATGCGATCCTTCTATCCCAACCTTAAGGTTATCTACTTCTCTTCTCGGTCGTATGCAGGGTACATCGATCCGGCCGCAGCTCTTGCAGGTAAGGGGCTCCTCTCTCCAAGAGATCATCTCAATGGCTGGGCCATCAAGTTCCTTATCGAACGTCAGATCACTGGTACTGCGGAATATGAATTCATTGGGGAGTCACCGGTGTTGCCGGCACTCATGTGGTGTACCGACAATTGGGCCGATGGTCTCACGCCAAAGCATGACGGACTGTTCTGGCATTGTGATGATTTCTCCGGCGACGGATTACATCTCTCGCCGCTTGGGGAAGAGAAGTCCGGCGCGCGGATCCATTCGTTCTTCTCCACCAACGAGCTAGCGCAAGGTTGGTATCATGGCACGTCAACAACGTCGGTCAACGATCAACCTTCTGCGGATAGGCAGTACACAAACTTCATCGTTGGACCCACACTTACCCTGGAGAGTTCTATCTCCTCACATGCAACCATCTATTCTCTCCATGGTGAAGCAGTGTGGTCTGAGGTCGTAGATGGAGTGGTTCAGATTCCAACCGACAGTTTCCCGTCGGGACTCTATCTTGTGCGCATTGGAGAACGAACCTTTACCTTCCTTCGCCCCTGAGTCCACATGGCATCCGGCAAAGCCCTTTTCCTAGATCGAGACGGTGTGATCAATCGCAGGATCATGGGCGGGTACGTACGCACTCCATCGGAATTCGTACTCCTGGAAGCAATTCTCCCGCTTCTCCGCTTTGCACGTTCGAAGGGATATCTCCTGATCCTCATCAGCAATCAGCAGGGTGTTGGGAAGGGGCTTATGTCCACCCACGACCTCGATGTGATCCATACCTATATGCAAGACCTCCTCGCCGCCCAGCTCGACGGTAGGGGGCTTGATGATATCCGCGTATGCACAGACCTCGATTCCGCCCAAAGTACACGTCGTAAACCAGCGCCAGGCATGCTCTTAGAGGCGATCTACGAATTCGATCTTGCCCCTTCCCAGTGTTGGTTTTTGGGCGATGCCTCCACAGACGCACAAGCCGGTAGGGCTGCGGGCGTCAAAACCGCATTGATCGGTCAATTCCTGCCCACAGAGGCAGATGTTATCATCCCGGACCATAGCGGGATCCAGGCCCTGGCCGACCTCCTCTAAAGATATCGCTACGGCATTTGCAACAATTCTTGGGTGGGTACGTACACACGCCCCAGAACTGACCATTTGCTTAATGGCTGACTAGTGGTCATTTTTGTGACCGTTGTTCAGAAAATCATCTTACCGTCATACCCGTACGACGACCGAAAGGGAACTCTCCATGAAGGCACCTATTAGCATCTACCTAGTCATCGCAGTGTTGGGCAGCATGTTTGCCTCTGCGACGACGCGGCCGCTAAGCCTGGACGAGGCGATAGAGATCGCACTCCGTCAAAACAAAAACGTTGCCATCGCTAAACTCGGCGTACAAAAAGCCGATGCTCAGGTGACTGAAGCGATCGGCAATGCACTTCCGGCGCTGAACATCAATGCCGGGTATAACTACAACATTCAGTTGCCGGTGTTCTTCTTTCCGGACCAATCGGGGAATGTAACACCCGTACGATTTGGCCTTCCGAATGCCTACAATGTGAATGCACAGTTACAGCAGATCTTGTTCAACAGTGCTGTTTTCACAGGGATCGGTGCTTCTCGCATTTACTCGGATGCTGCAAAGGCCCAACTCGACGCTGTAGTTGCTGAAGTCGTTACCGAAACGAAGAAGAGGTACTATCAAGCCCTCGCTGCTCGTGCCTTTGTTGGTGTGGCAACGGCAACATTGAACAATGCTCTCGAAACACAGAAGACGATCACCGCTCTGTTCAATGAAGGGCTCGTAGCGGAGTTCGACAAGATCCGTTCGGATGTAGCCGTTGCGAATATTCAGCCAACCGTGACTGATGCTCAAGCGGGTCAGTACAACGCTCTGGCAGCGCTTCAGACCTTCTTGGTGATCGACCTCACGGACACGATCATCCTCTCGAGAGATGGATGGTTGGAACCTGAAGCTGCCCCGGCAGAAGACTCCGCTCTTGTTCGAGCCATCAGAGAGAACTACGAGCTGAAGGCTCTTGCACTGCAGGTTGAAGTATCGAAAGAATTCGTAGACATCTATCGATCAGATTACTTCCCAACGCTTTCGGCCTTTGGTCAATGGCAGAATCAAGGGCAGAGTGAAACATTCTCTGCGTGGAACACTGCAACAAGCACGGTGGTGGGACTCAACTTCTCGCTCAACCTCTTCAATGGTTTCCGCACATCAGCCAAGGTAGAACAAGCCAATGTGGAGTATCTCACTGCCCAGCAGAGATACCAGCAGATAAGCGATCTCATCAAGCTTCAAGTACGCACGATCGTCAACCAGATCAGATCTGCCAAGCTGCGGATCGATGCCCAGAAGACGACCGTTGCTCAGGCTCAACGCGGTTTCGACATCTCCAAGATCCGGTATACCGAGGGCACGGGAAGTCTCCTGGAGATCAACGATGCTGAAACGGCACTTGCCAGAGCGCAAGTGAATGAGATCAGCGCTCTCTTGGACTACTACGTGACGCGTGCCGAATACGAACGTGCAACGGGTCTCGTCGACGAGAAGTACCGTCGTATGGTACGCTAAGGAGACAAGCATGGGTATACGTGAACGCAAAGAGCGCGAAAAGGAACAGAGACGTATCGACATCCTCGATTCAGCTCGTCAAGCCTTTCTTAAACATGGGCTTGAGCAGACATCGATGGACAGGATCGCTCAAGAAGCGGAATTGGCCAAGGGTACATTGTATCTCTACTTCAAAAACCGAGACGAACTCTTGATGGCCTTGATCGCCGATGATTTTGACCGTCTCATCGAAATGCTTGAAACAGTTGTGAAGGGCGATACAGATCCGGAGAAGAAGCTCTTAGCATCGATCAGCACATTCAGCGAGTTCTCAAAAGGAAATGAGTTCTTCTATCAAGTGATGACACAATTCAACATTCGTTCGCTGATCCAACACGATGGTGATAGTGAGCCGGTCTGTCACTTCAGAACAGTGAATCAGCGGATGATGGAATTGTTGACGTCAGTTGTTCAAGAAGGCGTGGACAGGAAGGTCTTCTTCATCGATCAACCGGTACAGGAGATCGTTGTCCAGCTCATCATTTCGCTCAAAGGGGCTATGGTCATTCTTCGGAATAACATGCTACCTCCGGAGTGGTTAACACGTGATGTTGAAGAGCTGCTCCACAGTATTGCCTGTCTCATGATCAGGGGGCTGAAGTCGAAGGAGCCCCTTTCAACTACCTAGAAATTGAAGTAACACAAAACACCACGATTTGGGAAACACCATGACGTTCCGCACAATATCATCCATCGTCCTCATAGGCATCGTTACGATGGCCTGTTCTAAGGACACCGACAAGCCGCTCGAGCAGCAACTCGATTCTCTCCGAACCGAGAAGGCAAAGATCGAAGAGAAGATCACTGAACTTCAGAAAAAACTTGGTAAGGTCAACACGCCATTGGCAGCTCAGCCGGTGACAACCATTACTGCCGCAATGCAGTCTTTTGCACACGTACTTGATGCCAAGGGAACGGTTGACTCTCGTTCTTCTCTGCAGATCACACCCCAAATGGCAGGGCGTATCGTTCGTGTGAATGTTGTGAATGGCGAAGCTATCTCCAAAGGACAACTATTGGTTGAACTTGATGCGGAGATCGTTCGCAAGGGGATCGAAGAAGTAAAGACGCAACTTGACTTTGCTGTTACGATGTTCGAAAAGCAGAAGAGGATCTATGATCAGAAAGCCGGAAGCGAGGTTCAGTACCTCTCGGCTAAGAATCAAAAGGAATCTCTGGAGCGTCGATTGGAGTCGCTCAATGAACAGCTTGCAATGTCGAGAGTTGTTGCACCAACGAGTGGGTTCGCAGACAATGTGGTTGCCAAGGTAGGGGAGAATGTTGCTCCCGGAATGCCCCTTCTCACCGTGGTTAACACATCGGACATGCGTGTTGTTGTGGATCTCGCTGAGTCGTTCATCGGAACCGTAACTACGGGTGATCCGGTGACGATCCAGTATCAGGAGATCTCTGACTCAATGAAAACGAAGATCAACGTAGTGGCAAAGTCGGTCAACCCTGTTAGCCGCACCTTCCGCGTTGAGATACCTGTCCGTCCGGTACCACCGAACCTTCGTCCGAACACTACCTGTCGCGTATTGATCAACGATGTAACCGTTGCATCTACTATCGTCATGCCGCTCACTGCAGTCCTGCATGATAACATCGGTTCCTATGTCTACATCGTGGACGATAAGAGCACTGCGCGCCGACGTGAAGTGCAAACCGGTCTCACTTCCGGTGGGAATGTACAGATCGTGATGGGTCTTTCGGTAGGGGAGAACGTCATTGTTCGTGGAGCAGTGGACGTAGCAGACGGTCAAATTGTTCGCACAGTGAAGTAACCTAAGCACATGCAACACCACAAAAAATTTCCCATCACATCGTGGGCAGTAGAGAATCGTACAACGATCTACGTGCTTACGGTGATCCTCTCGATCCTTGGCGTGTTCTCCTACATGAGCCTGCCAAAGGAGCAATTCCCGGATATCGTTGTACCAACGATCTTGGTAACAACCATCAACGCCGGTACATCACCTGTGGACGTAGAGAACCTGATCTCTCGTCCGCTCGAGAAGCAGATCAAGTCCATCGCCGACGTCAAGAAGGTAACAAGCACGAGTATCCAGGACGCATCGATCGTTGTTGTTGAATTCACAACGGGTATCGACCCGGTGATCGGCAAACAACGTGTGAATGATGCCGTGGATCGTGCACGCTCGGATCTGCCTACACAACTCACCAAGGAGCCGCAGGTTCAAGAAGTGGACTTCTCGGAGTTCCCGATCATGAACGTCAATATCTCCGGAAACGTCGGTCTTGATGTGCTCAAGCAATACGCAGATGATCTGCAAGACAAGTTCGAATCCCTCAAGGAGATCCGTCGCGCAGACATCATCGGCTCGCTCGAGAAGGAAGTCCGCGTCGATATCGATCCCTACAGACTCCAAGCGGCCGGCATTTCGTTCGACGACGTCTCGCGTGCTATACAGTATGAGAACGTCAACATCTCAGGGGGCGAAGTCCTCAACGATGGGATCCGCCGAAACCTACAGGTAACGGGCGAATTCAAGGATGTGTCCCAGATCGAGAATGTGATCGTAAAGGGAAGTCGCGGAAACACTGTCTACGTACGTGATATCGCCACTGTTGTTGAGACCAATAAGGAACAACAGAGCTTCGCTCGTTTGGACGGTAAGGACGTTGTGACGTTGGCTGTGTTGAAGAAGGCGGGTGAGAATCTCATCAATGCTTCCGACCAGATCCAACAGATCGTGAAGGAGTATTCTGCCACCAAACTCCCAAAGAACGTCACGATCACCATCACGAATGATCAATCCACGGCAACGCGGATCAATCTTGCCGACCTTATCAACACGATCATCATCGGCTTCATTCTGGTGACCATCGTATTGATGTTCTTCATGGGCGTTCAGAACGCCTTGTTCGTTGGTCTCGCTACCCCCCTATCATCCTTCATTGCCTTCCTTATCATGCCGGGCTTTGACTTCACGTTCAACGTTGTGGTCACGTTCGGATTCCTCTTAGCGTTAGGCATAGTGGTGGACGACGCCATTGTGGTGATCGAGAACACCCACCGTCTGCACACAAAGGATAAGATCGATATCAAGACGGCAACCAAATATGCGGCCGCAGAAGTGTTCGCTCCCGTGGTTGCAGGTACGCTCACCACGCTTGCTCCGTTCTTCCCGCTGCTGTTCTGGCCGGGCCTGGTGGGTGAGTTCATGGTCTACCTTCCGGCCATCCTCATCATCACGCTTACCGCTTCGCTTGTTGTTGCCTACATCATGAATCCGGTCTTTGCCGTGGACTTCATGGATCGTAAGCCGGCACGAGTATCAAAGCGTAAGCTCTTTGCCATCGGTGCAGCCATCGGTTTGGCTTCCGTTGGTGCTGTTACGGGTGGTCAGGTATGGATCGCGTTCCTCTCGATCTTCACATTCGGATTCTGGCTTACGAATCGAAAGTTCATTACACCGCGGCTGATCAAGCCATTCCAAGAGAAGACTCTTCCATGGGTGATGGATCTTTATCGTGGTACGCTCCGATTCGTGCTTCAAGGGAAGCGACCATATCTCGTGATCGCAAGTATGGTCGGCCTCTTTGTCGTGACCATCTTCCTGATGGTAGTAGCCGGCCCTAAGGTTGTCTTCTTCCCAGAAGCAGACCCGAACTACGCCTACGTCTACGTGCAGATGCCTATCGGTACGGATGCTGCAGAGACTGACTCTGTTGTCCGCGTAGTTGAACAACGCGTGAACAAGGTCCTTGGTCCTAAGAATCCGCTCGTGAAGTCGGTGATCTCCAACGTAGGCCTTGGTGCCGGTGATCCACAGAACCCGGATAGAACGATCACGCCTCACAAGGGTAAGGTTACGGTGGCCTTTGTGGAATTCCAGTATCGGCATGGGGCAAGCACTCAAGAGTACCTCGGTAAGTTCCGTGATGAACTCCGCGACCTCCCGGGTGTTGAGATCCTTGTTGCGAAAGAGTCAAATGGTCCACCAACGGGCAAGCCGATCAACATTGAGATCAGTGGCGACGAACTCGATCAGTTGATCGCCATTCAGGATCGAGTGCGTCGCATCCTGGTTGACTCCTTGCAGATTCCCGGCATTGAAAAGTTGAAGAGCGACCTTGTCAGGAACAAGCCGGAACTCTCGGTTGTGATCGATAGGGAGAAGGCAAATGCAGAGGGTATCTCAACGGCTCAGGTCGGTATGGCCCTTCGCAATTCCCTCTATGGAAGTGAAGCAACCAAGTACCGGTCTGGCGAGGATGAATATGCTGTTCAACTCCGTGCGCGTGAAGATATGCGAGGCAACGCTGATGCGTTACTGAATCTTCCGATCACATATCGTGATATGAGCAGCGGACAATTCCGCCAGATCCCGATGTCGTCCATCGCCCATCTTGAGTATTCCTCCACCTTCGCCGGGATCAACCGAAAGAACCAAAAACGCGTAGTGACGCTCGGTTCCAATGTGCTTGAAGGATTCAACGAGAACGAGGTGAATGCTGAGATCCGCGCGGCACTCAAGAACTTCGAACTTGAAGATGGATACGAGATCAAGCTTACCGGAGCTCAAGAAGAACAGGCTGAAAGCGCCAACTTCTTGGCTATGGCATTCGGCATCGCTGCGATGTTGATCCTGCTCATCATGGTGACGCAGTTCAACTCGCTGTCAAAGCCCCTTCTCATCATGGTAACCGTGCTCTTCAGTCTTATCGGCGTGTTGCTTGGCTTTGTGATCTTCCGAATGACCTTCTCCATCGTGATCACTGGCGTGGGCGTTATCGCTCTTGCCGGTATCGTGGTGCGAAATGGTATCGTCCTCGTGGACTTCACGGATGTCCTTCGCAAGCAAGGATGGAGGACCAAGCGAGCCATCATCGAAGGGGGAGCGATCAGGTTCAATCCTGTTGTTCTCACGGCAGGCGCAACCATCCTTGGATTGGTTCCGTTGGCAGTCGGTCTCAACATCGACTTCTGGGAACTCATCAACCTCCGTGATCCACACATTCACATCGGTTCGGACAGCGTTGCCTTCTGGGGACCGCTTGCATGGTCCATCGTCTTCGGTCTAAGCTTCTCCACGTTCCTCACCTTGGTTGTTGTGCCTTGTATGTACTACATCATGGCCACCTTCCAAGTCCGCGGAGCACGAAGAAAACAACGCCGCGCCATGATCAACGCCCGCCTTGATGCCCTTGAAGGTATCACCGGACACTGATATCACCATCGTCTACGAAAAGAGCCGTGGCCTTCTTCAGAAGTGCCACGGCTCTCTCTTTTTACGTTCGCTGTTCTCTGTTCTCTGTTCTCTGTTCGCTGTTCTCTGTTCTCTGTTCGCTATTCGCTATTCGCTATTCTTCTCAAACCGCAACGAAGCACTATTCAAGCAATAACGCAACCCCGTTGGTTTTGGACCATCATCGAAGACGTGACCAAGGTGCGCGCCGCAACGTGAACACGTTACTTCTGTGCGTGACTCCATGAGTGAGTTGTCGGCAACGAGTTCTACGTTCTCCTTTGCAACAGGGTCGAAGAACGACGGCCATCCGGTACCCGACTCATATTTGGACTCACTCGGAAAGAGTTCCGTACCGCAACAACGGCAGAGGTAAAGCCCCTTTTCATGATTGTCCCAATAGGCACCGGTAAATGCCCTCTCCGTGCCCTTCTTGCGAGCAATGCGGAATTCATCTGCAGAGAGTTCTTTCTGCCACTCTTCGTCAGTCTTGATGACCTTGTCCATGACCGTTACTTTCTTTGTAGCTGTGGAGTAGATCTTTACCGTGGAGGTTGACCTTTGTTCCTGCTGTACCGGTGCGCAGGCCAGGATGACCATGCTCACGAGGGCCAGCATCATTGTTGATCTCATGGGATCCATATCGTTGGTTGAACATCCGGGACCTTCTCCTTAGGGTCGTACTGCACATGTTGCAGGTACAGACCGGATGGAGGAGCGGTCTTTGTAGCAGGAAACGTTGATGGCTTGTATAAAAGTTCTCGCAGGCTTGCCGGATCGATCGTCCCGCGACCTGTCTCAACGATCATACCCACCATCTGACGTACCATACGCCAAAGGAAGTGTGAGCCACGTATCCGGATGATGACCATCGGTCCGAATTCATGCAGGGAGCACTCCTGGAGTTCAACGGTAGTGGACTTCTCTTCAGGATCGTCCTGGGTGAACGATCGGAAGTCATGGAAGCCCTCGAACACGCTGCAGGCCTGCTGCATAGCTCGCACGTTCAACTGGTCTTTTACCCACCATACGTAACGTTTGCCAAAGGCTGTTCTGCGTCGACAGATCTGGTAGATGTAGGCACGAGAGATCGCATGATGCCTTGCATGAAACTTCGGCTGGGTCTTTACCAGGTCCATCACATTGATGTCGGCCGGAAGCACATCGTTGATCTTCATCTTCAGAATGTGCGGTGCCAGCATCGTTGGCGCCTCTAGGTGGGCTACCTGATAGAGTGCGTGCACTCCGGAATCGGTTCTGCCCGATCCCATGAACTCGAAATCTCGGTTCCCGAGTGCGTTTGCAATGGCTCCGATGAGCTCGCCCTGAACTGTACGCGCATTCTTCTGTACCTGCCAGCCGGAATAGCGCGTACCTTCGTATTCGATCGTAAACTGGAATCTTGCCATGCATGAAGATACGGAGATCGATGTCGGCAGGAGAGAACTCCTCGCCGCCTTCGACCGCTATGAACAACAACATCCTGAGGAAGGGGCTGTCATTGCCCGATTCCGGGACTTTGTCCAACGTGAGCCCGGGTGTTTTGACCGGAGTACCATTGAGGGACACATCACGGGCTCTGCCTGGGTTGTAGATATGGACGGAACACATACGCTCCTTACGCATCACCGAAAACTGAACAGATGGCTTCAGTTAGGGGGCCATGCAGACGGCGATTGGAACGTTGTGCGCGTTGCCCTCACGGAAGCAAAGGAAGAGTCGGGCATCGATGACCTTTCGCTACCGGATACCGAGATCTTCGATCTTGATGTGCACATGATCCCCGCACGCGGAGAAGATCCGGAACACTTTCACTATGATGTGCGTTACGTAGTATATGCCGCGCACACAGACCACGTAGTGGGAGAAGAATCTCACGACCTTGCCTGGGTATCCGTGGATGAACTCGACGAATACACCACTGAAGAATCCATGCTTCGCATGGCACGCAAATGGAACACATTACGAGCTCGATCTTGATCGATGCGCCGATCGAAAAGGTCTTTCATTTTCACGATGACACAACAAACCTGCTCAAGATCACGCCTCCGGGTATCAAGGTTTCATTTGAGACACTGGGAGAGCCTGGTCTAGGCTATGAAGTGATCCTCAAGGTCCGTCAGTTCGGACTCTTTACTATGCGATGGCATGTACGGGTTACGCAGTACCAGCCCCCTATACTCATGACAGACATCCAGATCAAAGGGCCTTTCCGTTCATGGCGGCAAATACGCTCGTTGCGCGAGGTGAATGGAAGAACTGAACTCACCGATATCGTTGACTATGAAACCCCGTTTGGATTCCTCGGACAGATAGCAAATGTGCTTTTCATTCGGCGACAGATCACGTCGATGTTCGCCTATCGACAGGCTGCTACCAAACGCATTCTCGAAGCCTAACGCTCGAGTTCTATAACTGCCAAACGCGCTTTCTCTACGATTTGTTGGACCTCGTCCTTTGAAGTAGCCCCGTAGCATCGCACGATCATGTCTTCAACAATTGGTTCCACACGTAATGTCTTTGTTGATTCAGGTAGGGGGCGAGCCATTCGTGCCACGTTGAGAAACCCACGCTGGAGATCATCACGTTGAAAGATGCTGTCTGTAGCTGCGGTTGTGAGATCCGCCGGGAATCCCGCATCACTGATGGCCACAGCAAAGGCGCGTGCTTGTTGATAGGATGTGAGCCAGGCGGTGAAGATGCGGGCTGCATCGATGTGCGATGATGAACGAGAGATCGCAAGTACATCGCCATTGAGAATGGATGGAGTGGCCGCAACCCGCAGATGCGTGATGTTGCGCCTTCGGGCCATATCGATGATCCATGCACCGGTATACGTTTCGCGAAGTTCGTCGTTGAGCAGTCTATCGTCAAGTTGACGGGCTCGTTCAAGGAGAGCCCCCTTATCGACATACGAGCGAATGGTCCAGAGCGCATTGACGAGTGCGGAGTCGAATGTAGATGATACCGGAAGTGATGTGTAGAATCGATCCGCTCCCGCCGACCAGACGTAGGGGAGCATGCGTTTGAGAACATTGTGTGCATCGGTAGCACAGAGTCCAATGGTGAAATGCGTGGCTCGATCATTCACCACGCGCGCACGGGCATTCACAAGCCAGGGGATGGCAGCAGTATCTGCAAAGACGCCTGCTCGAGAGAACTCAGCGTGCCAGTCCATGCCGAGGTGGACCACGTCGGGCTGCGTGCCGGCATTGAAGGCAAGTTGAAGTTTGGATCTACCGTCAGCCCAACTCAGCTCAGTGAGTTCTACGTGGATGGTTGGGTGTTCTTGTTCGAAGATGCGGACGAGAGAATCCAAGACCGACCGTTGGCTGGGTTCCGACCAAAAATGCCAGAACTGAAGAGTGGTGGTTTTCGTTGGAGCATCACCGCATGACGTAGCAACAACGGCCGTCAGCATGATGAGCGTGATACGCACCAACGTCATCGATGTACGGCTGCTGATGCAACGGGTACGGTGGGCCGAGGAACCGGAGCCACCGGACGTTCTTTGTACGGGCGAGCGAATGGACCACGTTGCTGCGGCAGAGTATCCTGCTCGGCGATCTTCGTGGGCGTAGATCCCGGTTGCTTCAGCCACGTTGAATCTCGAGGCACATCGGCTGGCCACGTCCGATTGAAAAAGAGATCGAGAAGTTTGCCGGCGATCGGTACAGCGAAGGACGCACCAAAACCCTTGCCTTCGCCGGTAACGACCAGGGCAATGCGTGGGTTATCCTTTGGTGCGAAGCACATAAACCACGACTGGTCAGGTTTTCCCCGAGATGCTTGTGCTGTACCTGTCTTACCGCAAATGCTGAGATTCAGCGATTTCAATGATCTGCCTGTACCTTCTTCGATAACGCCGGAGAGGGCGTCCTGTACTAGATCGAACCACTTCTGTTCGATCGGGATCTTTCGAGATTCATATGATGTGCTGTACTTCTTTTTCAGTTTTTTACTGTAGATCTCACGCACGGCGTGGGGCTGACACCATACACCGTCGTTGGCGATCGCAGCTGTATAGGCACAGAGTTGAAGGGGCGTAACCTGCACTTCGCCCTGACCTATACCCCAGTTCATCAGAGCATAGTCCGTCCAGTTTCCCTTGCCCCAGCGTCTGTCCATAAATGCTCGAGAGGGAAGGATCCCGGGCCCTTCTTCCGTGAGATCGATCCTGGTCTTTTGTCCGAAACCGAAGAGAGCTGCATAGTAGTGGAACTTCTCTACTCCCATCTTCAACCCAACCTGATAGAAGAACGAGTTACAAGAAACCTTGAGTGCATACGATACATCGATGAGTCCGTGCACACCGCCATGGCACAATGCGAAACGGTTTCCATATCGATATCCACCGGCGCACACCAGGCGAGTGGTTGGAGTGATCACACCTTCTTGAAGTCCCATGAGTGCCATGACCGGCTTCCACGTGGATCCTGGAGCATAGACCGGCTGTGTCACGCGGCTAAAGAACGGTTGTTCCGGATCACGAAAGACCTGGTTGAAATACTTCTGCGATGTCTTGCCAGTGAAGTTGCGAAGGTTGAAATCCGGCTTACTTGCAAGGGCAATGATCTCACCGTTCCGCGGATCGATGGCAACAACGGCGCCACGAGCATTACCGAGGAGTTTCTCCGCGAGTTCTTGCACATCGGTGTCGATCCCCAGATAGAGGTCATCACCTTCAAGACCGGGAAGGTCACTTTTCCCATCGTTGAAGCTGGCAACACGCTGCCCGTTCTTGTTCACGGCAACGAATTGGAGTCCCTTTTGTCCGCGTACATTAGCTTCATACGACATTTCGATACCGGCCTTCCCCGTGATGTCGCCCGGGGCATAAGCATCACCCAGGGTAGCGAGTTCACGCTCACTCACTTCGCGAACGTAGCCGAGAAGGTGCGAAGCATTGCCATCAAACGCATAGAGTCGTTTCGGATCAACGATCAGATCAACACCCGGTAACGAATCGCGTTGTTCTTCGATCGCAGCGATGACTTCAAAGTCCACGTCCCGACCGGAAGAGATCTTTGCAGGTGCAAACTTGTTGTAGGCCGCAGACTTGCGCACATCGGCCCAGATCGTTGCAACATCGGTCCCGAGAATGCGGGACAAACGAGAGCACGCACTGTCCGTGAACTCATACGGCGTTACGGTGATCGAGAATCCCGGAGCATTCTGGACGATGGCTCTACCATTTCGGTCGTACACCATTCCGCGAAACGGTTCCGTAGAGATCTGTTTGATGGCCTGGGCTTCAGCCTTGAGCTTGTAGACATTCCCTTGAATGATCTGAAGCCAGGCGAGCCGGCCGATATAGATCACGCTGATCGCAAGGATCACGATCCGGAAAATGCGTTGGCGTTGGGCAGACCCGAAGGTGCCATCGCTCGGAAGTAGGCTCATTGGTGCTGGTCGGTGGAGGGTTCAATTCGCGCCCGACGGAGAAATTCCTCCGATATCGCTACGGACGCAAAGATGAACGCAAACATAACGTTTCCATATCGCTGGTCGAAGATCCCAGCCATGAAGATATTCACAAAGACCGCCGGGATGAAGGCAAAGGTGCCAATGGCCAGGGCGCGCACGAGCGGAGCTGCCGCACTAGTTCTGGCTTCCCATGCATTTCGAAAAGCCCGTAAGGCAAATCCAATGAGGACAGAGAAGATGATGAAGGCTGTTGGAAAGCCGAGTTTGTGGATGATCCCGATGTATCCGATATGTATAAAGGCCGTGGAGTTATGCCATTGCTCGATAGGCGCCCAGGTAACGAAACGGGCACGAAGCCCATTGCCCCCTAAAGGAGCCTCCTTCACCTTCCTCCAGGCATTGTTCGCCTCAAGAATGCGGGTCTCAAAGGACAGGTCGCCGCCGGTGATCTGGGTGGACGAGGCAAATCGGACTTGAATATACTTGGCGGTGATGACCGTGATCTTTGGATAGACGATGTACATGGTCAGGAACAGCACGCTTAAGATCGCTGTGCTACCGATCAAGAGCCGCATGTTTTGTCGGTACCGCATGAAGACCATGGCGAGGAAGATGCAGAAGAAGACCATCACCCAGAGCGTGCGCGTAAAGGTCAAACCCAGCGCAACAAGGTTCACCAAGGTCACGCCGACGGCGATCAGACGGGTGGAATTCCTGGTAGCAAAGAGGATCACAACAACAGTGATACAAATGGATAGCAGGAAGATCGGTCCGAGGACGGCCGATCTTGATGACATGATCTGATAGGCATAGACCATGTTCTCCGCCATCCGCTGTTTGAAGTTGTAGGTGCTATACAGCGCCATCAACGTTGAGGAGATCCCGGAGAGCACAAGGAATTGATTGAACGTACGCTTGTTCTGACCGAACTCCTCACGGAAGGGGAAGTAGTACAGCATCAGCAGGAAGTACGACCAATCAACAGCCCATCCCATCAAGCCAACGTAGTTGAGTTTGGCGATGATGATGTTGGCAAAGGCAGCCACGATGAAGAACAGGAGAAGGAAATCTGTCCACCCCTTCACGAGGGGGCGCGGGTCAACAACGATTCGCCAGAACATCCACATTAAGATCGTGGACGTGAAGAGTCCGCCCGCAACAACTTCCGTAACAGAGAGCCCCTTCCCTGTATCCGTCAAAAAATACGGCAAGGCAACAAGGAACATCCCGAGCCACACTTTTGGGTAGCGGATCATCAGGAAAACGAGACTGACGCCACAAGCGATCGCTGGGGGCAGCCATGGCCAATCTGCAAGGATGTTCACGACAATTCGGTTGGTTTGCCCATCATCGACTTCCAACCCCGCATAAGAAGCAGCACGAGCAAGGTGAAGATCCCAACTCCGAGGCCAGCACCGGCGGCAATGAAGACTCTCTTGGGTCTGTCTCGCTTCTCCGGAACAACCGGCGTATCAACCACGAGAAGGGAAGGGGCTGTCTTGTTCATATCAAGCTTTGCTTGTTCCAAGGATGGCAACAAGAAGGCTTTGAGTTTTGTGTGTGCTTCAAAGTCGGCATAGATCCGAAGGTACGATGCCCCGACACCGGCAGCATCGGTCAACGCGAAATTCCCGGCGAATCCCGGCTGGGTCTGTGCGCGCTCATATTGGTCGCGGAGCTGACGTACAAGTTCCTTTGAATTCCGGACCTGAGGGTCATTGGCCCCATAGTTCTGTTCGAGCATTCCAAGGATGGTCTCTTGCTTCAGAAGTTCTGCCTTCGATTCTGCAAGGGCTGAGGCAGAGGCAGTGGCTTGATCGAGCGGCGAGAAGAGTCTGTATTCGCGAGAGTAGCGTCCGAGGGAATCCGTAAGGGCATTGAGGACGGAATCCATCATCACGAGGCGCTGTTCCATGTAGAACGCCGATTTCTCGGCTTCTTGTCGATGGATACGGTTGGTGATCTCGTTTGCATACCCAACAAAGGCATTGCACATGTCAACAGCTTGTTTCGGGTCTTGATCCCAGATCGAAATCTCGTAATTGCCTTCAGCGTGGAAATTTACCTCGAGATTTTCTTCCAACGTTGAGCGAACATCGTTCATCGGTTCGCCTTCCATCTCGTATTCTTTGATCAGGTTGTAGCGCGTGATCATCGAATCGCGGATGGTGCGGGTGAACAGAATGGCTATGAACTCATAGCTCTCGCCGGATTTCCCGCTCAGTTTCGAAAGACCGATGTCCTTCAGCGTGGACGAGATGCCGCCGAGTGCACCGCCGAGACCACCGGCATCCGGTGAGGGAGGCACGCAGTTGATCGTTGCCTTGTAGTACTCCGGCAACGTTCGAGCGTAGATATAGGCCCCAATGGTCGCCACGAGCGACAGTCCAAGGACCAGCCATTTAAATCGAAACAGATAGCGGATGATATCTGCGGTCGGAAAAGATTCCGTCATGAGTTCCATACGAGAATGTTCGGGGCAAAACTACGAGGCATGGGGCTAGCGACGTGCAACGATGAGCATGTTCGGCGTTTTGATGGAAGATGACCAGCTGATCCCTTGCACCAAATACGAGCAACGCTCGGCAAGAACCATAAGAGGTCCGGCTACGGCTCGAAGGATCGAGGCCGGTAAGCCCCCTCCAACAGGATGTACCGGATAGATGTCAACGGACGTGAACGGAAGAGACGCAAACAACTCCAAGACCGAGGACTTATTCAGGTGCATTTCGTGTGTGAGATCCCCGAACGACAAGACCGTCCCGTGCTTAGCATCGATATTCGGTGTTCGCAAGATTAGAGTTCCACCCGGGGCGAGCCTGTCATGGATCTTCGAAAGTGCTTCGATCGCCTCCGTTCGCGTAAGGTGTTCGATAACATCGAACATGGAAACGCAACCGAGGTCGTGTTCGTGTTCAAGTGCCGAAAAAAGATCGTCAACCTCCACACAACTCAGTCCTAACGTCCGAGCAAGCTCAACCTGCTCCAGGCTAAGGTCGATGCCCCGCATGTTCTCAAAACCGAGGTTTCTGAGGTAAAGAAGGTAGGCGCCGTAGCCACAGCCAAGGTCGAGCATCCGCGAGGACCGGTCAGCGGGCAGAAACGGGCGCACGGTGCGTTCAAGGCCGACGTGTTCGGCCATTACCCGACGGTGAACGTCATCAAGCGATGAGAATCGTGATTGGACGGAAGTGTACTGGGCGTAGAAGTGCTGGCGATGATCCATACCCACGAAGATACGAGTTGAGGCGCGGCATCGCCGTATCTTGCGGTGTATGAGCCCCTTACACCTTGGCTTTGCTTGCGCCTGGAATAGGGACGGCGACCGTGAACGGACGTGGTCTCATACACCCATGCGTCTTTGGGATGCCTTGGAACGCAGGCCGGATGTGGAGGTCCTTGATGTCCCGATTGAGCTGCCTCGCCTGATAGATTCCATCGGACGAATCAGTTCTTTGCGCCTAGTCCACGGCAGAACGATGTCCACCTGGGCTATGCGTCCCTGGTATGCCAGGCTTGCGCAGCAAGCATTGTCTGCAGCAGAGGGCAAGGTTCAACCGCCAGATGCCATCCTGAGCATCGGTGAGCATGGATCCACGGTCCATCCGCTCTACATCTACCAAGATCATTGTTACGGTCATGGTCTTGAGATGTATCACGAAACAGGGGAGATGCCCCACGGATGGTCTGGGGTTGCTCTTTCCGATCTCCAACACCGAGCGGAAATGCAGGCTCGCACGTACGCGTCTTGTGCCGGCGTCTTTACAATGAGCCAGTGGAATGCCGACTTTCTTGTTCGCTCAGGACTTGTCCCAGCCTCCAATGTTCACGCCATTCATGCCGGCATCAATGTTCCTGTGGTTCTCCCAACTGAAGAACACCTTCATCAGAAGCGAGCTCGTGACGAACGCACCATCCTCTTTGTGGGACGAGAGTTCCATCGAAAAGGGGGCGATCTAGTTCTCGCAGCCTTTGAACGTGCGAAGCAGATCTCTGCTCGACCGTTGCGTCTCATCGTTGCCGGTCCTAAGAAATGGCCGGTGACGGGTGCCATTCCTGAACGCGTAGAATTCGTTGGTGATGAACCGTTCCTTGCGTTGCGCGAGCATATGCGAACAGCCGATGTGATGGTCATGCCGTCTCGATTCGAAGCCTTCGGCATCGTCTTCATTGAGTCGCTGGCAGCAGGTACACCCGTTATCGGCAGAAGATCATTCGCCATGCCGGAGATGATCACACATGGACACAATGGCATGATGATCGATACGGATGATGTAGAAGCACTCGCCCAAATGATAGTGGACGTGGTCGAAAGTGAAACCATTGCCCGTACCTGTCACAATGAAGCTCGATCAGTTTCCGAGTACTACTCTTGGGACAGAGTGGCAAGCGATATCATGTCGATCATCGGTCATGGTAGTAAGGAATGAAGATCCTCTCGATCCTGCCTCGAATTCCGTATCCCGCTCGCGACGGCGGTGCGATCGTGATCCTAGAGACGCTTCGGCAGTTGCACCTTGCCGGACACCATGTTGATGTATTGGCGTTGAACACCAAGAAACATCGACAGGACCCAGCTGTCCTTGCACAGATCTGCACTTCCATTCACACCGTTGACGTTGATACCACGATCTCTGCTCTTGGCCTCATTCGGGGTTTATTCAGAAGCCGACTCCCCGATGGATTTGGGATCGATGCCGGCACGTCGTATTGGGTATCGCGCTTCGCAGACGAACTAGCGCTTGAGTCCTTCCGGACACATGCTATGCAGAATGGACCGTATGATCTTGTTCTCTGCGAGAGTCTATTCACCGCCTGTTATGGGATAGCGATCCGCCCTCACTTGCACGGTCCCCATCCGACGCCGATCCTCATGCGGGCTCACAATGTTGAACACATCATTCAGTCTCGGTTGTCGAAAGAACGGTCACGCTCGCGTTTGGAACGATGGTACCGATCCCGTACAGCGCAACACACGCATACGTATGAGTCCTACATCGGCACGGCTGTCGATGCCATCGCTACGGTGTCGGATGACGATGCCACTGAGTTCAGGTCGTATCATCCAACAGCCCTCGTTGAAACCGTTCAACCCGGTGTGCACCTCCCGGAACGATATACGGGCGCAGTGGATCGTGATGCCATCTGCATGCTCGGCAGTCTCGACTGGACGCCGAATCTTGAGGGGGCTTCGTGGTTCATCCAACATGTCTTCCCGCGCATTCGAGAACAACGTCCATCAACAACTCTTCATATCGCCGGACGGAATCCTACAGCGCAAGCATTGGCGTTTCATAACGGCACGTCGATCTTCGTTCATGGTGAGATCGAAGATGCATTGGCATTCCGACAGCAGCGTGCGCTGACGGTAGTTCCGCTTTACAGCGGCAGTGGCATACGCATCAAGATCTTAGAAGCACTTGCAGCACGGAGCCCCATCGTTACCACACCGATCGGTTGTGAAGGTGTTGGTGTTGTCCACGATAAGGAAGTTCTGATCTATGATACGGCAGGCGAGTTTGCCGATGCCTGCGTGCGAGTACTCAACGAGCCTGAATTGTCGCAACGGCTGGTTGTTTCAGGATTTGATTTCGTGAGCAAGCGCTACAGTTGGTCTGCTGCAACGGACAGACTGATTGCGCTTGGCAGAAGGGTCATCGACCGCGTTACGAATCCAAGGACTGCAGTCGATTGATATCATCACGAAGCTCAGCAGCACGCTCAAAGTCAAGGTCCCGAGCAGCGTTCTTCATCTCCACGAACATCTGATCGATCATCTCCTTGCGCTGCTCCAGGGTCAGATACTTGGCGATCGGTTCGGCTGCACGTTTCTGTCGAGCACGTTCCGTATCAGCCGAGCGCTGCATCTTCGACGATTGCATGTCTGCCACCGACGTGGACTCAAGGATCTCCTCGAGCGACTTGTACACGGTGCGTGGTTCGATTCCGTTCTCTGTGTTGTACGCCTCTTGAAGGGTGCGTCTGCGGTTGGTCTCATCCATCACGGCCTTCATCGATTTCGTGATCTTATCCGCATAGAAGATCACAAGTCCGTCAACATTCCGCGCGGTGCGTCCTGCCGTCTGCATGAGTGATCTCTCGCTTCTGAGGAAGCCTTCACGATCGGCATCGAGGATGGCCACGAGAGAGACCTCGGGCATGTCGAGTCCTTCACGCAGAAGGTTCACGCCAACCAACACGTCACTCCTACCAAGTCGCAGATTTCGAATGATCTCCACACGCTCCAATGAATCCACATCACTATGGATGTAGGAGACACGGATACCAAGGTTATGGAGGTAGTCAGTGAGATCCTCTGCCATACGCTTCGTTAGTGTTGTTACCAACACACGATCCTTCCGCTCAACACGATCACGGATCTCATTGATCAGGTCATCGATCTGATTCTTCACCGGACGTATCTCGATCTTTGGATCAAGGAGCCCCGTTGGCCTAATGACCTGCTCAACCACAACACCCATGGACTGTTCCAGTTCATAGTCACCGGGTGTTGCGCTTACATACACTACCTGACTGATGTGCTTGTTGAACTCATCAAATTTCAGGGGGCGATTCTCCAACGCACTTGGCAGCCGGAAGCCGTGTTCCACAAGCGTCATCTTCCGTGCTCGATCGCCGTTGTACATCGCACGGATCTGCGGAACGGTAACGTGACTCTCGTCAAGCACGAGCAGGAAATCTTCCGGGAAATAGTCGATGAGACAGTTCGGCTTCTCACCGGGCTGACGTCCCGAGAGGTGCATGGAATAGTTCTCAATACCGGAGCAGTAGCCCACTTCCTTCATCATTTCGATATCGAACAACGTGCGCTGTTCGAGTCGTTGAGCCTCAAGCCCCTTCCCTAACTCGCGCAGGTCCTTGAGACGGGCGATGAGTTCCTCTTTGATCTCGGCTGATGCCCGTGCGACGTTTGATTTTGAGGTAACGAAGAGTCGGGCAGGGTAGAGCAGAATGCTTCCCGGACGTTCCAACACCTTTCCATCACGTTTGTCGATCCACGATACACGATCCACAACATCTCCGAAGAGCTCTACGCGAACAGCACGAGTATCTTCATCGGCCGGCATGATATCGATCACATCACCGCGCACTCTGAACGTTCCGCGTGTGAATTCGAAGTCGTTGCGTGTGAAGTGGATATCACTCAGACGGTGCAGGAGTTTTTGTCGAGAGAGCTCCATTCCTTCTTTCACAAGGACGAGCTGATCTTTGAAATCGGCCTTTGCCCCGATGCCATAGATGCACGAGACAGAGGCCACAACGATCACGTCTCGTCTTCCCTCCACAAGTGCGCTGGTTGCACGCAACCGCAATCGATCGATCTCGTCATTGATCGAGAAATCCTTTTCAATGAAGACATCGGTGGAGGGGACGTAGGCCTCCGGCTGATAGTAGTCGTAGTACGAGATGAAGAACTCTACCGCATTATTCGGGAAGAAGCTCTTGAATTCACCGTACAACTGAGCTGCAAGGGTCTTGTTCGGGGAGATCACAAGGGTGGGACGTTCCACCTCCTTGATCACATTGGACATCGTAAAGGTCTTTCCCGAGCCCGTTACACCGAGTAGCACCTGATCACGGCGCCCCTCACGGAGTCCGTCCACAAGTTCCTGGATCGCCTTGGGTTGGTCTCCCGAGGGTTGGTATTTCGATTGAAGGTCAAAAACGGACATTTGGGTGCTTGGGATTGATATAGCCTACGAACGTACGACGTACGTGCGATATTCGCAGTATGACACTTGCTCAAACACCCGTTGCACAACTCTGGTTCAAACGGATCGCCACGGTTGCGACCCTTGGCATCGTTCTCAGGGCCATTGTTTCTTTTGGAGTAATGGGGTCGATGCCACAGGCGGAAGATGGTCCATCCTATTCTACCCAGGCCGTCCAGATGCTTGACGGATCCATTGGCTATTACTACTTCCCGCCGGGCACGGCACTGTTCGCAGCACCTGTCTATGCCGTGATCGGGCAGTCCACGTTCTCTGACCATCTTTTGGGCGTGATCCTATCATCCGGATTTCTCATTTCCGGGGTCTGGTTATGCTACGTGCTGATGGGATGGGGAAGGGCAACCTTCTTTGCGGCAATTGTCCTCGCGCTTTACCCACACTCTGTGATGTCGGCAACACAGCTTTCTTCTCAGCCCCTTACCTCCATACTCCTCACTCTGGCGATCGGACTGGCCATCCAAAACGCTGAACAATGGTCGTGGAAGCGATGGATAGGTGTTGCGGTGTGTATTGCGGCCGCCATGCTGACGCGTCCGGCATCACTCGCAGTCCTGGCTGTGTTCGGTCTCGGCGGCATTGTGCTATGGAGACGGCAGAAGGTCAGAACGTCTATGCTCGCAGGGTCTACGGCACTTGTTGTGCTCATCCTCGGTCTTTCGGCCTTTCCATTCATGGCGCACAACAACAAGATGGGTCAAGGCTGGTCGATCTCCACGAACAACGAATGGAATCTCTTCTTGGGCAACACGCCCTATACACCCGATTACAAGACCGGACACTTCGGTCAACGTGGATTCGATCAAGTATCACCTGAAGCACGCGCCTACATGTCGGCGATCCTACCGCATGAGAGTCCTTATGCGGCAACGTACGAGCAACGTATGGCGATGCGAGATGCTGCTGTTGACTATATGACGTCGCATCCGGTGCGCACTCTGTACCGCATCAGTAATCGGTTGCGTGGATTTTGGGGAATGGATTACACTGCTTCACGTGTCATCCAGAACCACTACGGATTGTCGAACATGGCCTTCTTGCCCCTATTGGCAATGGAGGGAGGGGGCTACCTGATCGTGATCTTCTTTGCGATCTCCGCTCCGTTCCTCGTTGCCGCCCATCAGCGGTGGTCTTGGCGGTTCCTACTCGGCTGTGTAGTTGCCATCATGCTGCCGTATTTGGCTGCATTTGCCTTGGCGAAGTATCACCTACCCACAATGCCTTTGCTGCTGCCAATCGCTGCGCTGACCGCGGTGGTCGTGATCGAGGATCCGAGAGGATCATGGAGAACACTGCGTCGGTCCAAGGCTTGGTGGGGGGCTGTTGCAGTGACCATTGCTGTGCAGATCGAACACCTTGTTCAGTTGATACTGCTTCGTTGAGCGCACTTTTCAGTGGCGCTGGGCTTAAAATCGCCGTATCTTAGCAGTTTCGCGCAATATTTACAAAGAAAACGATGAAGCTGTCCGAATTTAAGTTCGCGGTTCCGAAAAACGCTGTGGCCAAGCACCCGGCGGATCCACGTGAAAGTGCCAAGATGATGGTACTGAACCGCGAAACAGGTGAGATCGAAGACCGTCATTTCAAAGACGTCCTTTCCTACATGGAAAAGGGGGACGTTATTGTGGTCAACGACACAAAGGTGTTTCCTGCACGCCTTTTCGGCAAAAAGGAAAAGACCAACGCCAAGATCGAAGTGATGCTTCTTCGTGAGCTCAAGGCGCAAGAGCGCATTTGGGATGTTCTTGTTGAGCCTGCTCGTAAGGTGCGTATCGGCAACAAGATCTATTTCGATAACAACCGCTTCTATTGTGAGATCATCGATAACACCACATCGCGTGGTCGTACCGTACGTTTCTCGTATGACGGCGATCTGCACGAAGTGATTGAACGTATCGGACAGATGCCCCTTCCAGAATATGTGAAGCGTGAGCCAACAGATGCTGATAAGGAGTCGTACCAGTGTGTCTTTGCCAATCCGGGCAAGGTTGGTTCTATTGCGCCCCCTACAGCCGGACTTCACTTCTCCGAGAAACTTTTGAAGGCTGCAGAGAAGAAGGGTGTGAAGATCGCCACGGTTCAGCTGAACATCGGTCAGGGGATCTTTGAGACCATCGAGGTTGAGGATCTTACCAAGCACCGCATGTACAGCGAGTACTTTGAGATCACCAAGGATTCTGCTGACGTGATCAACAAGGCACTCAAGTCCAAGAAGAACGTGTATGCTGTTGGTTGCAGTGTTGTGCGTGCGCTTGAGTCGAGCGTTCTTACAAGCGGTATCGTAAAGCCAAATAAGGGATGGACAGACAAGTTCATTCATCCGCCGTACGAATTCAAGATCGCCAACCGCTTCATCACGAACTTCCACCAGCCCGCTAGTCCGTCACTTCTAGTAGCAACGGCCTATGCCGGTGGAAAGGATTCTATGTTCAAAGCCTACAAGCGTGCAATGAAGACGGACTATCGTCTCTTTGCCTACGGCGATGCCCTGATGATCATCTAACACACTCACATTACGCCTCACCAGCACTATGCAAGCCTTTCAGCGCCTGACGGAGAAAATGCATTTGATCACAGATCTTGGAGCCGCAGCTGCGGTTCTTGGATGGGATCAAGAAACGTATATGCCCGACGGCGCTGTGGCCGGACGTGCCGAACAGTTGGCCACACTGTCATCCTTCATCCATCAACACACAACGAATGCCGACACCGTTGCGATCGTTGAAGATGTGAAGAACGAATTGCCGTCGCTCACGCCCCGGCAGCTGTTGGTTGCAAAGACATTCATCCGCGATCATGACCGTTCGCTCAAGCTTCCATCGGATCTCGTGGAAGAACAAGCGCGTACAGCATCGATGGCGCAGGATGCGTGGAAGCGCGCTCGTCAAGCATCGGACTTCAGCATCTTTGAGCCCCTTCTCGCAAAGACAGTTGACCTCAAGCGTCGTGAGGCAGAGATCGTTGGACCGGCGGCACATCTCTATGATAATCTGCTCGACTCCTTCGAGCC
Source organism: Ignavibacteria bacterium (assembly GCA_016707005.1). Taxonomy (NCBI): domain Bacteria; kingdom Pseudomonadati; phylum Ignavibacteriota; class Ignavibacteria; species Ignavibacteria bacterium. Next base: position 561,849 of record JADJIQ010000001.1, read on the forward strand.
GGGACTAACTGTAGACGTGCTCACGCCGATCTTCGATCGACTCCGTACCGGCACGGTTGCACTGCTTGCGGAGATCACGCCAAAGCAAGACACAGTAAGCGATGACGTGTTGTATCGCTCGTACAATAGTGACGCTCAACTCGCATCGGCCACAAAGATCATTACGACGCTCGGGTTCGACATGAACACCGGCCGGGTGGATCTCTCGGCACATCCGTTCTGCACATCGTTCGGAAGCACAGACGTTCGTCTTACCACGCGGATCCGTGAGAACGATCTCCGGTCGTGCCTCTTTGGTTTGATCCACGAGGCCGGACATGGCATGTATGAACAAGGTGTTGGTACAGATCTCGCACGTACATTCTCCGGTCAAGGGGCGAGCATGGGTATCCATGAATCGCAGTCCTTGTTCTGGGAGAACGTGATCGCTCGCAGTGAAGAGTTCTGGAGTTGGGCCTTCCCGCAACTGCGTGATGCCTTCCCTGATCAACTCAAGGATCAGGACGTACGCAGCTTCTATCGTGCGATCAACAAGATGCGCCCGTCGCTCAATCGCGTTGAAAGCGATGAACTCACCTATAACCTGCACATCATCCTTCGATTCGAGATCGAACGCGATCTCATCGCCGGAACGCTTGAGGTGAAGGACATTCCGAAGCGTTGGAACGAGAAGATGGAAGCGGCACTTGGTGTGGTACCCGCAAATGATGCAGAAGGCTGTCTCCAGGACGTGCATTGGTCATTCGGTGGCATCGGGTACTTCCCGTCGTACACTCTCGGCAAGCTCTACGCAGCAATGGAATGGAATGCGATGCAGGTTGCCATGCCGGATGTGCGGGATCGTGTTGCCAATGGCGACTTCGCGCCGATCCTTGGGTGGTTGCGAGAGCATGTCCATAGCTATGGACGAACCGAGACTCCGCAGGAAATGATCCAGCGCATCTCCGGACGCCCCCTCACTGAAGTGGACTTCCTTACCTACGTTGGTGCCAAGGCACGCAACGTCTATGGTATCTGAGTCTTTCGGCAGAGGCATTGAACGGTTCCTCATGTCGATGAGGTATGATGGAATGCTGCCGAATGGGATCGAGATCCTCGATCCCTACAAGGATCCTGAGGTCAAACGTATCATTCACGAGATGGTATCGCGGTATTATACCGGAAGTCGTCCGCGCGTCGGTGTGTGGGGTATTAACCCGGGCAGATTCGGTGCCGGCATTACTGGATTGTCCTTCACGGACCCATGGGCTGTGACGAACCTCTTGGGGATTGAAACAACCTTAGCCGGACGTCGTGAGCTTTCAGCCGAGTTCATCAGTATGGTCATCGATGCATACGGCGGGCCGGTAGCATTCTACCGTGATCTGTACATGTGTGCACTGAGCCCCCTTGGATTCATCAAGAACGGCATCAACATCAATTTCTACGATGACCCCGTGCTTATGCGCGAGATCGTTCCGTTCGTGATCAACTCACTTAAGGAGCAGCACGCAGCAGGACTTGTCTCGGATCGCTGCATCGTCCTTGGAACAGGGAAGTTGAAGACCTTCTCGGAGCGTGAAGTGAGGAACATCATGGGGTACAGCACCATTGAATATCTCGAACATCCGCGGTTTATCATGCAGTACCGTCGATCCCAGGTTCCGATGTATGTTGAAAAATATGTTGACGTTCTTCGTCGGACCGTGAATCCTTTTTGATCGTTACGTCTCTCTTCCTTCTGTGCGCCGATGGACGGCGTTACGCCCACCATTTGCCGGAGACATCCATGTTCCGTACTGCTCTTGTTATTCTCGCCTTCGTTGTAGGCGTACTCGCTGCTACTGCCCAGTCTGCAATGAAGGTTCCCGATGCTCAGGATTGGGGAACGATGCGCCTTCCTAAGCAACAATTCGTTGAAGCCGAGCTTCCTATCGAAAACGTAGCAAAGAGCGGCATCCTGAAGATCCTTGAAGTCAAGCCGGGATGTGGTTGTACAAAGACAGATCCTGACAAGTGGGAACTCAAGCCGGGCGAGGTAGCAAAGGTCAAGATCAAGCTCAATCTTACGCCGTCTCAGTCCGGACCGATCGTGAAGACCGTCACGATCAAGGGGCTTCTTGGTTCAGATACGATTGTGAAGGTCGTGATGCTCAAGGTCAACCTCGAACGTGTTCTGCTCATTGGACCTTCCACGTTTGTCTCCTTCAATGATGCGGCCGTAGGTGCCGAGTCTACCGTACCGATGACGATGGAGAATCCATCGAATACCTCCATCAAGATCTCCAAGGTCATCATTGACGGTATGATCAAGGCAGACCTTCCCGATGGCACGGTCCTTGGACCGCGTGAGAAGCGTGAGCTGATCGTTCGTTGCACTCCTGATAAGCCAGGCCAGATCTCTGGCTCTATTCGTTTCACGGTAAGTGGCAATGGTGACGATGACGAGTTCATTGTGCAGGCATATGGCAACGTCTTGAAGGTTGCCGGAAAGTGAAATGAGCAATGGACTCCGCGATGACACTGCCTTCCTTGCCGTTCTTCAGGAACATCACGATGACCTGGCTCGGTTTGCGCGGTCGTTGACGAGATCTGCAGAGGACGCAAAGGATATTGTGGCGGATACGATACTCAAGGCGTATGAGTCGTGGTCCTCGGTTCGTGAACCTGGTGCGGCACGCACCTATCTCTTCCGCATCGCTCATCGCACGTACATCCGTCAAAACATGAAGCGAAAGCTCTTTGGTCCGTGGAAGCCTGATCTCGATCAGGCTTCTTCTGATCCGCTACCGGACCGACTTACGGATGCACGATTGGTGCGAGATGAGCTTCAGAAACTCCCGGTAGCACAACGAGAATGCCTTGTGCTCGTGGATGTGCTCGGATGGAGTCTCGAAGATGTGATAGCCGTACATGGAGGAACAGTAGGCGGACTCAAGGCCAAACTCTTCCGCGCACGGCAGGAATTACGACGTCGACTTTCAGAAGGTGACGATCATGGCACATGACCCGAACATCGATCCACTCGCATCCTTGCGCGGAGGATCAAGTCCGTTCACGCTCGGTTCATCTCTTGAGCGTGCAGCCATTCGTCATCAGCGCTCGCGGGTGGTTCGACGCACATTGTTCGTAGGCTTCATCCTGATCACCGTAACTGCCGTATGCCTGTGGTTCGCCCTCGGCATTCCGTCAACACCGGTCGCCACAGCAGTTAACCTTGCTGCTCCGCCACCGCCGGCGACGCCCGTTCCAAGCCCGACCATTTCGTCGGTTCCTGCTGTGCGGTTGGATCGCCCCCTTCCATCTCGTACTCGGTCGGTGTTTGTGCCGCAACCATTGCTTATAAATGCTGCCCTTGCAACACCGGAGATCCTTCGTTCGCTCGATGTGGATCTTGCGGCGTACAAGGACATTCGTTCCATGTTGGGTTCGTCGGATAGAGTGGTGATGGTGGATAATACCGCCAATCGAGAGACATGTATCCAGATCACATGTGAAGGGGGCGATGCACGTAGCATCGTCTGTTCTGCCCCTGCACCGTCACCATTCCGCGTTACGAATCTCGATGGGGGACTCATCTTTGATATCGAGCGATCAAATGGGAGCCTAGCATCCGGACCGTACCTACCAATGCGGACAAGGATCGGAGACGAAGAGGTACTCCTTTGGTATGAGAACATACCCGACGTGATGGCCAAACTTGGGAGAACACAGATACAGCCACTCGTGGTTGAAGCACATCGTACTGTACTGAGAAGACCAGACAAATCCGTGGTATTCACCCGTCCTGGGCGTGCAGCATCGTGGAGTTCTGTTGCTGTCTATACCATCAGTGGTACCGAGATCGGGAATGTTCGGATCGTATGGCATTCAACCGAAGCGAACGAACTCGAAGTGTCCATCTCGGATATCCCGCTTGGAGTGTATGAGTTGCGCACTACAACGCCCGACAATGAAGTTGAACGAATGCTGATCGTTGTTCGATAGGCCCCTTTGTGGAAAATGCAGGGCTTCAATAGTTGGTCATGTGGCGTAGCATCCCTAATATTGTGGTTCTGATAGCCTGCCAATGTAGCTCAGCTGGTAGAGCAGCTCATTCGTAATGAGCAGGTCACCGGTTCAAGTCCGGTCATTGGCTCTCATGACAACGCCTCTTGTGCAAGCGCATAAGGGGCGTTTCCGTTTCCCGTGTTTTTCTCAATGACAACCTCACCTCGTCATATCGCAACAACTCTCATTGCGGCAGTGCTGCTGAGTGGTCTTGTTCCTGGGTGCTCTAAACCGGATCATATCGGTATAAGGCCCGATGCAGCCCGAATGGTGATTTCGGTCTCGGATGCGACCAAGCCAGAGAATCTCGGCCGCGTTATCACGATCCGAGGCATCGTTGGGTCTGTGTGCCAAGATGAAGGTTGCTGGGTAACGATCACGGATGGTTCCGCCGAGATCAAGATGCGATTTACGGATGGCTCGCTAGGGGTTCCCATGGACCTGCGCGGCGAGGTGTTGGCTGAAGGAGTAGTTCGCGAGAACATTGTTGGTTCTGCTCGTGTGCCGGAAATGTCGGCCACCGGTGTACTCTTCCTAGACAGACAATGAGCGGGTATGCAACCTCAACGGCATATGGTCGTAGGTTGCACTCTGTGGAGGGACAATGATCCGGATTCCGGAAGATCAAACTGTACGCCGATCGATCACAACGATGCTTGTGGTGATCGGTGTTGCCAGCACTATCATGAGAATGGTGGCCGTAGCGCTGTGGAGTGTTCAGCAGGGGAGATCGATCGACGAGGTCTTTCTTGTTGAAGTAGCACTCACGGTTCTCAGTGATATTGCCATTGTCTGTATGATCGGAGTGGTTGTCCTGCGCATCGGACGCCCTCGCGAAACACTCACGTATGAGCCTGTTGCCTCGGCGCTCACCACATATTCGGTCTCCGCATTGGCCTTGTTGGTCTTCGCTGCTATCGTACCGGACGACTTTGAGAACGGTAGGATGACGAGTCTGCTCGGTGTGCTCACGTCGCACCTCGTGGCCATCGGCACCTTTGCCATTTCCATAGGTCTCGCCGGATTCCTTGCTACTCTTTTGTTGATGCGCCGCCACGAACGCACGCGAATCTACCTCATCGTACAGGCCGTCATTATCCTCAGCATATGGTTGTGCTCAACGTTGGGATCCGTCAGCTCTGTCTTTACTATCCTTAGCGTGGTACTTGCCGTTTTTGGTGGCATCCTCATGCTCATCAATACGCAACGCTTGAATTGGCTTGCCACGATCACGATGGAGAAGAAGATCCGTCTGTTATGGCTCACGGTCTGTGCACTCTTTGCCTCGATCGTTCTGTCCGTGATGCATCTATCGAGCATCGATGCCTACGTTACGGAGTCGGCAGCCGCATTCGTGCGAAGCGGTGCAGTTCTACCAAGTGCCATCAACTTCTTTGGATTCGTCTTCTTCCTTCGATTCCTTTTTGCCGTGATCGCAGCGTTGCCGAACAGCGCGATCGTAGACCGACGGTCGAGCGAAGTAGAATCGCTTGCGCATATCACGCGGCTTATGACAGCCGCCGTCAGTGTTGACCATTTATTGAACAGCACAACGGATCTCGCCCTTAGGATCTGTAGGGCACATGGCGCATGGATGGAGGTTGATGAGGGTGAGGGTATGCGCGTAGCAGCGGCACAGCTCGTTCATCCTGAATACGTCCGAGCCCTCCACGCAAACCCAACGATCCATGCTCTCATCACGGGCGGCAAAGGGCCGGTCCATGTTCAAGCACTCAGTGATATGACGAAGGACGCCGGTGATGTGGCTGTTCGTTCGATGATCATCGTCCCCATCTTCAGTGACCATCGTCGTATGGGCACGCTTGTGGTATTCAGCACCGTGGACTACGGATTTGAGCCAGACGATGTGCGGCTGCTCACAGCCTTCGGAGACATGGTTAGCGTTGCCTTGGATCAAGCTCGACTCATGGAAGCTGCACTCAACAGAGAGCGACTCCAAAAAGAGGCAGACGTGGCGCGAGATATTCAGTCGTCATTGCTTCCGCGCACCAGTCCTGATGTCCGCCCATTCAACGTCCATGCCGTGATGATCCCTGCCACCGAAGTAGGGGGCGATTACTTCGACTACATTCGATTTGCCGATGGAACCCAGGGTGTGATCATCGCTGACGTGGCTGGGAAGGGGATTCCCGCAGCTCTCTACATGGCAACGTTGAAAGGTGTTGTTCTAGCGGAGATGCGGATATCGTCCGGCCCCGCAGACCTTCTGCGCCGGGTGAATGAAACGCTGCTTGGTTCCATGGATCGACATTCCTACATCTCCCTTACCTGTGTTCAGTTCTCCATTGCAACGTGTTCCCTTCGTATTGCACGTGCAGGACACACACCGGCCGTGTTTCGTGTAGGGGGCGAGATCAAGATCCTTCAGCCGCGAGGAGTTGCCATTGGGATCGTCCCGCCGCAGACCTTTAACGATGCTATTGAGGAGGTTGAGATCGCTGTTCAAGAGGGTGACATGTGTCTGCTGACCACGGATGGCGTTACGGAACGTCGCGATCCCAATTTGGAAGAGATCGGGATGGACGTGATCTCCGACATGGTGCGTGGGTCTTCCGCGCAACAGGCAGCAGCCCTCGTGAAGGAGACATTCGACGCCGTGGAACGGCATGCACGGGGAGCTGATCCGCATGACGATATTACCATCGTCGGGATCGTTGTTTCGGACGCATGTGCAACCGATACCGTATCCTACCGTATGGAACACCAAGGAACACCAGTATGAATCCCTTCTCCGCATTGGTCCGTCAAGGACCGAACAGCGTTTGCATCATCGATCTTTCTGGATACCTTGATGCGCATACCGCCTCAGATCTTGAGAAGATCTTTCTTACTGCCTATGATGGCGGGTGCCGTCGATTTGTGGTGAATTTCACCGATCTCGACTACATCTCCAGTGCCGGACTTGGCGTATTTATGGTCTTCATCGAAGCCGTGAAACGCGAGAATGGGGATATCAAGATGGCCGCTATGAAGCCCAAGGTCTTTACGGTCTTCGACCTGTTAGGGTTCCCTGTTCTCTTCAACATCCATTCCAGCGTTGACGAAGCCGTGAACGCCTATCCTGTCTCGTGATGATCGCCTTCAGCAACCATACAGAACACCTCAAGATCTCTGCATCCACGGATAGTCTGCGAACCATTCGAGAGTTCATCTCCTCACAGATCGAAGACTGCGGATTCACAGAGTTCGAAGAGAATGGGATCGTTCTCGCCGTGGACGAAGCCTGCGCGAATCTCATCGCCCACGCATTTGCCCACGATGCCTCCCAGTCGATCGAGATCCTCGTTGCTGTGGACGACCGCGACGTCCGAATCGAGATCAGCGACACGGCTCGCCCCTTTGACCCAGCCAGCATCGAACACCCCAACATGGAAGACTATTTCCGTGAGCGAAGGGTAGGGGGCTTGGGTATCTCGCTCATGCGGAGGGTGATGGACGATGTGCAGTATATGCCTGCCACAAAGGGTCATCCTCGGAACACCCTCGTTCTCACCAAAAGGCTTGCAGGGTAATTCGTAACTTCGCTACCTATGAAGTTTGCCCTTATGCTCGGCGGAACACTCCTTGGAGTGTTCTTGGGATTTTTTCCCGGACCTTTCGGTAGACCAAAACCCCAGTGGTGGCGAATGCTTGCCATCCTCTGTGTTGCAGCTACAACCATCCTTGGTATTCTGCCGCCCATCGGCGGGAGCATGACGGATGCTGTTATCCAAGGCAGAGCCGACAGTACAAAGGCAGTCCCGGTCTATGTGCGCACGGAACCATCAAAGGCCGTGGCCGATGAACACGGCACAGTATTGATCCCGGCCACGGATGCCCGAGCATCACAGGTACAGGTGATGATCCGTGCTTGGGCACCGGTCGCTGACGAGCTTCGCAGCGCAGGTGATGGAACCGCCGTGATCATTTCAGTGCGCCGAGCAGGTTCAGATCTCGTCTTCCAAGCTGATGATGTAGTGGCCGTTGATCCGATCATTACGCTTCCGTATATCATGGGTCTCGAAGAGCGTGCCCGTATCATCTTCTTCCATGTGCCGATGTCGTGGGTGGCTGTGATCGCCTACCTCATCGCCATGATCTTTGCGGTGCGATTCCTGCGTTCACGAGACCTGAACCATGATGACATGTCGATGGCCGCTGCCAGCGTTGGTACCCTCTATGCCATCCTTGCCACCGTCACCGGTGCTGTTTGGGCTAAATTCAATTGGGGCTCGTTCTGGAATTGGGATCCGCGTGAAACATCGATCTTCATCTTGTTGCTTGTTTATGCTGCATATTTCTTGCTACGCAGTTCCATTGATGATCCTGACAGACGCGCCAGACTCAGTGCGGCGTATTCCATCGTTGCCTTCGTAACAGTTCCGTTCTTGATCTTCATCCTTCCCCGATTGCTCCCCGGACTCCATCCGGGCAGTTCCGACGATACGAACATGGGCCCACTCCTGAGTCCGCGTTCTGATGCGATCAACCCAACCAAGCAACTCCTCTTCGGCCTCTCGCTGTTCACCTTCACCCTTGTCTACTTCTGGCTCATGAACCTGCGCGTTCGTGCTGCACGGGTTCAACGGGGCGTGAATGCACTTTCGGAGAATCTATGATCGACTTTCTGACGCAGAATGCCACGTATGTGGTGTTAGCAACGGCTCTCATCCTTTGGGCCGGCATCGCCGTGTATTTGCAGCGTGTGGATGCACGTCTGCGCGAACTCGAACGACGCATTACGCGTTGAGGCAACCATGGATCAATCACCACGTCGATTCCCGATCAAGTACATCATTGCAGGTGTAGTCATCGCTGCACTCGCCTACGTTGGATATACAGCACTCGACAACAGTTCTGTAGAATACACGAACGTTGAGCGTGCAGAACAGCTCGGTAAAACAGTCCAGATCGTTGGAACATGGGTCAAGGAACAAGGGTCAAGCTATGACGCCCCCTCCAATACCTTTCGCTTCACGATGAAGGATGACAAAGGAAAGGTCATCCCAGTTGAACTCATCGGTGCCAAACCAAACAACTTTGAGATCGCGATCAGTGTTGTTGCGAAAGGTCGTGTTGAGAACGGTGTTTTTAAGGCCTCAAGTGTTCTAACGAAATGTCCTTCGAAGTACGAAGGACAACCAGCTGAAGCTATGCCGAAGTCCTGACCATGCTCAAGAAGTTGATCATCATTTCCGCTGTTCTTGGCATACCGCTCGCGGTATGGATCGCCTCAACGTATGGCGACCTCAAGGAAGTGACGTTTGAAGGCGCTCAACACACGGAGACAACATCCGAAAGTGATCAAGCACCAAAGGTCATCATCGTGTCCACCATTGTGGATGCGACAGGAGCCCCTTCCTCGATCATCTGTAAGGACGAGTCGGGAGCAGAATTCCGCGCTCAGTTCACAGGCGCACAACCAGAAGGTCCGTTCCTGAGTGGACAAGTGGTGCGATTCGTAGGGCACGTACACGGCGGTGGCGACGCTTATTTCCATGCAACACAGGTATACGCCAAATGATCGGTCAGATCCTTATCCATGTCCTGTTCGGAATGGCCGTGACCTCCACCGTACTCTACGGTCTAGCCATCCGCAAACCAGAGGGCTCGGTCTATGCTCGCATAGCACGAGTGGTCTTCACGATCCTTGCGCTAGGACTTGTGGCAAGTTCATCAATGTTGGTGGTGAATATCATTCAACACCGCTTCGAATACCACTACGTTTGGAACTACTCTTCCAAAGAACTGCCCCTTCACCTTCTCATCGCCTGCTTCTATTCAGGTCAGGAGGGGAGCTTCTTGCTTTGGACGATGCTGGTGGCACTGATCGGTGTATTCCTCACGCCGTATGCCAGACGTCACAAGTATGAAGAACCGGTGATGATGTTCTACGGACTCATCCTTACGTTTTTGACGTTGTTGTTGGTGGTAAAGAATCCCTTCGCGTTCTATTATGAGACGTTTGCTGCTGATGGGATAACCATTGCAGATGTCCCTCTCAATGGTAGGGGGCTTAACCCACTCCTCCATAATGCATGGATCACAATCCATCCGCCGATCCTGTTCACAGGGTTTGCCTCGATGAGTGTGAGTTTTGCCTTTGCCATGGCGGGACTGGTTCGAAAGGATTATCACAAGTGGATATCCATCGCGTTGCCGTGGACATTGTTCGGAACTGCAGTCCTTGGTTTCGGCATCATGTTGGGCGGCTTCTGGGCCTATGAAACACTCGGCTGGGGTGGCTTCTGGGGCTGGGATCCGGTGGAGAACTCATCGCTCATTCCGTGGTTGGTAACGGTAGCTCTCGTACACGCCATGCTGGTGCAGAAGCGGACACACGGACTTGTGAAGACGAACATGATCCTTGCCGTTGCAACGTTCGTGATGGTGTTGTACTCAACCTTCCTTACACGAAGCGGTGTTCTCGGAGATACATCTGTACACTCCTTTGTTGATCCCGGCAAGTTCGCGTTCTGGATCCTGTTGTTGTTCATGCTGACCTTCACCACGATCGGTGTTGGCATGGTACTGGCACGACGCAAGGATATGAACGTCAACCGCGAGGAGTTCGCTCCCACAACACGGGAGTTCATGCTTTCCATCGGCTCAGCATTGATCATGGCCAGTGCCATCTTCGTTACCGTCGGTACGTCGTGGCCGGTGATCATGGAAGTGATCGGTCAGCCAAAGGTTGCCGTTGCCACAGACTTCTATAACAAGGTCCACCTGGTCCTTGTCCCCATGGTACTGATCGTGAACGCCTTGGCGTTGATCGTGCAGTGGCGCAGCACTCCACGACACCTCCTCATCAGACGTTCGGTGGAGGCCGCGGTCATCTCTGCTGTATGCACGGTTGGGATGGTTGCTCTCGGCGTACACGAAGTAGGACAGATCATCCTAAGTTTCTCTGCATGGTTCTCCCTGGTGGTGAACATGCGCGTTGGTTGGAGCTTGATCACACGATCATCGACGATGGCCGGCGCCTATGTTTCTCATACAGGCATCGCGCTTCTCATCTTTGGTGTGATCACTACGTCGTCGTATACCGAGACCCACCATGCCATGCTAACTCACGGCGTTCCAACCAAGGTGGGGGAATACACGCTGACGTATCTCGGTAAGGAACAGATCGAGAAGCACTTTGTTGATCGTGAGAAACTGCGCTATGATGTTCGGATCGAAAAGGACGGCGAGTCGCGCGTTGTTGCACCGGTCTTGTACTGGAGCGACTTCAACCAACGTCAATCCGCATTCCTCGAGCCTGGCATTCGTTGGGGCGTGATGAACGATCTCTACGTCTCACCAAAGGCAACGGAACGTGAGGATCTGTTCTTCGGAACGGACATTCAAAAGGGGGCTACCATCACGTCGCCCATCGACTCCACAGTGAACATCACGCTCGATCGATTCACCATGCCGATGGAGGAAGGGGCTTCTTCTGACGGTCGTATGCAGATGGCGGCGATGCTACGCGTTGCGATCAACGGCACAGTTCATGATGTAAAGGCGCTTACGAAGATCGGAACGGGCACCGGCGGCCCTACGTTTGAACCGGTGTGGGCTGATGTGCCTGGAACCACTACATCTATCGGACTCTCGGAGATCGTTCGGAACAACGATGATCCATCGAAGTCAAAGGGCAGACTCCAATTCCGGGACACGTCGAAGCCGATGCGAACGCCTCGGGAGATCTTCACCGTTGAATTCTCTGTGAAGCCTTTTATCTCTCTTGTGTGGATCGGTGTGATCACAATGGTGGCAGGCTTTGGCTTCTCCATCGTGCGGTACACGCGCTTACTGAAGCAGCGCCCTACGGTGGTCAGATCCAAGAACGCACCACTGCCCAACGCCGAGGTTGAGGTGGTTGAGGTGAAGACCGCCGATCCGAATGCGGATCAAGCGTAGCGTAGGAAATCCGGCTGCTGCTGTCATGCGACGGACCTGACGGTTCTTTCCTTCTGTCAACGTCAAAGCGATCCACGTGTCAGGAATGTTCTTGCGCACGCGGATTGGGGGCGTGCGGTCTTCGATCACTGGTTGCGGATGAAGCACCTCAGCCATGCATGGCAGCGTGAGCCTACCCTTGATCATCACGCCAACTTCCAGGACATGTAGCGTCTCCGTTGTTGGCAGACCTTCCACCTGCACCCAATACGTGCGTTCATGTGCTGCGTCCGGATCCAAGAGGTAGGTGGGAAGCCCCTTTTCATCACTGAGGATCAAGAGCCCTTCGCTATCTGCGTCAAGTCTTCCTGCTGGATAGACGTTCTCCGGAAAGCCGATCTCTGAAAGCGTGCGATATGCACTTCCGGGCTCCGGTGTGAACTGCGAGAGCATACCGTACGGCTTATTGAATGCGATGATCATCGATGGAAATAGACGCCGGGCGGAAGTCCATCAAGTGTGGTGCCTACATATCGACCGCGGACATCGTAGTAGCGGCGTTCACGAGTGGTGACCGCCATGAGCGGATCGAAGAGTCGAGGTTGCTGATCAAGACACACATCGCTTGTGATCACTCGGCCATCTATGATCGTGGTCACAACATCCACCGTGTCACCTGAACCCGTGGTCCAGAGGATGTTGGCAAGTGTGCTCACCGTTACCGTATCTCGTCCCAGTGTATGCCAGCCCGGAACAATGCTGATCGTGTCACCCACGGACAACGTATCAAAGTCCAAACCAAAGGGAATGCTTCCCAACATCGTTGCTGGATCTTCCACGGTGGAGGTTCTCGGGACAAACGTTGAGAGATCCAGCATCATCGCGCCATCCAATCGAATAGCGCCCGATAAGAAGAGGTCGATCCGATCGCTGATGCTGTCCACCACGGCATGGATCGTATCAGCATCACCTGGAGCCCCTTGAATATCGAGGACACGTAATACGACGCTCGGGATATAGAGTCGATCGAACGCCATACCGCCTGTGTATCCATACGACTCTGCGGGACCATATCCATAGACAACGATCCCGAAAGCGCTATCGCACAATACCTCGTGTTGTCCGGCTGCAACGTTCATATGCACGTAGGCATACGACGTTCCGGGGATCGCCGTTGGAGCAGGGGAAGGGGCTCCATCGATCGTGAGCGAGGCAACGGCGGAGATCGGTACCACACATGTGATCTGATGTTGACGGAACACTGGTGCTCCAACTGCCTGAGGTTCAGCATTCGCAACTCGGTAGGCGTTCAAGAACTGTTCTACTGGAGGCATAAGAATAAGCGACGGATCACCGGAACGTCGTACTCCTCCGGTGCTTCTGTTCGCAGATCGATCGATGATCGTAACCAGCACCGGCTTTGTTGAGACGATATCCAGAGCAGTGGTCAGTGGCAGATCCCAGAATTTGCCTGCGTCGATCTGCCACGGGAGCGATCCATTCACTTGTACCAAGGTGCTGTCCACATCGGCAACGATGCGACATACCGTTACGTCGCTTGGCCCAGCCGATTGGAAATCATTCGGCCTTCGCAGTGGTGGAACGATGATATGCTTACCCCAGGTGTCAGTGCTTGGGAGCTGCTCAACTAAGCAGTCTCGCGACGCTTCCTCAACAAGGATGGGCACCTGAGCACGATAGTGAGACGAGAGCATTACAAGTGGCTTTGAACCTGTGACCCGTGTTCCCGTGAGGTCATCGTTCTGACGCGTTTCCGTTACTCGGGCTTGTACGAGATAACTTTGACCCTTGTTGAGACGCACAGTGCGCCGCGTTCCGTTGGCAACAGAGGATCGACTTACACTCAGGTCGATCGTCACGTCGGTGTTGTCTTCTGTGGCAACAACAACAAACTGACTCGGATACACTGCTGTGAACGTGTAGATGGGGATGCCTATAAACGATGTTGTGTCAGCAACGGCGGTTGACGGGTAGGTTGATACACGATACGATGTGCCGAGAGCATCTGTGGGAAGCGACATCCATGCATCACTCGTATTTACATCACGCAACACAGCATATACGGTTACATCTGTTGTTGTCGTGACGTGGATACTCATTGGCATTGCCTTTTCGCAGTCTGCCGTAGATCCGTCAGGCGCGGTTACACCTCGATGTTCGTATTGAATTGTGGAATATCTGGTTTCCCACATTGCTGCTCCGGGAACAGTGAATGTTCGGATGTCAACGGAACCATCGCGTGCTCGAGCCTCGATACGTACATCGGTTCTCTGATCACAGTTGAAGAGAAGTGAAAGGAAGGAAGACGAGTCGCTTCCTTGCCTATGATCATTCGGCGGCACCGCCAACCAAAAGTCTCGGCCTCTGCTGTCACGAAGTCCTTGTGTGCGAGCATCGACAAAGCCGATCGCAAATAGCACGGATAATATGATGATCAGTCTCGTGACCATGTTGAGATCGTTCGTTCACAAAGTGAGAGCATCTCTTTGGCACTGCGATCCCATGTAAAGGACGACGCCCAGTGAACAGCACCCTCGCTGAGGCGCATTCGCAGTTCGGCATCAGTTAGAACATTGTTGATCATGATCGCGAGCTGCTCAATGTTCCCGTAGGGATAGAGTCCACCTGAGACGCCATTGCTAACCGAATCGCGCAGGCCGGGTACATCGGCACTGATCACCGGAGTACCACACGCATTCGCTTCCATATTCGTGATCCCCCAACCTTCCTTGATGGATGGATTCACTACCACATGGGCCCTGCTGAGGAGCTCAACCTTTTCTTCGCCGGAGACCCAGCCACGGAAGGAAACAGAATCTCCGAGGTTAAGGTTCACCACGAGTTCTTCGAGAAGGGGCAGATCGTCGCCTCTTCCAATGATCTGCAACCGCGCATCAGGAATGGCTTCGCGCACACGAGCAAAAGCAAGAACCACATGGTCAACGGATTTATAGCGCTTAAGTCGACCGAAGTACACAACCGTCGGCACGGCAGCCTTCTCCGATACTCGCATCGGGAACTCCGTTGGCTCGATGCCATTGTAGATCACATGCAAGTTGGAAGGGGGCAGGCCCAACGTAATACATTCCTGCCGTGTGCTCTCTGAGACAACGGAGATCGGCGTAGTGGCGTAGACGCGAGGGATTCTACGTTCAAAGAAGGAGACGTAGGCCGCGGAAAGCCTTCCCACCTCGTTGATCAGGCTATCACCAAAGAGGTGATGAATGATACCAACGATCGGACGGCGGATGTAGAGTGGCGACATGAACGGGATCTTGTTGATGTCGTCGATCACGATATCAGGATCAAGCGCTTGTCCTTCCGTGCGCCACCACAATGGAACGGAGAAGTTGAATGTAGAACGAGACCCTCGACGTATCACATTGATACCGTCGAGGGTCTCGCGTTCAGGAGCCCCTTCAAAACCGCATGACAAGAGTGTGACGGAGTGTCCCATTCGTGCAATGCGACCAAAGATCTCATGGAGGTGGGTCTCAGCGCCACCTGCTTGTGGATGTTTTCTGTCCTGCCAATTAAGAATGAGCAAACGCATTATCGGCGCGGCGTCTCCACCACGATCTCAACAGTGCGCGAATAGAATCGGCCTTCTGGCGTGGTGTTGTCATAGAGCGGGAGGCGCTCACCAAGACCGGTCACCGTTGCATTGGTAAGACCGAGGGCACTTGCCACTGAACGGGCACGCTGTTCGCTCAAACGTTGGTTGTAATCGTCTGCGCCGGAGCGGTCTGTATAGCCAACGATCTTGACCTGTGCATTCGGATCGATGCGTCCCTTTACGCTGTTGACGATCGCCTGATTTTCGTTTGAAAGGTCGGCCTTGTCAAAGGCAAAGAGAATGAGCGAGTACCTATCGATCGACTTGTCCACACCGCCGGAACGTTTCTTATCCTCAAGCGTGACCTCGCTAACAGGGATGACCTTCATTTCAGATGGAACCACATCTCCGGTTGAGTCCTGGACAACGAGCATGTACTCGATGTTGCGTGTGCCGCGAGGGATCACACCGCTCTGCTCTGAGATGCGCCAGTCCACAGATGCCGGAATAGGCTCTCCTGCGTGGAAGGTGCGGATGATGCGTTCGTCCTCAGAAACGAAGACAGTCCACGACGATATCGGCACACGTGGGTCGATGGACGGCATGAACCGCACACCGGCAGGCTCGAATACACGCATGGTATCGTTGGACATCACCGGAGCAAGGATCGAAGCATCGGATGATGCGATCTCTACGCGACGGTTCTCTTCACGTCCGTCGGCTTCGTTGACGTTTGATGGTGTTGCCGGCAAGCCGCGAGATTCAACAGAGATGCGATCTGCCTTGATC
This sequence comes from Ignavibacteria bacterium, assembly GCA_016707005.1. Lineage (NCBI taxonomy): Bacteria > Pseudomonadati > Ignavibacteriota > Ignavibacteria > Ignavibacteria bacterium. The sequence goes on from JADJIQ010000001.1 coordinate 578,131, forward strand.
CCCCAGGTATCGACGAGGTAGGACTTCACGGCCGCCGCACGTTGACCTGAAAGATCGCCAGCTGCCTTGTCTTCGGCATTGTCCATACATCCTGTGAGTGTCAGCGTAGCCGACTCGTTATCCGTCATTCGTTTGCCGATGATGTTAAGCATCTGACGGTAGGTGACCATCGCATCGAGGTTGTAGAAGTTATCGAGCGAATACGAATCAACCTGATCCTGATTTATCCGGCGATACCGCGATGGCAGAGCTGCCGAGTTGTTATCGAAGAACACATACGGCAGAATTGGGCGTACGCGTGTTGAAGCGAATTCCTCGATCTTCAGACCTTGTGTGGAGCTTGTGCGGCCATCCTCGGTGATACCTGTTGCGGAGATATTTGAAACGAAGGCAACACCAGGAGCCCCCTTCACCGGAAGCGGAGTTCTACGAGCTACATCATACAGTTGATATTCATCAAGTGAATCTTCTACGTCCGGCGGAATGAACGTGAGAGCAAGTCCGGCGCGGAGATGTTGTACCTTCCACGAGACATCTTTGACGATGTCGAACGGGGAGAGCGTGAAGAGGACTTCCGGACTGAGGAACATCGTACGGCTGGAATTCAACGGCAGGTCATACGATGCACCAATGGTGAGGCCGAGAGCGAAGGCATTCACACCTTCGATATCGCCGCTCACAGCATTGCGTGTGCGACGTCCGGTTTCAAAAGTCGCATTCGCCGGCTGAACAAGAGTTTCAGATTGATCGTAGGTAGCCGTTACGCGATATCCGGCCATGATCCCGGCACGAAGAGAGAGGTCCGGCGTGAGTCTGTATCCGACCATCGGTTCCACACTGATCTGCGTGAACGATCCTGAGAGGTCGTGCTGGATCTCCGCATTCGTTGTAGTGCCATCACCGAGCACTGTTGGCAGTGTCTGCGTTGCGGTCATATCCACTGAATACGTTCCGTAGTGCATACGAAGATCAAGCAGCCAAGTTGGGTCGATCGGTGCGATATAGACGATACCGCCAAAGAAACCGATCCCGGAACCACCAGTGAATTCCGGACAGCAGTTTGGTACTTCAGGGAGGCGGGAGAACGATGCGCCGAAGATGTCATAAGAAACATCGCCGAATACACCGATACGCGGTTTATCTGCAACCGTGTTGTTCTGTGCTTGCGAAGGTGTGCCCATGATGAGCAAGAGAACAGCTGCAAGAAGAGTTGTGCGCATGGTGCGAGGAGTAAGGTTCATGTTCTGGGTCATTAGCGCACCACCTCGATTCGTTCAACGATGCGTTGGGATGGAGTAGTTAGGATCAGGAAGTATGAACCGTTCGGAATCGTCGTCAGGTCGAGCGGGATGAACCAGGAGCCCCCTTGCATCACTCGGTCTGCAACGGATCTGACCACGCGGCCGGTGAGGTCTACGAGATCAACCGAGGTTCGTCCGGCTTCTACTGTTGTAACAACTGCAGTAGTAGAGCCCGTAGCCGGCAGCGGTGCCACACGGATCCCGGCTGCTTGCTGCGTGAGTTCGATCAGGCGAGCACCACCTTCGCGACAGATGTCCGTGATGATCACTTCACCGTCGTGTTTCCGGATCTCAAGCGTGTCGGTAAGGACGAGTGAGTCAATGTGGATCACTGAAGACGTGTCATTACCCCATGATGTACGGAAGCGGAGCGTTGTTGCCAGTGAGTCCGTTGTTGGGATTGGGATCATCACGGCGATCTCTCGCATACCGTCTGAACGGAACGTTCCCATCGGCGTGTTGCCAGACGGAGTGAGGATCGTACCATTCACGAGCAATCGCGCATCCAGTTGGGTTACACTCGTTCGATCGAAGTTCACCTTGTTGCTGATGTAGACCGGTACGTCGATCTCTTGTCCGGTAGTAGCCCGAACACTACTGATACGCAGGTCTGCTCCGATATAGCTCTTGACTGTGGCGATCATGCGAAGGGGCTCTGTAGTTCCGCACACAGAGTCAACAAAGGTATAGGTCTCATCATAGACCGTGCCGGCGGTACCGCCGAGGAATCTCACGGTCATGTCCGACTGTTCACCTGGCTGCGTCACTTCGGGCGTGATGCTCTCAATGCGGAACTGTCCAACGATGATCGAGGTTCTTGGCCAGCGCAAAGCGACGGTACCGGTATTGATCAGGAGGAGTCGTTCAATGGCTTCCTGACCTTCGTTGATGTTGTTGAAGTTCACCGTCGGACGGGAGAGCTCAAAGCCCACCGAGTCACGTCGCGCGGAGATCGGAACAACACTTCTACCATTCACGGCATTCACCGCGCTTGAGGAGATCACAACCTTTGCGTCTTTAGCGCCGTTCTGGGTAGGGTTGAATGTGACGTTAAGAGTGATTGACTTGTTTGGCTCAATCGGGATAGGGTAGGCACTTGGTGCCGTTACGGTGAACTCATTTGCATTCGCACCCTCTACTCCGGCGCTAAAGACCTGAAGCTCGGTGTTGCCGTAGTTCGAAACCGTGATCGTCTGTGTGCTTGTTGGATCCGTGCAACGGTCCGTAGGGAAGAGAAGTGTGGAGGTAGTTGCGATCCGCCCGTCACCCGTTCCTTCACCGTAGAGTCGTACGCGGAACGGTGAACCACCTTGAACGTCGAAGACGAGTTCAGCCGCGAACCGTCCGAAATCCGTCGGTTCAAAACGAACCTGGATCTGCTTCTGCTGTCCGGGTTGAAGTGTAAAGTTGCCGCCCCCTGCTTGGATCGAGAATTGGTTCGACTGTGGTCCGGTGAGTACCGACGTAACCACGGTGATCGGCTGAGTTGCCGTTGATGGAGCGCGAAGGGTGATGATCGTGTCAACAATTGCTTGGTTCGCAACACGACGTCCGTAATCCACAACGACGGGAGCGATGAATGTTGGATTGACAGCATTTCCAGTTACTCGCACCCGGACGGTACCTGTGCCGGTCACAACATCCACATCTGCGGAGCGTGGACCTAGCTGCGTTGGCACAAACGAGACATCGAGCTGAAGCGGCGTACCGGCCGTGATCTGATCCGGGAGTGTGGTAGAGATGAGACCGAAGTCAGAGACATCTCCGCCAACGAATGAGGCACTCAGGATCTTCAAAGGAGCCTGGCCGACAGCCGTTACAGCATTTGCAACCTTGTCTGTTCCTGATCCGAGAGCAACACTTCCCATGTCAATGGCTGTTGCAGATGCAGTGGCGCCAACAACGCGGAAGTTCTGATCCGAGGCATCGGAAACGGAACCAATACCATCAAGGGTCCAGACGCGAGCAGTGAAATCCAATGAGGCCGACACAACACGTTTGCCGTTCGGTGAATAACTCGCGCTAAAGACCTGACCTTCATGTCCGGCTAATGATGATGCAAGTGTGAGGTCCGAAGCGGTATAGATCTTCACCGTTCCGTCTCCGCCCGACGAGAGCACAGACGCATCATCTGGTGAGAAGTCGAGGCTGAGGATCGGAGCGATCACTGCCGGCGCTGTACTGATCTGTGAACCGGTGGTTGCGTTGAATGTAGCAACAATGAAGTCCGTACCGCCTGTTGCAACGCGTGATGCTGCCGTGTTCAAGGCAACAGCATAGATCTCACCAGTACGACCGCCGGATTCAAGAGTGCTTACAATCTCGAGCGTATTGGCATTGCGAACAGTAGCAGTAGTGCCTTCTGCAACGGCGATCACCGAGCCATTGGTTGCCATGTCGATGTCATAGACCGGACCTGTCGGAACAACCTTCACGGTTTCTGTTGACCACGTTGCAGTTGTTACAACGGTGATACTGCGTCGCGAGCCAATGAAGAGTCTCTTCCCGTCGGGACTGAACGCAACAGTGAACGCTTCACCGTCCATCGGGATCGTAGCGATCCGTTCGCCGGTAGCGTAATTCCAAATGCGGACGGAACCATCGAAGCTCGCAGAGGCAACGTTCGTTGTGTTTGGCATCACGGCCAGAGCCCATACCCAGTTTCCGTGGACGCCAACGAGACGCTCTTGCGTGCCGTTGAAAGCATTCCAGAGCCGGACGGTTCCGTCGTGACCACCCGTGAGAACCTTCTGTCCGTCTTCGGTGAATACAGCTGAGTAAAGGGGCTGATCAGATCCTGTGAGTTCTACGATGTTATCCGGATCGATCACTGTTCGTGATACACGAATGCGATAGGAATCTGAAACAGCAGGACCTGGCTTCCATGCATACGAGAGTCCGTTGGCTGATTCCGCCAGGGGTTTCCATTGTGCGCCACCATCAACACTGTATTCGAGTCGGACCACGTCTTGCGGTAGGACATTTGTCCACTGGATCACGGTGTCCGAACCGGCAATGAAATTCTCTCCGCCATTCGGCTTGAGCAGACGAAGTTGTTCTCCGGCGAATGGACTGCCCCCTCGAAGTGAGATCCGTGGAAGATCGCACGTGGCCGACGTAAACGTGAGCTCGGCATATTTACCGTTAGGAGTAACCGATGAATACTGCACCGTAAGAAGTAGGCTTTGGTCCTTGCGAATGGTCACCGGGAAATTGGGAGGTGACACGAGCGTGAACTGAGGGTCTGAAATGGAATAGGCATTCAGAACCACGTCTTGATTTCTGGCAATGAGTGTTACCGACCGAGAAACGTTGTTACCGGCGGATGGTCTGCCAAACTCGATCCCGAGAGGAGATACCTGCAACACGGACAGCGCGTTTGCCGGCAGTACATATTGGCCGGAGCGAACTGTGGTTCCAATGGTAAATGTTGTCTGTCGAACATTGTTGCATGACGTGGTTGACGTCCACGTGGTTGAGCACGATGGGAAATTCTTCGCATCGGCTACAAAACCGCGGGCCCATGCTGTTGCATCAGCGATCGTCGTGACCCTCTCCGTCCATGCTCCGCCGCTAGAATCGGCAAGTCGTTTGAGTAGATCGGAAGCTGCATTGTTCATGCAGATCACGTAGACCCGAATACCAAACGTCCGAGCGATTGCAAGGGAGGCTACAACATCAAATGAAGGGGCTCCATCGGTCATCAGGAGCAGGGCGCGGTTATTGCGCGCATTCTGGAGGTGAGTGAGACCGCCCATTGGTTGACTCAACAAGCCAGTGGTGAGATTCACGCCAGCGGATGTACGCACGTTATCAACCAAGCTCGTATAGGTGACCTTGTCCGTGGACAACCCAAACAGTAGGTTTGCTTGTGCATCAATGGTCAACAATCCGATCTCGTCCGACGTTGATGTGAGAAGCTGCGGCACACCGCGAGCCGCATTCTTCATCAGATCCATGGCAGATGGTGACCCCGTCGCTGTTGATGCGGAAACGTCCACGGCAACAACGAGTGAGAGATTGCGGCCTGCATTCGACGGCTCACACGATGTAGTGGCCGTTGCCTGTGTCCCGTTCTCCGCAACGGCAACATCCGACGCACTGAGCGACTGGGGCATCCCAGTTGCATCGAGCGCATAGATCTTTGCGGACATGGACGGGTACGCACGTGCGTCGATCCGTATTGGGACGAACGTCTGTGCTGCTGCCGACGTGAATGCGGTGATACTAACGATCGCTAGTAAACCTGCGATGATCGCCTGCCGAACTCTCATGGAACCTCCGTGCTGTCAAGATGATACGTCTCGTACCCGAAACGAGGCACAATGATACCACAAACAGCAGGGACAGCCAATGGTTACAAAGGGTTAGATATCCCCACCTGATCAGCGCACGGGGCTCACGAGCTCGATCACCACGGTCCGGTTATAGGCACGACCCTCAGGGAGGTCATTGGGGAAGTTTGGATCGGCCTCTCCAATGCCCTCAACCGCGGCGTCCGGCACGTTTAGAAGGCGAGCCACCTCCCGTGCACGGCGCAAGGAAAGATCTCGGTTGTATTCATCAGATCCCATGACGTCGGTTGCACCGATCACCTTGACCGTGGTGCCCGGCTTCATTCGAGAGCGGACATACTCTAAAAGTCGAGCATTGTCACCCGAGATTGCCACATCATTGAACTCAAACAACACAAGCTCAAAACGCTCCACCAGAATGTCACCAAGATTCTCAACGCGTTTATTGGAGATCGTCAGGTGCTTTACGGAAATAGTGTCAACTGCTTCGGTGGACTTCCCAAGACTGTCGGTCACAGAGAGAGAAGCGATGAACGGACTTCCAGTAAGCTTGCGCAGGTCTGCTGTCTCCAGTGACACGTCGCGATATCGGTCGGCCACTGCTCGTTGGTCACTCATGTCGATCACTTCGTTGCCCTGACGCAGGGTAACCTGTGCTGTTCGAACCCCGCCAGCCGCATAGATGTTACTCTGAAGGCGGAGCATTGACGGCGCTACGGATACTGCAATAGAACCAAGAGAGACTGGTCCGCTGATCGAAGCGTCAGAAGACGTGATCTCAACGCGACGATTCTCTTCAGCGGCAAGCACAGCCATTTCCGGGTCGCTGCCCTTGGTGGCCCGGGTTGGCACGTTGCTGGCGCTAACGGATATGCGCGATGGTGCAACACCAAGTTCGATGAGTTTGTCACGGACACGTTCAGCGCGAGCACGCGCGAGAGGCATTCCATTATCAGTAGCAGTGCCCGATGTATGCCCCGTGACCTTGATCGTAGCCCGTGGAGAAGCTGCAAGACGCTGGGCTATGATGGCCAATTCGCCATGGGCAGCCTCAAGCGGACTCAGTCCGATGGTGTCCGTGCGTGCACGTTCTATACCTTCGAGGTAGCGTTGTGGAATGTCACTTGCCCCCTCATTAAAGTAGATGTGGCCGAGCAGCGGATGGAGTGTGGTTACCTGTGTTTCCTCGATCTGGATCATAGGATCGTTGATCACGGTGCCGTCCGGCATACGTCCACTGACCGTGATAGAGGCTGTTGGTGCCGGAACAATGACCACCGCCGGTGGAGGAGGAATAAAGGCAGGGGGCTCAGCAGGCACCTGATTCGTGGTATCGGCTGCCGGTGAGGAGCTGAGTTGCCATCCGAGGGCGATGCCAAAGCGGATCTGCGCAACGTCCCAGGTGACGTTGGAGGCCACGCCGGTAAGGGGCAGGTGGTAGGTGAACTCTGGAGCGAGGAATGTTGAGCGTCCGCGGCCAATGGGCAGAACATAGCGAACCCCGCCTACAAGCGTTGCGCGGACACCTGCGGCATCTGGGATATCAGCCTCTGTGTCAACCCAAACACGGTCGTCGCCGAGATACGTCCCATAATCCTCGGGTTTGGTTAGCGTTTCCGTCTGGTGGAAGGATGTTGTTAGCGTTAGCCCAACACGAGCGCCGAGCATGAGATCAAGTCCGCCAACCACACGAAAGGCAAGGAGTGGCTCGATACCGATACTCGAAAGAGTAGCATCGAGTTGATGGGTGAATGTTGCGTCAACAACCTTGGCCGTGTCTCGCAGGTCGGCTACAAACGACTGTTCTTCATCGGTCATACTCCCGTTCTCTGTAGAGAAGGTAAGTCGACCCAACAACCGGAACCGATCGTTGAGGGCAAGGCCATACCAGCCCCCTAGATAGAATCCCATCCCTGAACCGCCGGTGAATTCCGGACAGCACGACGGATAGGTGCCGAGCTTCCCAAATGATGCGTTGTGGTCATTATATGCCCCGCCGCCAACGATACCGATCTCGTTCTGGGCATGTACGGCGAGCGATCCGAGGATCGAACAGAACAGAGCGAGTAATACCGGTCGGAGGAGTGGGGTGGAGATCATAGGTGTGCGAACATAGAGAATCGGAGGTATACCTATGTGGTGTTGGGGACGAAAAACGTGACGCTATGATGCTGACGGACACAGATCGCTGACCGGACAGGTACCACATTGCGGTCGGCGTGCGATACACGTCCGCCGTCCATGCGTAATGATGGCGTGGTTCATCGTGTTCCAGCGTTCCTTGGGTACGAGCTCCATCAAGGCATATTCGATCTTCACCGCATCCGAGGTGTCAACCATACCAAGCAGGTTCATGATGCGAGTTACGTGCGTGTCTACCGTGATGCCCGGAATGTTGTAGCAGTTGGACAGAACGCAGTTCGCGGTCTTCCTGCCAACGCCTGCAAGCGTGATGAGTTCTTCGAGCGTGGAGGGCACCGTGCTGTTGAAGTGTTCGATCAGCCGTTGACAACAACCGCGTATACTCTTGGCCTTGTTCTTGTAGAATCCTGTGGAATGGATGTCCTGCTCAAGTTCTTCCACGGGAACGAGCAGAAAGTCTTGCGGCGATCGATACTTCTGAAAGAGGTCATTGGTAACGATGTTCACACGATCGTCCGTGCATTGGGCAGAGAGGATCGTAGCGATGAGAAGTTCAAACGGAGTTGTAAAGTCAAGACCCACCTTAGCATCGTGATATACCACCTCGAGCCGATCCAGGATCTCGTTCATACGTGCGGTCTTTGCCGCCTTGGATTCACGTTTGGCCATAGGTGTTTGTAAGCGAATCAGGTGAGACGCGGTAGTAGATATAGGTTGGATGGTCCGTTCGTGCGATCACCACACCGCGGCGTGTACAACGTTCGTAGAACAGAGTGTCTTCGGCATACGGGACAAGGTCGAAACCACCCACCCGGTCAAATAGAGTCCGTCTGACCACAAAGGTTCCACCGACGATACAGTCATTCACGTGGATCTTCTTCGTTGGGTCGTCCTTGTCGATCACCATTTCGTCACCCACAACCCGAACTCCGCCATGGAGCAGCTGCACCATGCTGTAGGCCAGGAGCATGGCCCTGCGTGACGACAAATGATCCGGTTCATACTCATCGTCACTATCAAGGAACGTCACAAAAAGCCCCCTTGCCAGCTTGATGCCAGAGTTCCGGGCAGCAGCCGAACCTTCATGGTCTTTCGTCACATACCGTATTCGTGGGTCTGCCTCTCCGTACCTTTGTACGATATGGTCCGTTCCATCCGTCGATCCGTCATCGATAATCAGTGCCTCCCAATCTTCCTCGATCTGTTGTTGAAGGGAAAGAAGGGCGCGTTCGATCAGATGAGCACGTTGAAAGGTGCAGATGATCACGGAGAAAAAGGGGATCGTCATACCTGTCTAAACTACGCAACCACCCTATGACGCCTGTAGATTTCTGGACAACGTGCAGTGCGAACAACATCGTGATCGATAAGGCGCAAGTGGATGCCCTAAAGCGTTACCACGATGAGTTGTTATACTGGAACAAGAAGGTAAATATGATCTCCCGGAAGGACGAAGAAAACGTCTGGGAACGTCATATCCTTCACTCCCTTACCCTCATGAAATACGTGACCTTTCCTCAGAAGGCCCGGGTTCTGGATGTCGGTACGGGAGGGGGCTTGCCCGGACTCCCCATCAAGATCGCACGTCCGGATCTGAAGATGCTCCTGGTTGACTCCATTCGTAAGAAAACGTCGATGACCGACATGTTCGCCCAACACACCGGACTCAAGGACATCACGGTCCTGAACACCCGTGCAGAAGATCTTGCCGGCGAACCGCACTATCAGCACGCCTTTGACGTTATCATATCGCGTGCTGTTGCCAAGGTGGATCTCTTAATCGACTGGGTGTATCCGATGATGAAACCCAATGCGATCTGCGCCTTTCTCAAGGGCGGAGATCTGTCGGAGGAGATCGCCGAGGCCGTGGCCAATCACCCTGGACTTTCTGTTCAGGAGATCCAGATCGAAATGTTCGGTATCCCATGGTTCGTTGAAGACCAAAAGAAGGTTGTTCTGTGTCGATTCGCCTGATCGTCGTTGTTTTCTTCTTCCTCTGTGCCTCTCTTTACGGGACGGCACAACGAATTCCTGCGCCCGTCCAGCCACGTACGGTTCAACAACCGGCCGCACAGCAGTCGGCCGTGAAACTAGCCCGCGCCAAATATTCGGGCGGGGGAGACTGGTACAACGATCCAAGCGCCGAAGTGAATCTCCTTCGCTATGTGCGGGCACACACGAACATCCTTGTTGATGCGGTGTATGAGTTCGTAGACCTTGGGACGGATAATCTTTTCCTCTATCCGATCATCTTCATGACCGGACACGGAACAGTGAATCTCACAGAGAATGAGGTGCGCAACCTCAGAGCCTACCTACAGAATGGCGGATTCCTGTATGTCGATGACGATTATGGAATGGATGCGTCGGTGCGTAAGGAGCTCAAACGTGTCCTGCCCGACCAAGAACTGCGCGAACTTCCCTTCGATCATCCGATCTATCATAGTCACTTTGACTTCCCGAACGGACTTCCCAAGATCCATGAACACGATGCCAAGCCCCCTGAAGGACTAGGATTGTTTGTGGACGGCAGGTTGTGCGTGTTCTATACCGTAGAAACAAATCCAAGCGATGGATGGGCAGACCCCGAGGTTCACCATGATCCACCGGAGAAGCGCGAAGCATCATTGAAGATCGGTACGAACATCATTGTCTATGCATTGATGAGATAACACACCTGTGACGCGACAACAGATCATAGCTCGACTCCATTCCACCGCCCGCTCAGAACAGGCGTGGTCGGCTGTGCGCGGTCTTGGCTACGCCTCGATCGTTGTATCGAGCGTTGTCCTCGTCTTCCTCCTTACCGAAGCCATCCTCAACGGCTCGATGCAGGTGCGCACCGTCCTGTGGTGGACAATGATCGCAGCTGCACTCGGCGCTTTCGGCTATTGGGTAGTACCCGGACTGCTTCGCATGTTCGGTCTGCTTCCGCTTGAATCGCCAACAGAAACATCGCTGCGTGTTGGTGAGGCATACGAAGATGTGGGAGACATGCTTTGCAATGTTCTCCAACTCACAGAGGAGGGGGCAGGCACGTCGGAGCTAGCTGCCGCCGCCTTCACGTCCGTTGCCCACACGGTAGAGAACAAGGACTTCGGTGTTATCATCGACCGACGTCGGCCGCGGTTTGCGGCCTTGGTTGGCCTTGCAAGTATTGTAGGCCTCGTAGGTATCACGGCCCTCACGCCCGGCATCCTAGGTGCCGCGTGGGCAAGGATCGTGAATCACAACGTGTCCTATGTACCACCAGCCCCCTTCAAACTCACGATCTCACCGAAGAAAACATCGGTGATGCGAGGTACGGCCACACAGATCGAAGTGACAGCCACCGGGGTTGCACCGGCAGAGATCACGGTTCATATACGTGAGGCCGGTTCGGACAGATACCAGCCGTTTGTGATCCGAAGAGATACCGGTTCCACCTATCACTACCAACTCCCGGGTCTTGCACAGACCGTGCAGTTCTATGCCGAGGCAGCATGGCTTGAAGATGGTGTGCGGACAGATACCGGGATGATCTCGGTGATCGACAGACCATTGGTGCGAACACTCACAGGGAGGGTAGTGCCCCCTTCCTACACCCGCATGCCCCCTACGGATATCAGTGAACAACAAGCCGATGTAACAGCACTGACCGGTTCACATGTTGACGTCTCGATCGTTGCGAACAAGGATCTTGCAGAGGCACGGCTCGTGATCATCTCGTCAGCCGGTGATTCATCTGCTGTCGATACATCCATCGTCAGCCTCGAAGCACGAGGGACCTTGGCCAAGGGGCGGTTCACTGTTTCCCGCACGGGCACGTACCATATCGAACTGCGTGACAAGAACGGTCAGGTCAATGCCGACCCGGTCAAATACGGGATCGTTGCCCTCACGGACGCCTATCCGATGATCTCCCTGCTCGAACCAACACAGAACGTTGAACTCGATAAAGAGGCGCTGGTACCGATCGTTGCGTCCATTGCTGATGATTATGGATTCTCCCGACTCCGACTGTACTACCGCCTCACGGCATCCCGGTATGCCGAGCCGGAAAAGAACTTCCGCTCCTTCGATATCCCGATCATTGGTGAGGGGGCTGTTCTGGATGTACCGTATATCTGGAACATGGCCAAGGTGGATATCACACCGGAAGATGCCTACGAGTTCTATCTGGAAGTTGCTGATAACGATCAGTTCGGCGGACCGAAGACCGCGCGTACGTCCACGCTGACAGTGCGTATGCCGTCGTTGGACGAGGTTTTTGCCGAGTCCGATAAAACACAAGAGAACGCCCAACGCGAATTGAAGAACCTTGCCAAGGAAGCAGAAGAGGTAAAGCGCGAGGCAGAACAGCTCCAACGTGAGTTGCAGAAGCAACAGTCACAGCAGAAGCAAGAAGCATCGTGGTCCGAGAAGAAGAAGGCAGAAGAACTGATGCAACGTCAGGAAGAGTTGCAGAAGCGGATGGACCAGGTTGTGCAGAAGATGGAAGAGATGACGGAAAATCTTCAGCAGAATCAAGCCATCTCGCCGGAGACCCTCAAGAAGTATCAAGAGCTGCAGAAGCTCATGAAGGAAGTGAAGTCGCCCGAGCTTGCCCGTATGCAGGAGCAGCTCAAGAAGGCCATGGATCAAGTCTCTCCCGAAGAACTCCAGAAGATGATGAAGGAGTTCAAGTTCAACGAAGAAGAATTCAAGAAGAACCTAGAACGTCAGTTGAATCTGCTCAAGCGGATGCAAGCCGAGCAAAAGGTGGACGAATTGCAGAAGCGTGCTGAGGAACTCGCGCGTAAACAAGACGAATTGCAGCAACGCACGGAACAGTCCAATCCGAACAACAAGGAAGAGAACAAGAAGCTCGCAGAAGAGCAACGCCGGCTCGAAGAAGATCTCAAGCGATTGGCTGAAGAGGCCAAGGAGCTCGAGAAGCTCATGAAGGAAGTTGGCCAGGACATGCCGCAGGAGAAGATGGAGCAGGCCCAGAAGGATCTCGATCCGCAGGGCACGCAGGAGAAGATGGACCAGGCCAGCGACCAGATGGAGAAGGGCGAGAAGCAAGAAGCTTCGCAGAAGCAGCAGCAAGCCTCGCAGAACCTGCAGCGATTTGCGCAGCAGATGAAGAACATGAAACGCGAGATGAAGCGCAACAGTCAGAAGGAAGCCATGCGTCAGATGCAGAAGGGGATCAACGATCTTCTCGATGTATCCAAGCAGCAAGAGGAATTGCGTGAGCAGATGAAGAACATGGATCCCAATTCATCGCAGTATCCGCAGATGGCCCAGAAGCAACAGAAGTTGCAAGAGTCCATGCAGAACATTGCGAACAACATGATGCAGCTCGGTCAGAAGTCGACGAGTGTTTCACCCGAAATGGCACAGGACCTCGGTGATGCCTTACAAGGGATGAAGGACGCCATGCAGTCGCTCTCCGATCGTAACGGATCCAAGGCACAACAAAGTCAGTCCGGGGCGATGAGCTCCATGAACAGCGCCGCCTCCCGCATGAGTGAATCCCTTGCGTCGATGATGCAAGGGGAGGGGGCTGGGCAGGGTGGTCAAGGACAGACGCCGGGTCAGGGCGAGGGACGCGGGATGAGCCCCTTCCAACGACTTCAGCAACTGGCAGATCAACAGCAGTCCATCGGTGAGGGTATGAACCGCGTGGGGCAGGGTGGACAGCAGATGGACGAGAAGCAGCGTGGTGAACTTGGTCGGCTCGCCGGACAACAGGGCAGGGCGCTCAAGGCATTGCAGGAGCTTGAGCAGGAGCGCAAGAAGATCGTTGGTGACAAGAAGCAGCTTGGCGACCTCAATCAGATAGCGCAAGACATGCAAGAGGTGATGTCCGACATGCAGTCCGGCAACATCACTCCCGAAACACGTCAGCGTCAGGACCGGATCCTTTCTCGTTTGCTTGATGCATCACGGTCGATGAACGATCGTGATTACGAGAAGTCACGAGAGTCCAACAGCGGTCAAGACGTCACACGTCGTTCCCCAGGCGCCATCGATCTACCCGAGCAACAACGTCAGTCCATGCGCACCATGATGCAACAGCTTCGTCAGGGATATTCCAAGGACTACGAGAACCTCATCCGTCAGTATTTCGAAGCCCTGCAACGTCAGCGACTCTCTCCAAGCGCAAAACCATGATCAAGTTGCTTGCACTCACATCATTGCAAGCCATCCTTGGCGTTGGCGGGATCGCCATGCTCACACGTGCACTACATGGCAAGCCCATGGAGCTGCGCGTGATCACTACAGCGCTCTTCACCACAGAAGGCATGATCGGAGCGGTGATCCTCTTCGGCTCCTTCATCGTAATGAGCGTCATCCTTTCCTTTGCAAAGATGAGCGTCTACATCCCGCTCAACACGGCGCTTACATTCCTTGTGACCATCATCCTCACCGTTGCGATGGGTCAGGAACGCGTCACCCTCACCACCGCCCTGGGCATGGTCCTCATCGTAGCCGGCGTAGCATTGGTGAGTGCAAAGAGTTAGGCATCTCGCGCTAGCGTGACTTAGTTACCATGGAGGCGTTGGGAACTTCATAGAATGCATGATTCTCGAAATCTGCATTGAGGCCCTTATGCGTTCGCTCATCACGATGCTGGTACTACTGATCTCGGCTCTTTCTACTCAGGCCCAGTGGACCGTGCAGCTGAAACCACGGACCATTACAGGGATGCCTGGTTTGCAGTCATTTGCAGCTGCCGAATTCTCCGGACGTTGGCTCTTCATTGGCGGCAGGATAGACGGACTTCATCAGCGACAACCCCCGCGGTCCTTCCTTGCCTCGGAAAACAACACCCACATCTGGCTCGTTGACCAAGTCCGCGGCTCCGTCAAGAGTGTCTCGGTGAGCTCCTTGCCGGTTGATCTTGCTGACCAGCTCAGCTCAACGAATGTTGAGTTTGAACATATCGGCACCCGACTCTACCTCATAGGCGGGTACGGATTCTCTCGGTCAGCCGGTGATCATGCAACGTTCAATGCCATGATCATCGTCGATCTGCCAAAACTCATTCAAGAGATCGATAAGGGGGCGTTAACAGAAGCCCCATTCAAACGAGTTGTTGATGACCGACTTGCCGTAACGGGTGGCGGACTCGGAGTGCTTGGTGATGAGCTCGTACTTGCCGGAGGACAACGATTCGACGGACGTTACAATCCTATGAACGGTCCGTCCTTCACGCAGAAGTATACCGATGAGGTGCGGTTCTTTCGATTCGATACCACTGGTCCGACTGCGCGCATCACCGACTACCGCACATTCACCAACGCTGTTGAGCTCCATCGTCGCGACTACAACTTTGTGCCGATAGTACGGCGCGATGGGACGTATGGCTATACCATGTTCTCAGGGGTCTTTCAGATCCCGGATGATAGTCCATACCTGACCCTCGTCGATATCGATGATTCGGGCTACGTTGTTCGTGACGGAGCACGTCAGTATCTGAGCCACTACCACAGTGCCGTTTTGCCAATGATCGATTCTGCGGAGGGGGCGATGCATACTGTCTTCTTTGGCGGAATGAGTCAGTATGACATTGACGGCACGGGCACACTGACACGCAATGACAGTGTACCGTTCAGGCGCACCATCAGCAGGATGTCGCAACATGCCGACGGTACAACACGCGAAACAAAACTCACTGTCTCGATGCCCGACCTCCTTGGTGCAGGAGCGGAGTTCATGATGGATCCTAGTGTGCCAACCACAGCTCATGGAGTGGTGTTGTTACATCAAATGGTGGGTGACACGTTGAAGATGGGTTCCATCGTGGGTGGTATTCGGAGTAGCGCGCCCAACATCTTTTGGGTGAACGACGGAACGCAGAGTACGGCCAATGCAACGATCTATGATGTGTCGTTGATCAGAACGCCAACGAACATAGAAGACGATATCGTCGTCAATTCGCGATCTGTCCTATCGGCTCGGATCCTCAGTCAAACCCCTACACACATCACCGTTGCCTTTGCCCTTGCAGACCGAACCGACATCTATGCCATCATTCACACCATCGGAGGTGAGATCCTTGCCGAATACCGCAGAGGTCCGTTCGATACCGGCAAATATGATCTTCGGTTGGATGTCCAGAACATTGCCTCACAGCCGCTCTACATTTCGATCCATGCAGCAGGAGAAGTAGTGACGTTGCCCGTTGGACATCTTCGCTGATAAGGGCTCGACTTGGAAATAGGAGCTGTATGTCCGAAATTAGTGGCTGTTCTATCGATCACCACCGTTTGGAGAATGGACATGGAGCGGAAAAGACGAAGCTGGGCCGAACCGTATAAGATCAAGATGGTTGAGCCCCTTGTGATGACAACACGCGAACAACGTCTGCGTGCCATCGAAGAGGCCGGATACAACACCTTCTTGCTTCGATCTGCCGATGTCTACATCGACCTCCTTACTGACTCCGGAACGAGTGCGATGAGTGACCGTCAATGGGCGGGCATGATGATGGGGGATGAGGCCTACTCCGGCTCCGAGAACTTCTATCATCTGGAGAATGCCGTTCGTGAACATTATGGGTACACCTATGTGATCCCAACACACCAAGGCAGAGGTGCAGAGCATCTCATCTCCAAGATCCTCATCAAGCCGGGTGATGTTGTTCCGGGGAATATGTACTTCACAACCACGCGCCTCCATCAAGAGCTTGCCGGTGCTTCGTTTGAGGACATCATCGTTGATGAAGCGCATGATCCAACGTCCACCTTTGCTTTCAAAGGCAACGTTGATCTGACAAAACTTCAGTCGTTGATCGACCGCGTTGGTGCAGATCGAATCCCATACGTCACCATCGGTGCTACTGTGAACATGGCAGGGGGTCAACCGATCAGCATGGCCAACCTCCGCGCGGTGCGAGAACTCACCGCCGCACAAGATCCGTGTTGTCCTTGATGCCACGCGTGCTGTTGAGAATGCATGGTTCATCAAGGCCAGAGAAGAAGGATATGCCGACAGATCAGTAGCAAGCATCCTCTTGGAGATCTGTTCCCTCAGTGATGCCGCAACCATGAGCGGGAAGAAGGATCTGCTTGTGAACATCGGCGGATTCCTTGCTATGCGTGATGAGTGGATCTACAACGAAGCTCGTACGCTTGTTGTGGTGTATGAGGGTATGCATACGTATGGCGGTTTGGCCGGACGTGACATGGAAGCAATGGCCATTGGGATCAAGGAGGCAGTGCAGGACGATCATATCCGTGCTCGGGTAGGCCAGGTAGAGTACCTCGGAGAACAGCTCATTGAAGCAGGAATTCCCATCGTATTGCCCATTGGTGGACACGCCATCTACCTCGATGCAAAACGCTTCCTCCCGCACCTCACGCAAGATCAATATCCTGCACAGATGTTGGCTGCCCAGTTATATATCGAAGGGGGCATACGGGCTATGGAGCGGGGGATCGTTTCCGCCGGACGTGATCCGAACACCGGGGCACAGCGCTATCCCAAGCTCGAACTTGTACGACTTACCATCCCACGTCGGGTCTACACCCAGGCCCACCTTGACGTAACCGCCGAGGTGGTGATGGACCTCTTTGACCGTCGCGAATCCATCCCCGGTCTAGAGATGACCTACGAACCACGCTACCTCCGATTCTTCCAAGCACGATTCAGCCCCCTCCAATGACCATCATCGAACCCTTCAAGATCAAGAGTGTGGAGCCCATTCGCTTCACAACACGCGAACAACGCGAACAACTGCTCAAGGATGCGGCCTACAATCCGTTCTTGCTGCATGCCGATGATGTGCTCATCGATCTCTTAACGGATTCCGGTACAACGGCAATGAGTGCGCTTCAATGGTCGGGCATCATGAACGGCGACGAAGCCTATGCCGGATCGCGGTCATATTACCGTTTTGAGAATGTGTTGCGTGCTCTTACCGGCTTCACCCACATCATCCCCACGCACCAAGGTCGGGCAGCTGAGAAGATCCTCTTCTCTCTCGTAGGGGGCGTTGGCAAGGCGATCCCCAACAACACCCACTTCGATACCACTCGAGCCAACATCGAATACTCCGGAGCCATTGCGATAGATCTGCTCAATGCTGTTGGAAAGCAGCCATCCGTGCGTGCCGATTTCAAGGGCAACATGGACGTGGATGCTCTTGTTCAGCTCATCGAGCGCGAGGGAGTAGAGAACATTCCGCTTGTGATGGTCACCGTCACGAATAATTCAGGGGGCGGACAACCCGTCTCCATGGCCAACATCAAGGCCGTGCGCGCTGTGTGTGATACCTACAAGATCCCGCTCTTCCTCGATGCATGCCGATTCGCAGAGAATGCCATGTTCATCAAGATGCGCGAGCCGGGATATGAGAATGTGTCCGTGCGCGATATCGCCCACGAGATGTTCTCTTTGGCCGACGGTGCAACGATGAGTGCAAAGAAGGACGGCATGGTCAACACCGGCGGTTTCCTTGCAATGCATGACGGTGTGCTGGCAGAACGTGCACGCACCGTGCTGATCGTGACGGAAGGGTTCCCAACCTATGGCGGACTTGCACGAAGAGACCTCGAGGCAATGGCGCAGGGGTTAGAAGAGGTACTTGAAGAGGACTACCTGCGGTACCGACTGCGGAGCGTGGAATACTTCGGCGACAAGCTCCGTGCGGCTGGCGTCCCGATCCTAGAGCCGACAGGAGGTCATGCCGTCTACCTCGACGCAAAACGGTTCGCTCCGCACATCCCTCCATCACAGTTCCCGGGTCAAGCCATCAGTTGCGCTATCTATCTCGAAGGGGGCATCCGTGGCGTAGAGATCGGTTCGCTGATGTTCGGAACAACAGACGAGCAAGGTCAACACGTTGGACCGGACATGGAGCTCGTTCGACTCGCCATTCCGCGCAGAGTCTACACTCAAAGCCACATCGACTATTGCTCAGAAGTGATCATCAACGTCTACAACCAACGCGAATCACTCCGCGGCATGAAGCTAACGTATGAGGCAGAATATCTGCGTCACTTTACTGCACAGCTGGAGTATGTTGAGTAGAAGCATTCTTCATCAGGAAGAACGCACCGATCCCCATCAGTAACGTGGCAGGGAAGGCAGAGCCGATGCCGAGAGGCATCACAGCAACGAAGAAGGTCATAGCGCCGATGGCTGCGAAACGCTGCCATCTTCCGCCGAGCATCATACCGAGTGCTATAAGGCCTTGACCAATGGCTACTGGGATGATCACCGCCAGGGTATTACTGGAAAACCACCCGTCGATGAAATCCACGAGGAATGGGAAGACAGCAAAGTAGGCGTAGTCCGCATACACCTCCGGAGTATCGAGCACGGTGGTGATGTTGAACCAGCAGGCCCAGCCGAAGAGCGCAGTATAGAGGTAGCGAGAGGCTATAGGCCACTTGGCTGCGGTAATGGCAAGGATAGCACCACCGGCGTTTGACACGCCGTAGGCTATCCAGAAGGTAGAGTCATCGTAAATGATCTGCATGGTTCAATCTACCAATCCCGGCACAATGAAGCTACCGTTGTTCGTGCCGAGCGAACATCGGTTCTGATCATGTTCTTCAAGAATTGACGGATCGTGTGACGCGAGTCATCGCTGATGGTGCCCTCCGGCAGGTCACCGGTCCAAACACGTGTAACAGCATGATCGTGGATGGCGCCAAGGAAGGACTCAACGTCTTCCACTAAGGAATGTCGACGTTTGTTTGTGCGATCATGCACCGGAGCAAGATCCAGGAGATACGTGATGTCCTTGAGGTCCCTTCGGATCTTGTGCAAGACCTCCATATCGTCGAGGTCCTTACAGATCTTGCACACATGTTTGTATCGACCCTTGATGTAGTGGTCGCGTGCTCGCTCCATGCTGAGATCTGTCATACCGGCGAGCACCTGCTCTGCCGCAGAACGCACAGTCGATAGGGCTGCATCATCCAGAATGGAAAGTTCGTGTTTGAGCGAATGAATGGACGATGCTCGTATCGCACGAAGTCTTCGCAATACGAACGACACATCGATCGATCCCTCTTTTGCGATCTCTGCAATGATGGCGATCATGATCTCCGGCTCACGTACACGGCCGCATGCATGATAGAGTGGACGCAGCGCCTCCAACATCTCGCTCTTGTCCAATGCACGCATCACCGACATCACCTTCTTGGTGGCAACTCGCATCTCATGCACATGCGAACTCGAAACAGAAATGCGCAGGGCCCCAACCTCTGTAAGAAGTCGCAGCCACTGCGCATTGTAAAACATCTTCATTTCATTTGAATTCGCTGTTCGCTATTCGCTACTCGCTATTCGCTATTCAACGACTTTCATTTCGACGCGGCGGTTGGCGGCGCGGGCTTCATCGGTTGCGCCTTGAACTGCTGGTTGACGTTTCCCAAATCCCTTTGCCTCGAGGCGGGTGGCTGGTACGCCCCCTGCAACAACATAGTTCAGAACGGACTGTGCACGACGGAGGGAGAGGGCATCGTTGTAGTCATCGGAACCTTGATCATCGGTATGACCATCAAAGCGAAGTTTGATGGTCGGGTTCTCGCGAAGGAGTTCGATGATGCGTTCGAGTTCAGGGGTTGACTCGCTTTTTAGTTCTGACTTGTCGTAATCGAAGAAGACCAAAAGTCGGGCTCCGCCCTTAGTAAGGGGCGAGAGATCGATATCCTTCTTCACGGTTGTTCCCTTTGCACCAGGCGGAACTTCATACCGTTCTGTATGGAAGACGTAGCCGGGTGCACTTGCTGTGATGGAATAGATCCGACCCGGTGTGAGCGTCACATAATATTGTCCGGATTGATCATCACTGCGAAGTCCGGCTACCTTCTTTCCCGTAGCAAGATCTGTTACGGTGATCGTGGATCCGAGTGGAACCTTTGTTGTGGCATCGGCAACAACACCCTCAACAAGCGTGACCGCTTCAGAAGGGAATGGATTGGGTGTTACGGTGTAGTTGTCGTAATCACCATTCGAGGTTGTGCGACTCAGCAACGCCTGATCAGAATTCGGAAGTGCGGAGTAGAACATTTCGTCAGCGGCGGTGTTCACAGGATCGGAAAGTCTGCGGATATCGGTCACAGCCGACCCAGAGATCTTTGCAACGTAGATATCAAAGCCACCTGCTCCACCGGCACGGTCGCTGGAGAAATAGATCGTCTTTCCGTCGGCAGCGATCACCGGAGACATCTCACTCTTTGCCGTATTGATCCCGGCAAGGGGCTTTGCTGCACCCCACGAAGAACCTCCCCATGTGGCAACGTAAATATCTGTTTCACCGTTGCCGCCCGGACGGTCGGAGACAAAGTAGAGCGTGCGACCATCAGCGGTGATCGACGGATGAGCGTCGTAGAAATCGGTGTTGATCGCTGCGCCCAGGTTGGTCACTTCGATCCACTTCCCGTTGACCTTGCGAGCGGAGTAGAGATCTGTTCGACCACGTCCGTCAACATCGTTCTCATATGAGGCAAAGATGATGGACTGACCGTCAGGCGTAAGTGTACCCGACCCGCTGTGGGTTGCATCGTTCACATCGCCAAGCAGGTTGGTAGCGGCGGTCCAGCCGCCACTTGTACGCTCCATGGTGCGAAGGCGTTGTCCATCGCCCCCTTCATCAGAAGTAAAGATGATCACGCGGCCATGATTTGTGTAGGCCGGTGCGAAATCGTCAGTGGATGTGTTGTTATCGAGAGGTTCGATCCGGATGTTCTGCGCCGATGCCATTGTACAGGCGAGAAGGAGCAGGATCGGTAGAATGCGTGATACCATGTGGTGCTCCTTTCTTACAGCGTGAACCAAAGTGAGAGAGATGCCTGAAGGCTGTTCAGACTTCCAGTCGAGATCTCTACTACTCGAGAAGGGGGATTGGTGATCTCCTGCGTGTTATCGAGGAGTGATGTAGATGTGTCGTACTCCGTGAACATGTATTGGTACCCAACGCGGGGTACGAGGTGGATCGTAGACGTGAGAGGGATCATGTAGCCAAGTCCAATATCGAGTCCGAAACGTGTTGAAGGATTTGCCGTGCCCGTTGTTGTGTTCGAAGTAGAGGTCAATGTGAACTGACCATTTTCATCAACGAACCTACATGCATCAGCTGGGTCGATCGCTTGATTGACGGTTGATTCAACATCGGAGACAGCAACCTGGATCACAGGGCCCAGATGGGCAAAAAATCCATCGGTGATGGAGAAACGGATCAATGGATTCATCGTGAAGTAGCTGATCGTATTGGTATAATCCACTGCGATCTCAGCTTGCACTACGTTTACATTACCGTAGCCATCGAGGACCGAGCAATCTCGTACAACATCATTCTTGCTACCGCTCACGGACTTCATGTCGTACAAGAATCGTCCACCGATAGCGATCGATTTTGATACGGCAACCTCGGCATAGAGTCCAAACAGAGGTGAGATACCACTTCCGGACGCAAAGGTATTGAAGAAGGACGTTGAGGATGCCCCTGTTACATCACGTGATGTCGTCGAATAGTTGATCCCGGCCTCGAGACCGAGGCGCCAGGTAAGCCCCCTACTGCTGGACTTGCGTTTGCCGGATTCCACGGCACCGGGACGACCCTTTGGGCGAAGAACGTCTTCTTGTGCAGGCAGGGCCACGCAGCCGACGATGAATGCAATGATGAGACACGACCAAGTTCTCACTGATCCCTCCAAGACTATTGTAGACAAGAGAAGGCGCAATCTACAACACAAACCACAGCGAGAGCGAGGCTTGAAGGCTTCGTAAAACTCCCTCAGTCGCAGTGTAGGTGGTCAGCCCAGTGCTATACTGGCTGGTGTCATCCAGTCCGGTAGTCTGCTCGGTAAACGGGGTGAACATCCATTGATAGCCTAATCTCGGTACCAGATCGAGCCAAGGGGCGAGGGGGATCATGTATCCGACCCCGGCATCGATGCCGAACCGAACATCCGGATCGGCCGGACCTGTGCTGCTTTCTATTCTGGTGGTGCTTAGTTCGGTGCCGTTGGAGAATCGACAGTCTTCACCGTCATCCATGATCTCCGTGAGGGTAGTGGTAGTGTTACCTAGAGCAAACTGAACAACCGGTCCGCACTGGATAAAGAGTCGGGCAACGGGGCTCCATCGCACTAGGGGAGAGATGGTGAAGTACGTCAGTGTTGTTTCATATTCCGAAGAAAGAGCAGCGAACGTATAGCCGATCGCATATCCCGATAGCGGGTCATAGATCGGACAATCCTCGATCACATCTTCCTTTCGTGCCGTAAAGCTCTTCACATCATACAGCACGCGAACTCCAACCGCAACTGAACGTGCTACATCCAGTTCAACGTAGAGTCCAGCAAGGGGCGATATACCACTGCCACCCTCATACACCATGTATGGCGACGTTGCGAGTATACCCGTTACATCCCTCGAAGCAGTGTTGAGGTTCATGCCACCTTCCACTCCAACACGAAGGAACGGTCGCCTCACAGGTCTCCGTTCTCGCGCAGCAACCGTATCACCGTCAGGCGGAACCTTATCCTTCGGCTGCCTCTTTGCTGCCGGACGAAGAATGTCTTCTTGAGCAAACACGGGCGAAGCCAGAGATACAAGAGATACGAGAGATACGAGAGATACAAGAGATACTAGAGATACTAGAGATACTCTACCTTTCATGGTATGTATCTCCGTATCTCGTGTATCTCGTGTATCTCGTGTATCTCATGTATCTCATGTATCTCCGTGATTATCAGTAATTATCGATCTGCGCACGTTGCAGCTTTCCGCTGAAATCAACGTAGACCGTCTTCCATTCCGTGAAGATGTCGAACACTGTCCAGCCCCCTTCGCGATGTCCATTGCCTGTACCCTTGATACCACCGAATGGCATATGGGCTTCTGCGCCGATGGTTGGGGCATTGATGTAGGTGATACCGGCTTCGATATCGCGGATGGCGGTGAATGCAGCATTTACGTCACGGGTGTAGATGCTGGAAGAGAGACCATACGCAGAATCGTTGGCGAGTTCGAGGGCGTGCTCGAACGACGTGGCTTTCGCGACGCTGAGGACCGGGCCAAAGATCTCTTCTTGGAAGATGCGATCTGTGCGTTCAACATCGGTGAAGATCGTTGGTTTCACAAAGAAGCCGTTTGCCTTTGTTCCGTCAACATCACGTTCGCCGCCAAGCACACATGTGGCTTCGCCCTTACCGATCTCGATGTAGGAGAGGATCTTGTCGAGCTGACGTTGGTTGATCACCGGTCCTACCTGTGCATCGGCATTCGTGAGTCCATTACCGAGGATCAGGGCTGACGCTTGTTTCACTAACTCTGCGATGAACGTGTCGTGGATGGCCTCGTGCAGGATCAATCGCGATGTGGCTGTGCAGCGTTGTCCGGTGGTACCAAACGCGCCCCACAGCACACCATGCAGAGCCAGATCCATATCGGCATCCGGCATCACGATCTGTGCATTCTTGCCGCCCATTTCGAGCGAGACCTTCTTATTGAGAGCACCGCAACGAGCAGCGATAGCATTGCCAGTAGTGGTAGAGCCCGTAAAGCCAACTACGCGGACATCCGGATGTTCAACGATAGCAGAGCCTGCTTCACCATTCCCGTGGATCACATTAAACACACCGGCGGGGAGTCCGGCTTCTTCCAAGATCTCTGCAAAGATGTTCGCACTATGCGGAGAATCATCGCTCGGTTTGAAGACAACAGTATTTCCGCATGCAAGAGCAGGTATGATCTTCCACGATGGAACAGCGATAGGGAAGTTCCATGCCGTGATGATCCCACACACACCGATCGGCATCCGGAAGGACATGTTCATCTTGTTATTCATTTCGGAGGGGGCGTTATAGCCAAACAACCTCCGCGTTTCCGTTGCAGAGTAGTAACACGTGTCGATCGCTTCCTGGATGTCGCCCTTCGTTTCAGCGAGCGTCTTACCCATCTCCCGCGTCATGATCGCCGCAAGCTCATCCTTACGGCGCGTGAAGATGTCGCCCGCAACGCGCAGGATATCTCCACGCTTCGGCGCCGGCAACAATCTCCACTGCTTATAGGCAGCAGAAGCAGCATCAACGGCAGCTGCAACATCATCAGCTGATGAAAGCGGAAACGCACCGATCACATCCGTGGCGTCGGCCGGATTGAGGTTGTTGAACGTGCGTCCGGTTGAGGATGGAAGCCATTGGCCAGCGATGTAGTTCTTCATAGTTACGGGGTTACGAGGTTACGGGGTTACAGAGTGACTTTATGACGTTATGACGGTATGACTCTTATGACGCTATGACGTTATGACACTGTCACATTCATGACGTTGTGGAGTCACGTTTGGGGGTTGTGGAGGCACAAAGATCGTGAAAAGGAAACTCACACGATCTAGGAACGACTATGCCTACCATTTCAGTATTTTTCGGAATCGTGATAACGATGTTTTGGGAAGACCATAACGTGCCGCATATTCATGCGTTCTATGGAGAATACTCGGCGTCGATCACGATAGAGTCGGCTGAGATATACGCTGGTGCGTTACCACCTCGAGTGACGAATTTAGTCAAGGAATGGATAGAGCTCCATCGAGAGGAATTGAGGGAGAATTGGGATCTATTACGTAAGGTCATACAATGTATATCGTAGAACCATGGATCGTAACTGTTGTCAGACCGCTCATGGGCAGAACATTGGAAGTAGAGTTCCGGGACGGCACAACGGGATCTATCGATCTGCATGAGCTGATCTACAGCAGCGATGCCGGAGTCTTTGAAGCGTTGCGTGATGATGACGAGTTCGCTCGGGTCTATATCGAGCACGGGGCCGTTACCTGGCCATGTGGAGTTGATCTAGCGCCGGACGGGATGTGGGCGGAGATCACGGGGAAAGACCCGTTTGAAGTATGACATCAATACATTATGACGTTATGACATTATGACGTTATGACGTCATAACCGTCATAACAGTCATATCGTCATACCGTCATACCGTCATAACCGTCATACCGTCATACCGTCATAACAGTCATAACCGTCATACCGTCATAACGTCATAAAGGTCATAACCGAAAGATCTCATACTCCGGCTCTATATCGCCCCTTGCAATACGTTTGAGTTTGCCTTGGGCAAGGGTACGTCTGATGGGGGAGAGGCGTTCGTAGAAGTAGATGCCGTTGAGGTGATCGATCTCGTGTTGCATCACACGTGCGAGGAGTCCACCAACCTCCAAACGTTGTTCCTTCATGTGCCGGTCGAGAAAGCGGACCTGAATCTCGCTTGGACGGATCACAACATCGCGTAGGTCGGGGAGACTGAGGCACCCTTCTTCGAACTCTTCTTCGTTGTCGGAAAAGGCTTCAACAACGGGGTTGATCAGAACGAGTGGACCGTCTGTTTCATCTTCCTCTTCCGCATCGGAGATATCGATCACGGTAAGGGAGAGCCCCTTACCAACTTGATTTGCTGCCAGACCGATGCCGTTGGCATTGTACATCGTGGCGAACATATCGTCGATCAGCGAATTGAGTTCATCGGAGAGATCGGGGATCTCGATGGTTCGTTGCTTCAGGACGGGATGGTTATATGTGTAGACGGGAAGGATCATGCAACGATGTCGAGGAGCTGTTTGATATCCTCCAGGACATAGTCCACATCCTTGAGGTCTTGGTTTCCAAAGGAGTCGCCGTACTGTGCGAACGCGGTCTTCATCCCTGCATTACGTGCACCGAGCATATCACGTTCTGCCCAATCGCCAACCATGATGGCATTTTCCGGGGCTACATCCAATCTGCTCAGGACGGTTTTGAATGGTAGGGGGCTTGGTTTGCGCTCGCCGGTATCGTCAAAGGTCACAACCACATCAAAGAAGTGATGGTAGTTGATGAAGCACAACCGCAACCATGCTTCGCGCGTTGGGGCATCACTGAGGATGCCGAGCTTGATCCCACGGCGGTTGAGTTGCATCAGCGTTGCCGTTACATGCGGATACGGCTTGAGGGCTGCCTCACGTGCTCTGCGATAGGCGATGATGCCCGCAGAGATGATGCGAGGATCAACGTGACCCAGCACGTCCATGAGGAGTCGGTCAAACACCTGTTGGTATTCAATCCCCAACTCCTTGTAAATGCTGTCGATATGCTCCTTCACCTGATCATACGTCAGGTTCAGACCGGCATCCATCATAGCGCCGATGGCAGCATCCACAGCCTGACGCTTCATGGCCATGAAGTCCACAAGCGTGTTGTCGAGGTCGAATACAACGGCTTTGATCATCGCGCAAGATACGTACACGTCACGTTTCGACCCTCCCAATGCACTCTATACTAGTTCAAAGAAGCATTTGTGAACAGGTAAAGAAAGTATTACCTTTGTGAGTCGGACATGTCCTTTAATGATGTCTTGAGAATTCTTCTTCGTGATGGATGGTATGAGGTGCGACACACGGGGGGACACATGATGCTACGACATCCGACCAAGAACGGACAGATCGTCCTTCCCCGACATGGAAAGCGCGAGATAGGCAAAGGTCTCTTACTACGTATTCTAAAAGATGCCAACATTGTGACAACGGGTGACGCATGAAACCGTACACGTTCATAGTCGAGAGAACAAACACCGGATACTCCGGGTTTTGCGAGGAGTATGCTGTCTATACGGCTGCAGATGATGTTTCATCCCTACGCAAGACTGCGGTTGAGGCACTCGAGTTGTATTTCAGCGAAGAGTCTCGTGTGATCAAACCACAACAGATCGCACTTCAACTGGAATTGACGCAGTTGTTCGCTTTTTACAACGTGATCAATTCAAGCGCTTTTGCCCGTCGTATAGGAATGAATGAAAGCTTGTTGGCACAATATGTTCTTGGTCTCAAACGCCCTAGTGAAAAACAAACACGCAGAATCGTTCAGGGACTGCGCGATCTCGGAGCCGAACTCTTAAAGCTTGACGTAACCCCGTAACCCCGTAACCCTGTAACCCTGTAACCCCGTAACCCTGTAACCCCGTAACCCCGTAACTGCGTAGTTTTGAACATGACTCTTACAGAAAACATCGTTGAGCAGATCAAGTCTGCCATGAAATCGGGTGACAAGGTTCGCCTGGAAACATTGCGCTCGTTGAGGGCGGGGATCCTTGAGTTTGAGAAGAGCGGCATTGGTCGCGAGATGACGTCGGACGATGAGTTCAAGATCTTGAATTCTGCCGCCAAGAAGCGGAAGGATTCAATTGAACAGTTCGACGCAGCCGGCTATACGGACCGTGCCAACACGGAGCGTACGGAACTGGCGATCATCATGGAGTTCCTGCCGGCGCAGATGTCGGAGGATGATGTGCGTGCCGCTGTGAAGGAGTTGGCAGCATCGATCGGTGCAACACAACAGAGCGACTTCGGTAAACTCATGGGTGCAGCAACAAAGGCACTGAAGGGGAAGGCCGATGGGTCATTGATCCAATCAGTGGCTAAACAGCTCTTGAGCGGCTCCTGACGATGGCTGCCTCGGAACGTGACCTGCTCGAAACAGCACTGGATGAACTGGAGTTTCCGCGCGTCCTCGAAGCCATAGCACGTCATTGTGTGTCGGATGCGGGCTCTGAACGAATGTTGCAGCTTCGTCCGACGATGGATGCGGTGGTTCTGCGTGCCGACCTCGACCGTGTGAGTGAAGTCCTCGATCTTATCGCAATGGGTGAGACCATTCCCTACGATCGAATGTCTGATGTTAGGGGGCTTCTGTCACGCACCCGCATCGAAGGGAACTTCCTCTCTGCGCCGGACATGCTCAAGGTCCTCGAAGCTCTCCAAACATCGCGGAACCTGAAGTCGTTCTTCCGAGAACGTCACGCTCGTTGCGAGCAGGTGCTTACGTTCTGTGAGCCCCTTGTCGAAGATCGTGTCCTGGAAAAACATATCACCGATGCGATCGATGATACGGGCAATGTGCGCGATAATGCGAGCAGGGAACTGCTGAATATCCGCCGAGAGATCCATGAGCTCAGTGCTCGACTTCGCATTCGACTTCAACGCATGCTGAAGAAGTTCGGTGAAGAGGAGCTGCTGCAAGAGGATTTCATCACACAACGCGACGGACGATTCGTACTGCCGTTGCGCGTTGAAACGAAACGAAGTGTTGAAGGCATCATCCACGGCGTATCGGCATCGGGACAGACGGTCTTCATGGAGCCCGCCGAGACGTATGAGATGAATAACGATCTCGCCATTCTCAACGGACGTGAACAGCGAGAGATCATTCGCATCCTCACTACCATCACGAGTGAGGTTGGTGCGGTGTCGTATGGTATTGAGTCGGCTGTGGCGGTTCTTACGGAACTCGACACCATCCTGGCCCGCGCCCGTTTCGCCCTGGACCATGGCGGCATCAAACCCGTGATCGTCGATGATGAAGAGATCGAACTCACAAACGTTCATCATCCCATCCTTGCGATCAATGCAAAACGTACACGCGATGTGGTTATCCCGCTCAGTGTGCGATTTGATGCAACAACCCGCGGCATCCTTATCTCCGGACCCAATGCCGGTGGGAAGACCGTTGCGATGAAGGCCATTGGACTCACAATGTCGATGGCAATGAGCGGCATCTTTCCTCTTGGTATGTGTTCGATGCGACCTCGCAGGATCACCACGGCCATCGGTGATCACCAGAGTATTGAGTCGAACCTCTCTACCTTCTCATCACAGATCATCCGACTTCGCGATGTGCTCTCTCATTGCGACGGCAACGCCCTTGTCCTGATCGATGAGATCTGTGCCGGTACTGATCCGGCGGAAGGGGGCGCCTTGGCTGCCGGGATCCTCGACTCCCTCATTGAACGTGGTGCATGTTTTGTGGTAACCACCCACCAATCATCGCTCAAACAATACGCTCTCACACGATCATCGATCACCAACGCATCGTTGGAATTCGATGACCAAAAGATGCAGCCAACCTTCCGGTTTCTGTATGGTGTGCCGGGAAACTCCTATGCCTTCCATCTGGCAAAGGCCGTTGGACTGCCCGATATCGTCATTGAACGCGCCACCGGCTACCTCGGAGATCGTCACGGCGAACTCGAGAAGAGTATCAACGCCATGCAGCAATTCCGCACCGAAGCCGAGGCCGCTCATCGCGCCGCTGCGGAAGAACATGCCAAGGCAGAACGGTTGCGCAAGGACTACGAAGAACGCTTGGCCGCCGTCAAGCAAAAGCGCAGCAGCGTTGTAGAGGACGCGCGCGAAGAGGCACGCGAGATCCTCCGCAAGGCAAACGCCCTTGTTGAGAACACCATCCGCGAAGTGCGAGAGCAACAGAAGTCGGCAGCCGAGATCAAACGCGAATTCGAAGCCGGCAAGATCGATCAGACTTCCGAAGCCTCCGTTGTTTCATCACCGCACCCTGAGGTCGGTGACAGAACGGCGTTGAGTCCGGGAGCAACCGTCACCGTGCGTGGCACATCATCTTCCGGCACCATCATCAGCATTGATGAGAAGAGCAAGACCGCCATGATCGACGTCAACGGCATCAAATTCAAGGTGCCCCTTGACCAACTCGAACGTGGAGGACAGCCGGCACCTAAGGAACGAAGACGCGAAGCAAGTGTGGTAGATCACCTCAAGCTCGACTCCAGCACATCACTCGATCTGCGCGGCATGCGCGCCGACGAAGGACTGCGCGCCCTCGAAGACTTCATCAACGACGGCATCCTCGGTACCCTCACGCACGCCACCATCATCCACGGCAAGGGCACCGGCGCCATGCGCAAGGTTGTGCACGAATACCTCCATGAGCACCCGCAGATCAAGTCATGGCGCATCGGTACGATTCATGAAGGGGGCGATGGGATCACGGTGGTGGAGTTTCGTTAGATGGTTAGAGTGCTAGAATGTTAGAGTGTTAGAGTGCTAGAGTGGTAGAGTGGTAGAGTAACGCATTCTGCTGTAGGTGTGTCCATAAGAGAGACACACTGTGGAGGATGCCATGAGAGCACGTAGGATAGCACTCGCGATCTTGATCATGATCGGATCCATGGAGCCCCTTAGAACGCAGTATGTGCCGAGGTGGGAGGTGATCAATCACGTTCCTACTGATACGCACTTGCGGGCAAAGTCGATGGATGTGTCGAATGACCGAATAGTGGCGGCGTTTCAGGAGGTAGATTCAGACATCCTCCAAGTGTGGGTGACAACCGATGCACGGGGAGCCTGGACGCTCTTGCACCAAGAGTCGGGAGTGAAGGTTCGTGAGGTATGCGCGTTCTTTCGCAACGACGCGCGGATCATGGTGGTTGCTGTGCTCTATACAACGAGTGAATGGGATTGGGACGGAGATGACTCCACAACGATGCTGGTCCTAACGGAATGCAGCGGTGGTGGATTCAATCGCTCATTCCGACATGAGGGTGTTGGTAGAAAGACGATCGCACAGCGGAAACATGGAGTTGCCGTCCTGGCATACCATCCCACCACGAGTTACGACTCCGCTCGGCTTACTATTGAGATTCGCAATGACGACCTCATGCTGATCGGCTCTTTTGAAGCGGTGATCACATCAAAGGATGAACATTCATATCGTCGGGTAGACTCTCTCATTTGCGACCGGTTGCAGGTACCTTCATTCAATGGACTCTACGGCGGTCTCTACCATTGGAGTGAACATGTGCCCGGCTGGAGCAATTCGCGAGCTGCGATCGGTGTCTATCACCAAGGCAATGTTCTGCTTTGGAGGGGAGACTCATCGATGATCATCAACAAGTTTCATCCGCCGCACATCACCTCCGATCAGTATCGTCGCGTCTCACTAACTCAAAAGTGGAACAGACACCCAGATGCAAAGCAATATCACGTGGTCGTAAGAGCATCGTTCGGCGAGAAGGATGAAGACCGGGATATGCGAATCGTCCGCGACATCTATACACGTGACACCATGATCTACGTGACGGATCAGTTGCCCGGACAACTCATCGAAGTCTCTGTTCGACCCGTCAACCAGCACGACCTAGGACTCATCTGCACACGACGCACCTATCTCCCATTTTTGTTTCGTCCAGGCAACAGGCGTTCTCCAGCAAAACCTCCGGAGCTCACGCTTATGCCCAACCCGGCAACAACAGTGGTGTCTATCGGTGGAGACCGTCCGGCAGACAGATTGATCGTGGTGGATCTCACCGGTTCCGTGGTCTCAACGTCAACAGACGCTCGCACCCTGGACGTATCACATTTGCCCACCGGCACCTATGTCGTTCTGGCTCAGACAGGGGAGAGAACGGTTACGGAGAAGTTGTTTGTGCAGCGGTAGGGTTAGATAGTTAGATTGTTAGAGTGCTAGATTGTTAGATAGTTAGATTGTTAGAGTGCTAGATTGTTAGAGCGTTAGGTGACACATAACGGAGGTGAAGATGAAGGGGCTCATTTCGATCGGTGTTGTAGCCGGATACTTGGTTTGTTCAACGGTGATGGTTGCCGGTAACGATGGGGTAGCGACGGATTCGGCACGATCTGTTTCGTCCGTTTCCATTCCTGCTGATGAGATAGCCAATGTGCACTTTGCCATGATATCGCGGCTTACCCAGCGGACCAATGTTCATGACGTGTCTCCCGGCCCAATCAGGGTAGTGCCAACGGCGACGGAGTGCGGAGCACCAACGATGATTAAGGTCGCGAGTTCTGTAGGTGGTACTGTGTCTGTAACCCTAGTAACCTTCACTACGAATGGCAACAGATCAATAGTTGAGAGCAGCACGATAGCTTCATTCGTTGTTGCTGCAGGCGAAACGCATCTGCCAGTTCAACTAGGGTACCTTCGTGAAGGTAGATACCAACTGCGAGTTTCTCATGGCAAAGAGCATGATGATGTGCCATTTGTGGTGACGGCAGACTAAATTGTTACTTTAGCGGACGGTGAATGATAATTTAGATTGGTATGTGTTAAGTCGTTGGAAAATAGGTAGAAAGAGCATTTAATGATCATTGTGTATTTTAGCATTCGTAAAATGTGCATTTTAGAAAATGTGTTGTGAAGCCCCTTCATTTAACGATGCCGACCCCTGGATTTGACCACCCGATCGTTGAGGACATCATTGCTCTCGAGCGGTGGAAATCTCAAACGTTGGGAGGGACGACGCACCCTGCGGTGTTCGCAGATATCAAGCAGGTCTACCACCTGCTGGAGAGTTTAGGGTCAGCTCGTATCGAGGGGAATCGCACCACGATCGATGAGTTGGTTGAAGCGGCTGTGAATGGTGTTTCCGACTCAACGGAAGGACTTCGGGAGATCTCCAATCTTGAAGACGCGATGTCATGGATCGAATCGGTTTTTGCTGAGGAAAGCCATCGCAGAATTGATCATTCCTTTCTGCAGGAACTTCATCGACTCACCGTGAAGAATCTACGTCCCCCTGAGGTAGGGGGCGAGGGGGATCCAAGCCCCGGGCGATATCGCAGTGGGAATGTGGCGATCACTGGAACATCCTTTGTTCCACCGCCAGGACTGGATGTACCGGAATTGATGGATCGGTTCATAACCTTCATCAATGAACCGATAGATGTACGGCGTTCCTTGATGCGTATAGCCATTGCACATCATCGTTGTGCAGCGATTCACCCGTTTCGCAACGGAAACGGACGAGTGGTTCGACTTCTTACCTATGCAATGCTCATTCGAGACGGGTATCGCATTGATCAGGGTCGGATCATTAACCCAACGGCTGTTTTCTGTCATAACAGAGCTGACTACATGGACGGGCTGAGCGACGCAGACGACGGAACCGAAGCGTCTAGTCTCCGTTGGTGTGCGTTCGTTCTCTCCGGATTGCGACGTGAACTGGAAAAGGTCGGAACACTCCTGGATGCCAACATCCTTGGTCCGCGTATTCTTCAGCCGACAATACGATTTGCCGTACAATCTGGACAGATCACCGATGAAATGGCGCAGGTACTGAGTCGTATCGCAAAGAACGGCGATGGTGATGCTTCAACCTATCGATCCGTCTACCCGGGAAAGTCCGCAGCCAGCATCTCCCATATCATTGCCGATCACAAACAGATAGGAATTATCGCTGCCTATCCAACCATCCGCTCCCGTCGTTATGTAGCGCGCTTCAGCGGCCCGGCACTTTTGACCGCGTTGATCCATACGATGGACGCCGAAGGATACCTGCCGTTTCGCCGAGATGATCGTGGAGCGTAGTGCACGGCACTTCGACTCCGCTCAGTGTGACGGCACTTCGACTCCGCTCAGTGTGACGGCACTTCGACTCCGCTCAGAGTGACCGCACTTCCGTAACTTTGCCCCATGTTCAAACGAGTCCTGATCGCCAATCGCGGCGAAATTGCCCTGCGTGTTATGCGCACCTGTAAACGTATGGGGATAGCCACTGTGGCTATCTATTCGGATGCGGATGTTCGGGCGCCGCACGTGGCGGAGGCTGATGTTGCTATTGGGATAGGGGGCTTTACACCGCGGGAATCGTATCTGGTGGTGGAAAAGGTCCTGGCGGCTGCCAAGGAGTCGGGGGCCGACGCGATCCACCCAGGGTATGGCTTCCTCTCGGAGAATGCAGAATTCGCCCGCGCTGTTGCAGAAGCGGGTATGACGTTTATCGGGCCAACGCCGGAGGCGATCGCGATGCTGGGCGATAAGACGGCAGCGCGCGACCTGGCCATTGCCTCAAAGGTGCCGATCTCGCCGGGCAGTGATGGCGCCGTTGCCTCATTCGACGATGCACGGGCGGTGGTAGAACGGATCGGCTATCCGGTGATCATCAAGGCTGCTGCTGGCGGTGGCGGCAAGGGAATGCGCATCGTTGAAGAGGCATCGGAGATCGAATCGGCCTTTCATGCTGCTCAAAATGAAGCTCTTACATCGTTTAATGATGGACGGGTTTTTATTGAGCGGTATATCGTGGAGCCCCGTCACATCGAAATTCAGATCCTGGCAGATCATCATGGGACGGTGCTGTATTTCCCGGAGCGGGAATGTTCGGTGCAGCGCCGACATCAAAAGGTGGTCGAGGAGTCGCCTTCAACGGCAGTGACTCCTGCCATCCGCAAGGCAATGGGAGAAGCGGCTGCGCGACTCGTTCAGGCAGCATCGTATACCAATGCCGGTACGTTGGAGTTCCTGCTGGATGCTCGGGGTGAGTTTTACTTTATGGAAGTCAATACCCGACTCCAAGTAGAACACCCGGTAACGGAAATGGTCACGGGCATCGACTTCGTAGAACAACAACTGCGCATTGCGTCAGGCGAAAAACTCACGTACAACCAGACCGATGTTGCAAAACCAAAAGGCGCTGCAATTGAATGTCGGGTCTGCGCGGAAGATGTGTTCAATGACTTCCTCCCCGATACTGGCATCGTGTCCTTTATGCAGTTGCCAGAAGGTGATGGCGTCCGCAACGACACAGCCCTGTATGAAGGCTATGAAGTTAGCGTCCACTACGATCCAATGGTCGCCAAACTCATCGTTCACGCCAAGGACCGCGAAACGTGCATTGAACGCACACTTGAAGCGCTCGACAACTATCAGATCGTTGGTTTTAAAACGACCATTCCGTTCTGCCGACTCGTTATTGATTCAGCCCCCTTCAGAACCGGTGCCTATAGCACGTTCTATGTGAAGGAACATTGGCCGATCTCCCAACCAGAACACTTCCTTTCGTCACTTGCAGCGATAGCCGCGGCAGGGTTCACAGCAGAAGAACAACGTAGACAACCACTACCATCCCATGACTGATACCACACCTGTCAGCGAGATCTCGGTGACCACCGAGACGGCACGCGAACTTGGACTCACCGACGCGGAGTTCGATCTGATCTGCGACAAATTGGGTCGCACACCAACCTACACGGAACTCGGCGTGTATTCGGTGATGTGGAGTGAACACTGCTCCTACAAAAACTCCATCCTGCAACTCAAGACACTCCCTCGCAGTGGCGGTAGAATGCTTGTTGCGGCGGGTGAAGAAAATGCCGGTGTGATCGATGTCGGAGAAGGTTATGGTGTTGCCTTTAAGATCGAATCGCACAACCACCCAAGCGCCGTTGAGCCGTTCCAAGGAGCTGCAACGGGAGTAGGGGGCATCCTGCGCGATATCTTCACGATGGGTGCACGTCCAATAGCTGCATTGAATTCCCTTCGCTTTGGTGAACCCGATACAGAGCGTACAAAGTACCTCGTCAAGGGCGTCGTGCACGGCATCGGCCACTATGGCAATTGTTTCGGTGTCCCTACGGTAGGGGGCGAGATCTACTTTGATCGTTGCTACACAGACAACCCACTCGTGAATGCGATGGCTGTTGGTGTGTTACGTGCAGATCGAATGGCGTCTGCTACAGCACTTGGCGCAGGCAATCCGGTATTTATCATGGGATCTAGCACGGGACGTGATGGTATTCACGGCGCGTCGCTCTTGGCCTCACGCGAGTTCGATGCACAGACGGAGAATATGCGTCCAACCGTTCAGGTGGGCGACCCATTCTCGGAGAAACTCCTTCTCGAAGCATCACTCGAACTCATCGAAGCAGGCGTCGTAGTAGGCATGCAGGACATGGGTGCCGCAGGCATCTCGTGCTCTACCGCCGAGATGAGTGCAAAGGGCGAAGTAGGTATGCGCATCGATCTCGACAAAGTGCCACTGCGCGAAGCAGGGATGAGTGCCTATGAGATCATGCTTTCGGAATCGCAAGAACGTATGCTTGTGGTGGTGCAAAAGGGCATGGAGAAACGCGCTGCAGAAGTCTGTGAAAAGTGGGATGTGCCGTTTGTACAGATCGGCGAAGTCACATCAGACAGACACGTCAACGTATCTCGTCACGGTAAGGTTGTTGCCAACGTCCCTGCACAGTCACTTGTGTTAGGGGGCGATGCACCGGTCTATGTGCGTGAACAAAAGAAGCCCGAATACTTGGAGCTCACCAACCGTCCGGTCGATCAAGGTCCAAACCTCCACGAAAAAGAATGCACGGAGATCCTCACCAAACTGCTCGCATCGCCGACCATTGCAAGCAAGCGTTGGGTCTATGAGCAGTATGATTCGCAGGTAGGGGATAACACCGTTATCCGCACCGGCGGCGATGCTGCTGTGTTGCGCATCAAGGAATTGCCAGGCAAGGCCGTTGCCGTTACGACAGACTGCAACAGTCGCTTCGTCTATCTCAATCCCTATCGCGGTGCAATGTCGGCCGTTGCCGAGGCCGCCCGCAACTGCGTCTGCGTAGGTGCCGAGCCCGTGGCCATCACTAACTGTCTCAACTTTGGCAATCCCTACGATCCCGAGGTCTACTACCAATTCGCCGAGGCCATCCGTGGCATGGGCGATATGTGTCGCGCGCTCAACACTCCTGTCACGGGCGGCAACGTGAGCTTCCACAACGAATCACAACAACACGCCGTATTCCCAACGCCAACCATCGGCATGTTGGGACTCATCGATGACATCACAACAGTGATCGGCAATGCCTTTGTGAATGAGAACGAACATGTACTCATGCTCGGATGGCAGCGCAGTGAGCTTGGTGGCAGTGAGTATCTCAAGACCATTAAGGGTAGGGTGACAGGGGAAGCCCCCTACATCGACATCGATGAAGAGGTTCGTCTGCAGCGTGCTACACTTCTTGCCATTCGCTCCGGACTCATCACCGCTGCACACGATTGTTCCGAAGGCGGACTGCTCGTTGCTTTGTCGGAGATGACATTTGGTAAGGGGCTTGGGGCAACCATCGACGTACCATTCGATCACAACGCCGGCAACGTCTTTGGCGAAGCCCAGAGTCGGATCATCGTAAGCGTCCCTTCTACAGCGCTTGATGCTGTGCGTGATCTTTGTGCTGCAAATGAGGTCCCGTTGACCGTGCTTGGCACCACCGGCGGAGATACACTCAACATCAAGGGACTCGTTAATCAACCCGTCACTGACCTGAGTGCTATCTTCGAAGGCGCACTTCCATCGATCATGGCATCCTGAATCACCACGGAACACCTATGAACCTCCAACGCTTCGCAACACTCTTCACGCAACCGTGGGCAACGGATGCACTGCCAACACTTATTCGCATCATGCTCGGAGTCTTGCTCGTCTATCATGGAAGTTCGAAGGTATTCGATGGAATGGGAGACATGATCCAGGGCATCACCGATCGTGGCTGGCCACTTCCAATGTTGCAAGCCTTTATGGCCGCATACATCGAGTTTGCCGGTGGCGTCCTCCTCATCGTTGGCCTCATGACCCGTCCCGTAGCCTTCATGACTATCGGACTGTTCAGCATCATCTTCTTTGTCTACTCCGCCGCAGACCCATTTGGAAAGAAAGAGAAAGCCCTGCTCTTCCTCTTCCTCGCCATCTATGTGTTCTTGTCGGGTCCGGGTAAGGCGAGTGTGGATGCTTTGTTGTTTAGAAAAGAAGCCAAATGACTAATGACAAATGACTAATGACAAATGACTAATGACGAATGACTAATGACTGTCGTTACGTCATAAACGTCATAACCGTCATAACGTCATAGTCGTCATAGTCGTCACGAGGTTCCTCGTCGTTTCGGGCGAGGCAGGGCCTCGTCCCTACACTCCTCGGAATGACGCTATAACGCAACTTTTTCAGGAAATAGAAACGCGAGCATCATCACTGATGATGCTCGCGTTTCTCATTACACCAAACCGGGTGGACAGCGTCATCCCGAGGAGTGTAGGGGCACGGCATGCCGTGCCCGGAGCGACGAGGGACCTAGTTCAAGAAGTGACTTAGTGACTAGAAGAAATGACATAGTGACGTAGTGACATAATGACGTCACTCTGTCACTACGTCATTACGTCATTTCATTAAGAGAATCTCAGCGCTCTTGCCGGGCTCACGCGTGCTGCCATGATCATCGGCACGATCGCAACAATGATGCATAGTCCGATGCTGATGGCCGGCACGATGATAAAGGGGGCAGGGGAGAAACTCACAGGCAGTTCGGAGACGTAGTAGATCGCTCCGTCGAGGCGGATGAGGTGCCAGGTGGATTGCATCCAAACAAAGGCAAGGGCAATGAGAGCGCCGAGTGCAGAGCCCATGGCACCAATGGTGATGCTGCGCGTGAGGAAGATGAGCATGATCCGAAATGGCGTCATGCCAATAGTCATGAGGATGGCGATGGAACGCGTCTTCTCTACAACGGCAATGAGCAGAGTGGAGACTACGGTGAACACGGCTACGATGCTGATGAGTCCAAGAACGATGGGGATGGGCTCCTTCTGCAACTCGATCCAGGCAGAGATGGCTTGGAAGGTGTCGAGATAGGTGAGGACGTAGGCACGTGGACCCAGCACATCACGTACACGGGAGGCTACGCCACGAGCACGTGTCTTGTCGGTACAGGTGATGAGGAGACTCGACGCTACGTCATCAGGCAACCGAAGCTTCTGACGTATGATGTGAAGGGGCATCACAACTACGGTATTGTCGTAGGTAGCCATGCCGGATCGCAATACGCCCCCTACACGAACGGTGAAGAGGATGGGCTGCGTCGACTCAGCATTGGCAGCGTAGATAACGATGGTGTCACCAACGTCTACACCAAGATCGGCTGCAATGGACTCGCCAAGGACGGCCCCGTTTGCGCTCACACCCTCGCCACGGATGATCATGGGGCTAATGAACGACG
Source organism: Ignavibacteria bacterium (assembly GCA_016707005.1). Classification (NCBI taxonomy): domain Bacteria; kingdom Pseudomonadati; phylum Ignavibacteriota; class Ignavibacteria; species Ignavibacteria bacterium. The sequence continues at coordinate 617,436 of JADJIQ010000001.1, forward strand.
TAGCACGACTGTTCGTAACGCCGGAGAGGACAATGCCGTCCACGCCGGATCGCGTACGAGCCAACGCCTCGCGGTTGAGAACGATGTCAACGGATGACACACCGTCAATGGTCGCCACGCGTTCCATTGATCCACGTGCATTGCCGATCACATCACCAAGAATGGGCTTTGCCTCTACATGCGAAGTGAACCGCATGGCGGTCTCTTCGATCTTCTCCTCGTATCCACGCAAGACACTGATGGCAATGATCAGTGCAAGACTCCCCAACGCAACACTGAACACCGAAACGATGGTGGTGAAACGTGCAAATCCTTCTGCTCGGAGTGATCGAGCAAAACGTTGGGCAAGTAAGCCTGTTATCGGCATTTGCATCTACTAGAAAGTTACTAGGTACTAGTTACTAGTTACAGGCTACTTGAAAGGAGTAACTAGTAACCAGTAACTAGTAACTAAAGAATCCCCCCGAGGATTTCTTTCCATGAAGACCGGCATCAACATACTGTTGTTGCAAGAGTGATGGGGTGAAGCGGGGTTCGTGGAAGAACTGTTCCCATTGCGACTTCGTAACGTCGAGGTTTACGTCGACACCGATGAGGTCCATGAGTTCAAAGGGGCCCATCTTGAAACCAATGCCCTTCATAAGGGTGTCTACCTGTGCGATGGATGCAGCCCCCTCCATCACAATGCGTTGGGACTCATTGTAGTAGTTACGAGCGATGCGGTTCACGATGAAGCCGGGGGCGTCGGCAGCTACAACGGGAGTTTTGCCGAGGCCTCTTGCGAATTCTACGCAGGTGGACACGACGTCATCGGAGGTGCGTGGACCCTTGATCACTTCCACGAGCTTCATGATGTGAGCAGGGTTGAAGAAGTGGAGTCCGGCAAACCGTGATGTGTTTGCCAAACAACGTGCTAGGGAGGCGATGCTGATGGAGCTAGTGTTGCTGGTGAGGATGGCGTCCGGACGACACACGCGTTCTAGCTCTGTGAAGAGCGCGTGTTTGATGTCGAGTCGTTCTGCAATGGCTTCGATCACAATATTAGCGGTCGACATCACATCGATGCTCGATCCGGTTACAATGTTCTGCTCTGCGATGGTGCATGCAGCGGCATCGAGTTTGCCTTTTTCAACGGCCTTGCGGAGTTGTTCGATCACGTTGTTGCGTGCGGCAACCAAGGCCTCATCGTTGATATCAAAGATCACTACGCCGTGACCAGCCGTAAGTGAGGCAATGGCAATGCCCCTTCCCATCGTCCCTGCACCACAGATGCCGATGATCATTGGATCACTCCCAGTTCCTTGCCAACAGCTCCGAATGCAGCGATGGCTTTATCGAGATGTGCTCGCGTGTGAGCAGCCGACACCTGCACGCGAATACGTGCCTTGCCCTTTGGAACAACAGGGAAGAAGAAGCCGATCACATAGATGCCGTGATCGAGAAGCTTCTCCGCCATTGCCTGTGCAAGAGGTGCATCATACAACATCACCGGAGTGATAGGGTGGGTACCTGGCACGATGTCAAATCCGAGCTTCGACATTCCGTCGCGGAAGTACTTTGTGTTCTCTTCAAGCGTATCGCGCAGTTGTGTTGTGGAGCTCAACAGATCCATCACAGCAATGCCTGCACCAACGATGGATGGTGGGAGGGAGTTGGAGAAGAGGTATGGGCGTGACCGCTGACGGAGCATGTCGATGATCTCTTGACGTCCGGTTGTGAAGCCCCCAATGCCCCCTCCCAATGCCTTTCCGAGCGTACCGGTGATGATGTCTACTCTGCCCGTTACACCGCAATGTTCCACAACGCCCCTGCCATGTGCACCCATGAATCCCATGGAGTGACATTCATCAACCATCACCAGCGCTTGATATTGGTCTGCAAGGTCGCAGATCTTGTCAAGGGGCGCAATGGTTCCGTCCATGCTGAAGACAGCATCGGTTGCAATGAGGATGGTTCGAGCACCATCGGCACGTGCTTGCTTGAGTTGCGACTCCAATTCATCCATGTTGCACGACTCGTAGCGGTAGCGTTTGGCCTTACACAGACGGACGCCGTCGATGATCGATGCGTGGTTGAGAGAGTCGGAGATAATGGCATCTTCTTCACCAAGCAGCGGTTCGAACACACCGCCATTGGCATCGAAGCATGCGGCATAGAGGATCGTGTCGTCCGTGCCGCAGAAGGAGGCGATCTTCTGTTCCAGTTCCTTATGGATGTCCTGCGTTCCGCAGATGAAGCGTACGCTCGACATTCCAAAACCATGGGAATCGAGGTAGCGTTTTGCGGCAGAGATCACGTCCGGGTGGGAGGACAGACCCAGGTAGTTGTTCGCACAGAAGTTCAGGACAGGTTCCGAGCGTCCTGCTACGGTGATCTCCGGACCTTGGTGGGAGGTAATGATCCTCTCCCGCTTATAAAGGCCTGCTTCGTCGATCGAGGTGAGCTCAGTACGTAGTCTGTCGAGAAATGCCGAATCCATGTATTCTCCGTGTTCGTAAGGTTCGCACAAATATCGGTCGTAATTTGCCAAGCTCTAGCATGAGGACCGGAAACAAAGCACCGGTCGGTGAGTCATGCTCAAGAAACCGAGAACTTCCATCGATTGACCAGTGTTTACCGCAGCATGAAACGTACCCTTGCACTTCTCCTCGTCCTCACCACATCCGTCACGCTCTTCTATGGGGCTGATAGTACGGTCTTTGAACGTACTCGCGCTCGGATGCAGCAGGCCCTTGAAAAGACCGGCCCAGACGGATCGGTCAAGATCAATAAGCAATTCCGACGCTGGGAGTGGTTCTGGCAGGGGAGGCTCACCGAAGATGGATCCTTCCCAACCCCGGCACACTATCAGCAGGAACTGGCAAAGCTCCAGCGTGCAAAGCGTGTTGAGAACGTACAGGCACCAAAGACCTGGAAGGAACTGGGCCCAACCGCTCCGGATCTGCCGGGTCAAAGTGCGCAATGGAATGGCATCGGACGGGTGAATGTGGTTGAATTCTCCAGACAGAATCCTAATCTGGTCTATGCAGGCGCGGCCTCCGGTGGACTTTGGAAAAGCACAGACGGCGGCTCGAACTGGACAGCGGTGAATATCTCGATCATTCCGGTTGTTGGTGTGAGCGACATTGCGATCTCTGCCCAGGATGATAAGGTGATCTTCGTTGCAACGGGTGATGCCGACGCGGCCATCTTCGGTGACTTCACCGGGTATCCGTCATTCACCTATGGTGTGATCAAGAGCACAGACGGCGGAGTTACATGGGCACAAACAGGTCTTTCCTATGATCCTTCACAAGGCTCACTTGTAGCCAGACTCTGGCTCGACCCACGTGATACAAGTATTGTGGTAGCTGCTACCTATGGTGGTGTAATGCGCTCATCAAATGGCGGTGCTTCGTGGATCCGTGCGCAGGGTGGCGTGTTTCGTGATCTCATCGGAAATCCGGCGAACCCGGACGTCCTGTATTCCACCACGTTCTCCGAATCCGGGAATGCCGGCATCTTTCGTTCTACAGACAATGGCGTGAGCTGGACGCAGACGAGAACGATCGCCGAAGCCAATCGTATTCGACTTGCCGTTACAAAGGCCAACGGAAACGTTGTTGGTGCTGTTGCCTCGCGTGCGTATCGCTTCAATGGTGACGCTGAGGGCAACGGCTTGGAAGGTGTCTATAAGTCAACAGATGCCGGTACAAGCTTTGAAAAACTCACAACAACACTTAACCTCCTGCATTGGAATGCGAGTGGTCAGGGCAATGGCGGCCAAGGTTTCTACGACCTCGCCATGGAGATCTCGCCAACCAATGCCAACCACATCTTCGTTGGTGGAATCAACGTTTGGCGTACCACCACAAACGGTAACACCTGGATCCTTTCTGCGCATTGGACGGGTGATGGAGCCCCGTGGGTACATGCTGATCATCACTACTTCAAATTCCATCCAACACAGAACAAGTTGTTCGCCGCACATGATGGCGGAATTGCACGCTCTACAGACCAAGGGATCTCGTGGCGCGATGCGAGTAATGGACTGCGCATTCAGCAGTATTATGGACTCGCTACCTCGAACATCAATCCGAGTATCACCATCTCCGGTTCACAGGATAACGGAACAGCGCTATCGAAGAACAACGGTTCAACCTTTGTTCACTCGCTGGATGGTGATGGAATGATGGCGGCCATCGACTACATCGACCCGCAACTCCTCTACGGAAGTCAATACAACGGCACGTTCTTCCGTTCTACAAACCAAGGAAATAACTGGATCTTCTCATCGAGCAGGCAACAACGCGGAGAGTCTATGGCTGCGTGGGTCTCGCCGATCGCTGCAGATCCAACTAATCAGAACGTTGCCTATATCGGATATTCACAGGTATACAAAACAACAACCGGCGGATCATTCTGGACAAGGATCTCAAACAACCCCACCAGTGTACCGTGCAGGTGGATCGCCGTTGCACCGTCAGACTCCCGACACATATACGCGGCCTATAACACCGCTCTCTGGTATACAACTGATGGCGGGACGAATTGGACACAGCAGACAGGAATCTCCGGTGTGATCATGGGTGTAGAAGTTCATCCTACAGATCCAAAGAAGATCTTTATTGCAATAGGGGGCTATTCGGGCGGACAAAAGGTCCTGCAGGTATCCAACGGAACTGTTACAAACGTCACCGGAACCGGTTTGCCAAACGTGCCATGTAATTCGGTTGTCTACCAAAGGGGCACGACAAACAGACTTTATGCCGGAACTGATCTCGGTGTGTTCTTCTCCGATGAAGGCTCCGGCTTCTGGCAGCCATACGGCACTGGTATGCCGGCAGCACTTATCAGTGCAATGAGGCTCATTCCAACATCGAACATTCTCCGCGTGTCCACCTACGGCAGAGGCATCTGGGAGATCGACGTGCGTCAGTGCACAGCAACCACACCAACCATCACCAAGGTCACGCCAACCACGGCATGTGTGGGTGATTCTGTTGTTCTCGAAGCATCTACGGGATATGCTTCGTATCGCTGGTCGAGTGGCGACACAACACGTCGCGTTGTTTTCCGCTCCATCGCCCAGACAGGCTCATACACGGTAAGTGTCGAAGACAACAGTGGCTGCCGTGCAACATCGGCTCCAACGTCCATCACCTTCTTGGCATCACCATCAAAGCCCCTTGTCTCTCAGCGTGGAAAGGACACCTTGCGTTCTTCGGCAGTGGGCGGGATCACCAAATTCCAGTGGGCGCGCGATGGAGTTGACATTCCCGGTGCAACCCTGCGCGATCATGTAACCCAGATCAGCGGTTTGTATACCGTGCGTGTTGAGAACAATCAGAATTGTACGAGCACATCGAACAGTTACACCTTTACGTATGATCCGATGAGTGTGGAAGAAGATGTTGCTGCCGGACGTGCCATTGGCATCAGTCCGAACCCGAGTAGTGATGTTGCCATGATCACTATGCCTGTTGTTGCATCTCGCACACTCGATGTGATCAGCATCACGGGTCAGCTCGTCTACTCCATGCCGGTAGCTGACGGTGCGAACGAGTTCCGACTCGATCTTGCTTCCATCGCCCGCGGAACGTACATCGTCCGCCTCACCGCAGGTTCATCTGTGTGGATGGCACGTCTCCTACGTGATTGATGCACGCACGCGTTTCGCGTAGTCGCAATTCACACCACGTTCATTGAAGGAGTCGGTTGAGCATCCCCTCAACCGCTTCCTTCCTCGCCGTGGCCATACCTTCGACGAGTGTGCCGTTGTTGAACGTTGCAAAGAACGGTAGGTTGTCAACACCCGCAAGCACTCGTGCTTCAGGATTCGTTTCGGCGTTTACGTCAAGGAATGTGATGGCCGTAAATCGTTCATCATTGCTCAAGCGCGAATACACCGGTGCGAACAGCTTGCACGACCCACACCAGTCGGCATAGAACTTGACGATCACCTTGTCCGTTGATTCGATGAGGGGGCGAAATTCTTCAGCGTTGGGTTGGGTAATGCTCATACGAGGTTACGGGGTTACGAGGTTACGGGGTTACGGAGATACGGAGTTAAACATCGACACATAGCCCGAGTGGTCCTCTGCCTGTGCGTTTTGGCGGTTGACCGACGAAAGATCGTTGAGAGCATTGGAAACGTCTGTTGAGATCTCGGACACGGAGGAGTGGGAGTTCCATTCCGCGATGAAGGGGGATCCGAAGAGGGCCCAGCACGTGGGTTTCTTGTTTCTCAGCAATTCATAGCGAATGGAAAGGGGCTGGATGCGGACGCGGCCAAGTTTGCGGACGAGGATACCGATGCCGGGTTCGGCGACCACGGGAAGGTCTTGGTGGATGAGGGTTCCTTGCGGGAACATCCAGAGTGCGCGATCCGTGTTGCGAAGTCTGTCGGCAGCGTAGTGAAGAGACCGAACGGCGCTGCGTGGATCTTCGCGGACAACGCTGAACATGCCAATGCGTGAAAAGAACCGGTATTTCGTCAACTGGCGGTACTCCATCATCCCGTCGGCATCCAAACGATACCGTCTCAGAGACATCACGATGGTAACCACAGCGTCCCACCACGACCCATGAGTACTGACGATGATCGTTGGGCAGGGGGCTGAGGAGCCCCTTTCCATGATCGGTGCCAGGTGCTCTTCTCCAGCTACGAGACAGTGTTCGAAGGTACGTTTGAGCGACCGCTCAAAGTAGTAGCCCCAGAAAGCTTTGCTCACTGGATCGGGTCGGGCAGGGATGAACGGTTCAGACATCATTACTTTTGTGCTTTCCCGAAAGCTACCACAGTGGAACGAAATCCAAATCGCGTTATCGTTGGAATGTCCGGCGGAGTTGACAGCAGTGTTGCAACCGGCCTACTCGTAGAGCAGGGTTATGACGTGATCGGCATCACCATCAAGACCTACAAATACGAAGATGTAGGGGGCAATGTGGGCAACGATTCCACATGCTGTTCCCTCGATGGTATCAATGACGCGCGCAGGGTTGCCTTGAATCTTGGAGTGCCACACTACACGGTGGATTTCACCGAGACCTTTAAAGAGAAGATCATCGACTACTTCGTCGAGGACTACTTGGCGGGCAACACACCCAACCCGTGTGTGCGGTGTAATCGCGAGATCAAATGGGGCGAGATGCTGCGCAAGGCAGATTCCTTGGGGGCAAAGTATATCGCCACCGGACACTATGCCAGCATCATGTTCGATGAGCAGAGCGGCAGACGGTGGATAAGAAGAAGTCCGGATGCAAAGAAGGACCAGTCCTACATGTTGTGGAGCGTACGTCAGGAACATCTTGCGCGCACCATCTTCCCACTGGCCGGATTCACCAAGCCACAGTCGCGCAGTGAAGGTGAGAGATTAAACCTCTCCCTACAGAACAAGCCTGAGTCGTACGAGATCTGCTTCATTCCTGACAACGACTACCGCAGGTTCCTCAAGGACGCCGTACCCGATCTCGACCAACGTGTTGGCAAGGGCAACATCGTGATGGACGGCGAAGTGATCGGTCAGCACGACGGGTATCCATTCTACACCATCGGTCAACGCAAAGGCCTTGGTGTAAGCAACCCCGACCCGCTCTTCGTCCTCAACGTCCTGCCATCGGAGAACATCGTTGAGCTCGGCACTGCCGACAAGCTCGACGCAATCTCACTTACGGCCCACCACGTCAACCTCCAGAAGTACGCAGACCTCAACGACCCACGTCGGTTCATCGTCAAGGTCCGCTACAAGGACGAAGGCGCTCCCGCCACATGTCACACCGATGCCGACGGCATCCTCCACGTCACCTTCGACGAACCCCGCAAAGCCATTGCCCGCGGTCAAAGCGTTGTCATGTATGAGGATGATGATGTGGTAGGGGGCGGGATCATACGTTAATGTGCTAATGTGCTAATGTGCTAATGTGCTAATGTGTCAGAGATTGGTAGAGTGGTAGATTGTTAGAGAAGAGTCATAACGTCATAGCGTCATATCGTCATATTCCCACACTAGACTTAGAAGGCGGGCGTCGGCAAGAGCGGTGCTGAGGGTCTTGATACAAACGAGGGGCGAATATGAAGATCATTGCCGTTATTGTCTGCCTGCTAGCCGCCATTCTTAATGGGCAGGCACAGGTATCAGTATCATGGCGACCCATAAGCCCAATGATGATGGGTGTAGCACGAGCTACTGCAGTGATCGACAGTTCAACGTTCATTGTAGTGGGAGCAGATTCGGCAGCTGTGCGGACAAGCGATCGTGGAGTGACATGGACAACATGTAGATTCCCATCAGGTACACACTGGTTCGATGTTGTAAGTCTGGCTAGTGGCGTCGTGGTTGCCGTTGGTAATCGAGGCAACATTGCTCGATCTAACGATGCTGGGTTGTCCTGGAGATTTGAGAAGATATCCTTGGACGTGGATCTCTATCACATTTGGACGGATTACGATCAGACAATCGTTGCCACGGGCGATTCAGGGCGAATCGTTCGATCTATTGATGCAGGACGCTTGTGGGAGCCTGTAGAAAGCCATGTTACTGGTGCGATACCTGCATTAACAATGTCTCCATCGGGCAGGCTCCTTGGATATGATACTACAGGAGCCATCATCTATAGCGATGATAAGGGTACAACATGGTCGACTGCAATTCGCGACACTTCATGGCGGATCACCGGAATGACCATGATCAGTACTGATACTGGTTTGGCGGTTGGAATGTTCAAAGGCGTGTCCACTACGTCAGACGGGGGAGCTACTTGGAAGACTGTCGAACTTCAACCAGACTCCGCAGTTAAAATGTACGCGCCACCTACGCGCTTCGCAAGGTCACTCCTCTATAGCAACGCAGACAGAACAGCAACAGTGATTACGATCTGGGGAGAGTCCGTTGTATCTGATACCACATTCACTCGATGGCAGAAGGGGCTGATCCAGGGTTCGAACAGACGGACCCAGGTCCATGATCTTGAGGTTGACCGTCGTGGACATCTTTGGGTAACTACAGACAACGAGTTAATGTCAGTCACTTCTCTTGACAATGTCCCTTTGTTTAATGGTTTCCTTCTACCATTCACCCATCGACAAGGTTGTAAGAGTCTGTTGACCCGGGAGGGGATAGTGGCCTCGTATTCTTATCAGAAGTATGATGACTTTTGGATCACGAGACCAGTGTTGCAAGTTTCTGAAGACCTAGGGCTTTCAGTTCAACTACGTCCTGTTGAAGGACCGAACGTAAATCCTTTGGTTGCAGTCAGTGAGCTAAGTGCAATCGGTAAAGACTCTTGGCTCATTGTTGGGTATGAAGAAGATAGGCTTCACAACAGAGGCTATCAACGACTCTATCGAACATCTGATGCTGGAAACACGTGGAGTGCAGTTCGGATGACGAGATATATCGAACGGATGTACTCATCCCATGCCAGTCTCTCTGGACACTTTAGCTTCTACGATGGATCAACGTTCAGCACCGTCAATCAAGTGAATTCAGACACACTTCAAACTCACGAAAGACAGTTGCCATACACGGATGAGCAGGTATTCGGATGCCATTCCGTAGACGCGGACCTCTTTTTTGCATTTGGATCAGCAGGCACGTTGTTCAGGACAAACGATACCGCAGGCATGATGGAAAAGCAACGTATCCCCAATGCTGAGAAAGTACAGCATATGTCATTTGCTGACCGAGATTATGGAATTTGTGTTGACAATAGGGGGTCGGTATTCAGAACAATAAATGCTGGATTAACATGGGAAATGGTTAAGAGTCTTGACACGAAAGGTCTTTTCAGGGTCAATGTGCTTGATCGCTTAACCTGGTTGGTCGCCAGCGGGAATGGAAACATTCTATTTACAACGGATGGTGGAACATCATGGCTCGATGTATCTATTCCCGGAAGTATGCTACCATGGACCATTGATAACTGCATAGTCATCAATACATCCGAGTTCCTTGTATCATCCAATGAATATGTCTATCACGGAAAGCTCAGTGGAACTACATCCAACCTTGATGACTCCATGTCATCCCGCCACTCCGTCACTCCGACCTTGCTTTCCATCGCTCCCAATCCCTCTACGAACAGCGCTACGATTACGGTTGCCGACAGAAGCCCCGTACTTCGGCTGTATGATGCCAGCGGACGACTTGTAGCCTCCTACACGGTCGAAAACGGTAGGGTCGTGGTGAACACGTCGGAGCTCTCGAATGGGGTCTACAATGTTGTTTCAGACACGGGGAGCGGGGTGTTGATGGTGAATCGGTAGAGAGGTAGAGTGGTAGAGTGGTAGATTGTTAGAATGCTAGATTGGTAGATTGGTAGATTGTTAGAGAAGAGTCATAGTCGTCATAACGTCATATGTCATAGCTGACACAATAGGTAGAGGTGGGTTGCGTCGGCAAGAGCGGTGCTGAGGGTCTTGATACAAACGAGGGGCGAATATGAAGATCATTGCCGTTATTGTCTGCCTACTCGTGTCCATTGCGCAGGGGCAGGCGCAGGTGGAGTGGCAGCTCCAAAAGATCATGCCGATGATGAATGGCGCTCTGCTGGCCACCGCGATCATAGACAGTACTACCTTCATTGCTGTTGGCGTGGATTCTTTTGGCATTCGCTCGACTGATGTAGGCACAACGTGGACGACTTTGAGATTCCCGTCCAACTCTCAGTGGTTTGATGTATCAGCCATATCGGGGGATGTCGTTGTTGCCGTTGGTGATCAAGGCAAGGTAGCTCGATCTACCGATGCCGGAGTAACGTGGTCGTTTGATAAAGGGCCAACGAATTCAGATCTGTATCATATCTGGACAGATCGGAATCAGCTGGTTGTTGCAACCGGTGACAATGGTGCAATCGTGCGATCTACGGATGCTGGGCAATCTTGGGAAGCAGTTGTGAGTCCTGCTACGGGAGCAATTCCCGCATTGACAAGCTCTCCAACGGGGAGACTCATAGGGTTTGATACGACCGGAGCGATCATCTACAGTGATGATAGAGGCGTGTCTTGGTCGGCGGCATCGCGCGATTCATCGTGGCGTGTAGCAGGGCTTATCATGGTAAGTCAGGATAGTGGAATAGCTGTCGGCATGTTTTTAGGCGTTGCACTTACAACGAACGGAGGCACCTCCTGGACTTCACACGTCCCCGAAAAAAGCACTGGCATCCAAATTCACAGTCTCCCGGCCCGCTTCTTTAAGGTCGTGACAATCCTCAATGAAGACAGAACAATAACGGTAGCGAAAGACGGTGATGGATATTGGAAATCAGATACTTCCTTGGTTGAATGGACATATTCCAACTTCTATCGTCACAATAGTGTAGGATGGCTATCGGACGTCGAAGTTGATAGTAAGGGTCAGAAATGGGCCACAACCCCTAGCGGGCTCGGACTAATTCCACCATCTTGGTTCGCTGTAGAGCGCAAAATCGAGTTTCCTCGTCGGGGAAGTTCCAGTTTCGTTACGTTGTTAACACAGAAGGGTGCATGTGTTCAATACATGCTGTTTGGCGATCAGTTTAATGCAGTTGGGTCTGTTCATGCTTCATTTGATTATGGACGATCATTGACAGTTCACTCTGTTGGAGGAACGTCTCTATCGGGGCTTCACAACGTGACAGAATTTGCAGAGGTCGATTCTGTCACGTGGTTGTTAGTTGGCTCGCATGATGATTATGATGCTCGACGCACCTATTATCATCGATTCATTACCACCGATGCGGGAGTAACGTGGGGGTATCCGAATTTTCCCAGCTATCCAGGTAGAGTAAGAGACGCCCACCTTGGGAGGTACGGTCAATTCTGCGCATTGTATGAAAATGGATTGTATACCACTGTGATCAAGCCTGGAAATCAATTCAAGAGCTACTATCGAGATACGATCAGACCAGAAGCATCACTTAACTGGTGCTACGCAGTGACCAGTGGCCTATATTTTGCATTCGGATTTAACGGATCGCTTTGCGGGACACTTGATACGTCGAGTGTTCTTCAGAGAATCACTGTTCCTACATCGGTCTCGTTAAATGCAATGTCGTTTGCCGATAGCACGTTCGGTATCTGTGTCGGTGACAGCGGTGTGATCATTCAGACCGTAGATGCTGGCAGAACATGGAAGCATGTGGCGATCAATACCAAGAACAAGCTCATGAGTGTGCACCTATTGAATCGCCAGTCATGGTTGCTTGTGACCGGCAATAGTGAGGTCTTAATAACAGAGAACGGCGGTAACACATGGTTCGCAATAGGATCGGAATGGCCTTCATATCGATCTGATCGTTCGGATTGTCGGTTCATCAATGAAAATGAGTTCCTGATCGCTACACGGGGCATCGTGTATCGCGGGTATAGGGAAGGCATCCCATCATCCATCCCAGACTCCATGTCATCCCGCCACTCCGTCACTCCGACCTTGCTTTCCATCGCTCCCAATCCCTCAACGAACAGCGCTACGATTACGGTTGCTGACAGAAGCCCCGTACTTCGGCTGTATGATGCCAGCGGACGACTTGTAGCCTCCTACACGGTCGAAAACGGTAGGGTCGTGGTGAACACGTCGGAGCTCTCGAATGGTGTCTACAATGTTGTTTCAGACACGGGGAGCGGGGTGTTGGTGGTGAATCGGTAGAGAGGTAGAGTGGTAGAGTGCTAGAGTGTTAGAGTGTTAGAGTGTTAGATTGTTAGAGTCATAGCGTCATATTCCCACAATAGACTCAGAAGGCGGGCGTCGGCAAGAACGATGCTGAGGGTTGCATTCTATTAGGGGGCTTTCGTGAAGGTCATCGCTGTTGTTGTGTGTTTGTTGGTGTCCTTAGCGCAGGGGCAGGCGCAGCTAGAATGGAAGTTGGTTTTCCCAGTTTGTCCTGGGTATGTTCAGGCCCTTGCATTCCCTAGTAGCAAGACCATAATCTTGGTTGGCACAATCGCCACGGCGCTACGTTCGGATGATGGTGGGCGGATATGGAAGAGTTGTGACTTCCCATTTCGGTCGGATTGGTATGACGTTGTGTGTCTTGCCCCCGGGATCGTTGTATGTGTTGGTGCTGACGGACGAATTGCGCGCTCAACCGATCAAGGGGTAACATGGACATTCTCTGATTCTCCTACTACAGCCAGTCTCTACCGGGTATGGACCGACTCGTTGTCCGTGATCGTTGCAGTCGGAGACTCTGGAGCCATGGTGCGTTCGACCGATGCCGGAGTGACGTGGGCCACCATCACAAGTGAATGCAAGTCCCTCATGCGATTTATTGGGTCGTCTCCATCGGGTCGTTTACACTCATACGACACGTCGAATGTGCTACAATACAGTGATGATAAGGGTCAGTCATGGAGTTTGTGTATTCGTGACAGCTCGTGGCAACTCCTCGGGTGCCATATGTTCAGTCTCGACAGTGGTTTTATCATTGGAGAATATGATGGCATTGGGATCACTACGGACGGCGGAAGAGCGTGGACCTCTATTGAGCTCGATTCATCTCCAAACGTGGGTCGCGGCACAGTTGAAAATCCAATGCCTCGCATTGCCGCCTTTATCTCACGTGACTCGATCGGCCGATACGCAGCCGTCTATGATAATGGCCAGATAGCCCTTTCAAAGGAATCAATCTTGGAGTGGAAGAAAAGCACTCTCCTGAAAGAGTATCGCGCAAGTGTCACAGATCTTGAAACAGACTCTTCCGGAAGACGGTGGCTTGTTAGCCCCGGGAATCTGACCGAACTGAGCAATAGCGGCACGATTGAGAGTGTATTCCAATTTCCAAGCAGACCTCCGACGTTTGAGGCAAGTGGGCTTATGCAGGATGGTACAGCGTTCTTCGGTGCTCCTTTGGCACCTTACACCTCGAAGTGTATTCAAATCACGAATGATTCGGGACGCACATGGAGAAATGAAAGGATCGACCTTAGGTATGATCTGGTACCAACTAATGTCCGTGACATAGATATCGTTGAACCCGGTCGATGGATCATGTCAGGTATCTACTTCGAAAGTGGTTTCAACGGCGATGGCAGTGGCTACTCGCAGTTCCGAGCTCTTGAATCGACAGATCATGGTGCTTCATGGAGAGAGTATAAGCACCCTGCCCGACAGAACTCGCAAACAACGGCCTTTGATGTTGGTAGGAATGGTGCCGCCTGTACGCTCGGAGGAGATGGTATGTCCATTAGCGTAGATGACTACGGTACCTGGCGCTCCGTCTTAGCGATCGACCCAAACGGAAAAGCGCTAAATCTCAAGTTTTGCCTGGCAGTGTCTCCAAGACTATTCTTCGCATACGGCGGCCATAGAGCATTGTATCGCTCTTCTGATTCCGGGCGCACACTTCAAAGGATTGAGATTCCTTCCGTGGATAAAATTCGAGATATGATGTTCGCCGACGATGACTTTGGAGTGTGTGTCGGTGATCAGGGTGACATATTCAGAACTACAGATGCCGGTATCTCATGGACTAAGGTTGCGTCTGGGACTGCCTATGAGCTTCATTCGGTGTTTGTTAAGTCTAGGTCGGAATGGCTAGTTGGTGGGGATGATCTCAAGGTTATCACCACCAAAGATGGAGGCGCTACCTGGCATGATATATCTATTCCCAATACATCGGCAAAGGTTGATATCACAAACGTCGTATTCATAGGAGATCATGAATACCTTGCATCTGGTAGGGCGTTCTGTTTCCGAGGCAAAGATCTAGGGGGCTCCACATCTGTCCCAGATTCTACGTCATCCCGTCACGCCGTCACTTCGTCATTGCTCTCGATCTCTCCCAATCCCTCTATGAACAGCGCTACGATTACGGTTGCTGACAGAAGCCCCGTACTTCGGCTGTATGATGCCAGCGGACGATTTGTATCCTCCTACACGGTCGAAAACGGTAGGGTCGTGGTGAACACGTCGGAGCTCTCGAATGGTGTCTACAATGTTGTTTCAGACACGGGGAGCGGGGTGTTGATGGTTAATCGTTAGAGTGTTAGAGTGGTAGAATGCTAGATTGTTAGAGAAGAGTCGTAACGCCTTATCGTCATTATCCCACAATAGACATAGAAGGCGGGCGTCGGCAAGAGCGATGCTGAGGGTTGCATTCCATGAGAGGGGCATTCATGAAAGTCATCGCTGTTATTGTGTGCTTGTTGGTGTCCTTAGCGCAGGGGCAGGCGCAGGTAGAGTGGACAGAAGTGTTGAAGTTGAAAGTAGGTGCATACGCCCTCACGACGAATGGTGTGATTGTGGCATATGCTCCGTACAAAGTCCACCTTTCTCTTGATACAGGTAAAACATGGTCTAGCTCGGTCATTAATGTCGAAGATCGGAACGCCCCTTCATACTTGCCTGCTTTGCACGTTCAAGATGAAGATCGGATAGTTCTCTCTGGCATTGGCATATATAGAAACACGAATGGATTTGAAACGGAAGCATTGTATGAGGCATATGAATCCGTAGATAGCGGACGATCATGGGCTGTGTATGATCTCCCTACCAAGGTGGAAAAGACGTATGAACTTGATCAAGATAATAGTGGTCATGCCTGTATGAGTGGTGACTATGGGTTTAAGATCAGTATAGACGATTTCAAGAGCTATGTGGACGTGAATATTGGAAGTGCGTGGTCTGGGCGGAACGGAGTCGAACACTGTCTCGCAACAGATCGAGGGCTCTTCTTCTGCTATGGAACAGGTGGGGGAATTGTTAGAACTGCTGATTCAGGAAGGTCACTGCAAAGAGCAATTGTTCCAACTACAAATGATCTTTCTGATATGATGTTCGTAGATCGCGAGTTCGGAATTTGTGTGGGAAAGAACAGTACTGTCCTGAAGACCAACAATGGTGGGGTATCATGGTCCGATGTTCAGTCAGGTATTCCTGCCGACATAACGTGTGTGTTCATCAGAGATACTGCTACATGGATGATCGGTGCAGAAATGGGCTGGGTTAAAGTCACCACTGACGGTGGAGCAACCTGGCGTGACATTTCGCTACCAGATCACACGCCTCTCAATGATGTAACGAACGTTGTGATTCTCGGTCCGCGTGACTACATGATCTCAACCTTGCAAGGTGCCTATCGAGGCAAAGATCTAGGGGGCTCCACATCTGTCCCAGATTCATTGTCATCCCGTCACTCCGTCACTTTGTCAATGCTTTCCATCTCACCCAATCCCTCAACGAACAGCGCTACGATTACGGTTGCTGACAGAAGCCCCGTACTTCGGCTGTATGATGCCAGCGGACGACTTGTAGCCTCCTACACGGTCGAAAACGGTAGGGTCGTGGTGAACACGTCGGAGCTCTCGAATGGTGTCTACAATGTTGTTTCGGACATGGGGAGCGGGGTGTTGATGGTTAGTCGTTAGAGTGGTAGAGTGTTAGATGGCTAGAGTGGTAGATTGTTAGAGTGCTAGAGTCATATCGTCATAGCGTCATAACGTCATAATCGTCATTACCTCGTTTCGTTTTGTGGTGAAGAGGTAAGGGGCGAGTATCTTTGTGGATGGACTCAACGTTTGACAATGCCTTTTTCCTGAACCTTCGCTCTGCTGTGAAGGTAGTGTTAGCGAACCGGGCACAGCTGGATAGTCGGCTTTATGACGCTCTGGAGTTTTATCAGCAACGAAACTATCCTCAAACACAGTCGGTCCTTGAGGATATACTTCAGACCCCGCCCCCCGAGGTCAAGAACTCCACTGCCTATGCTGCGTCTCTCCTGGCAAGGTGCTATGCAAGCCGCGGAAAGGACCAAGAAGGATTAGAGTTATTGGAGTCCGAAGAGATCGCTCGGCACTTCCACGGGGCTCTGGCTACGTCAACCTTGTATTGGTTGACTGCCCATTTCTACAAGGCTCAAGGTCGATACTCGGAGGCAATGGAAAAACTCCAAACGGCTCTTGATCTTGTACTTACCAGCACGGCTCCAAAGAATGCCTTTCGAATAGTCTCCGATTTAGCGAACGTGCATCTAGCGTTAGGCGATGAAGCTCGAGCGATCACGCTTTACGAGTCGGCAATATCTGAGTTTGAAGAAGATGCCGACTACAAAGATGCTCTCGTTCGAACACGTTGCAATCTTGCATCGGTCTACCAGGGGGTCTCTCGGAATGGCGATGCGATCAACATTATCGACGAGTTACTAGAGCTTGAAGAGATAGAGAGAGACTGGTCGACGTTCATTGCTCTTAAGCTCAACAGGGCCATTACGCTCAAGGCACTTGCACGAATGGACGAGTCTCTCAAAGCCTACTCTGAAGTCCGTGATCTTGCTCGCGCGAAGCACGATGCTCAGTTCGAGGCGCGTGCCTTGATTGGCCTATCAGAACACGCTCGACAAGGCGATTCGATTGACGATGCACTTGCGTACGTTAAGGAGGCCTACGAGATATCTGAGGCGCATAAGCTTCAGGAAATGATCCTCGTGTGTATGAAGCGTATTGCAGTACTTCAACATGCGAATGGCAAGGTTGACGATGCAATAGCGTTGCTGCGTGAGTGTTTTACACGATATGTCTCCAACGGTAACCGACGAGAAGCAATTGGAACAGCATCAGATATTGTGGATTTTCTAACGAAGGCTCATCGCTACGAAGGGGCCTTAGAGACTCTCCAAGAGAGCATGCGTCTTCAGCGATCTGTCTACGAAGCAGAAACGGAAAGAGCCGTAGAGATAGCCTCTGTGCGCACACGCCTTGCAAAAGAGAAGGAAGCCGCTAGGGTTAGAGACGAAGAGCGGAGCAGAGTGCTTAATGCAGTGATGCCCGCACACATCGCTACCCGTTTGACTGCCGGTGAACGAGAGATCGTCGATACGCTACCAGCCGTTACGATCATGTTTGCAGACGTTGTAGGGTTCACGGAGCTCGTCTCGTCGATGTCCGGTGAAGCCCTCCTTGAACTCCTTTCGCAGTTGTTTACGGGTCTTGACGCTGCTGCCTCGCGATTTGGTTGTGAGCGTGTTAAGACGATTGGGGACTCCTACATGGCAATCTGTGGCGCCTCAACAGAGCTTGACGACCATGTTGAGAGAATCGCACGTATGGCACTTGCGATTGTTCGGGGAGAGTTCGCACTTCCGATCAATCCATCGAGGCTTCGAATTGGAATTAACACAGGCCCTGTGATAGCGGGAGTGATGGACGGACAGCGTATCTCTTATGATGTATGGGGAGACACGGTTAACGTAGCTGCGAGAATGGAGGAACACTCCAAACCAGGCTCCATTAACTGTACTGAAGTTGTGGCTATGCAGCTAGCAAATGTTGCTGATATGAGGCTGATAAAGAGAGAGCCCCTTAACATTCACGGAAAGGGGCTCATGACTACCTATTGGATTGAGTCCACTTAAGGATCGGGTACTTGAGTTACTTGAACGGTGCTATCGGTCGTAACATTGAACGGATATGTCCAATCCGGCGCTGTCACTCCAATTGGAACCGCGCTTCTAACAGTTAGTGGCGTGTTTTGAGAAAACGTAAGTCGGCCACCAGTATTCGTTGCTGGTGTAGATGATGTCACCGTGAGTATGTAAGATCCCAATGGGATCTGCGACCCGTTCGGTGGTTTGGCCCCAGACCGAACTGTTACGGTAGCCGCTTGTGCGACGGTAACGTAAGTGTATACTGCGTCATCCATAAATGGACTCCCCTAGAGTTGAAAATATTCCCCACGGATGAACTTAGTCATAATCGTCCCATTGCGACCTCGTGAAAATGCTTAATCGTATCACCAATCTTGGTAGAGTGCTAGATTGCTAGAGTGTTAGAGTGTTAGAGTGTTAGAGTGTTAGAGTGTTAGATTGTTAGAGTGTTAGATTGTTAGAGTCATAACGTCATAATGTCATATCGTCATAACTTCAAATGTCATTTTCTTCCGAAGCGTTCTTTTCCCTCAAAGCCACAGACCCGGCAAGCTCTGCACGTGCAGGTGTGGTTCACACTGATCACGGGGATATCCCAACTCCGGTCTTTATGCCGGTTGGTACGCAAGGGGCGGTGAAGGCTATGGACCACCGGTCTCTGCGCGAACTGGATACGCCGATCATCCTTGGTAATACGTACCATCTTTACCTGCGACCAGGGGTGGAGACGCTTACGGCAATGGGTGGACTCCACAAGTTCAGTACGTGGGAACGACCGATCCTTACCGACTCGGGAGGCTTTCAGGTCTTCTCCCTCCGTGAACTTCGCAAGATGAGCGAGGAAGGGGTGGAGTTCCGATCCCATCTGGATGGATCGAAACACTTGTTTACGGCCGAGAATGTTGTGGATACGCAGCGGGCCATCGGCAGTGATATCTTCATGGTCCTGGATGAATGCACGGCACACCCGGCCACCTATACCGAGGCGCGCACGTCCATGGAGCTCACCACGCGCTGGGCGCAACGTTCGCGGACGCATCATCTGGAGAGCCCCTTTCTCTACGGACATCGGCAGGCACAATTCGCTATCGGACAGGGGAGTACGTATGCCGACCTGCGACGCGGATGTATGGAAGAGCTTGTGGGGATGGACTTTGAAGGCTATGCCATTGGCGGACTCAGCGTTGGGGAATCGGCCGAGGATATGTATGCCATGACAGAGGCTTCTACGGCGGTAATGCCCCCTCACAAACCTCGATATCTCATGGGCGTGGGGACGCCCGAGAATATCCTGAGGGCGATCGACCTGGGGGTGGATATGTTCGACTGTGTGATGCCCACCAGGAATGCGCGGAATGGGACGCTGTTTACTACGTCCGGACGGGTCAATATCAAGAATGCACGGTGGAAACAGTGCGACGAGCCCATCGACCTCCTGGTGGGGGCAGAAAGCAGTCAGAACTACAGCATGGCGTATCTTCGTCATCTTATCCACGCCGGAGAGATCCTGGGACTCATGCTGGTAATCATCCAGAACGTGGTTCTTTATCTTTGGCTGGTAAAAACAGCTCGGGAGAAAATTCTCGAGGGCACATTCCGTCCTTGGGCTGCTGAGACCATTGAACGACTCAATCAACAACGATCATAAACGACCTTTTCGAACGGAGAACCAATGCTTGCACTCTTTCTGATGTCACCTGCCCCTGCCGGCGGTGCTGGTGGTGATACAACCGGACAACTCATTCAAACAGTAGTGATGTTCGGTGCAGTGATCGCCATCTTCTACTTCATGATGATCCGTCCGCAGCAAAAGCGCGCCAAGGAACACCAGAAGTTGCTTGCCAGCATCAAGAAGGGCGACGCCGTGGTTACTTCCAGCGGCATCCATGGAACGGTCTATGAGGTTGACGAAACCACCATCACCGTTACCATCGCTTCCAACACCAACGTCAAGTTCGATAAGAGCTCCGTTGGCACCGTCGTAGCCAAATAACACGTCAACTCTCGATGCTCGACTCAATCGAATCAGCGGTCAACGACCTCAAAGCCGGTAAGTGCATCATCGTTGTTGATGATGAAGACCGTGAGAACGAAGGTGATCTGATCTGTGCGGCAGAGCTATGCACGGAACAGAACATCAACTTCATGGCCACAGAAGGTAGGGGGCTTATCTGCACCAGCCTTACGGAGGAACGCGCACGCGCGCTGGATCTTCCGCTCATGGTGAGCGATAACACTGCCCTGCACGGCACTCGGTTCACGATCAGCATTGATTACGTGCATGGTACTGCCAGTGGAATTTCTGTGAGTGATCGTACGGCAACCGTGCGCGCTATGGCAGAAGATGCCGTGCGTCCGGAAGACTTCGCACGTCCGGGACACATCTTCCCCCTCATCGCTGTAGAAGGTGGTGTGCTGCGCAGAGCAGGGCATACCGAAGCAACGGTTGATCTGATGAAGCTTGCCGGACTCAAACCCGTTGGTGTGTTGTGCGAGATCCTCAAAGTCGATGGGTCAATGGCCCGCGTGCCGGATCTTCTGGAAATGGCAAAACACCACGATCTCAAGATGATCTCCGTGCAGGATCTCATTGCGTACCGACGCAAACATGAGACCCTTATACGCATGGTTGCCGAGGCAAAACTGCCAAGCGATCATGGTGATTTTGTGCTGCGCATCTATGAGAACAGTTTGGATGGCAAGGAGCATGTGGCCGTTATCAAGGGCGACATCACAACGCCCGAGCCCGTTCTTGTACGCGTCCACAGTGAATGCCTTACCGGGGATATCTTTGGGTCGCGCAGATGTGACTGCGGACCCCAGCTCCACGCCGCCCTCGACCAGATCGAGAAGGAAGGTCGCGGAGTTGTCCTCTACATGCGTCAAGAGGGAAGGGGCATCGGACTAGCCAATAAGATCAAGGCCTATGCCTTACAGGAACAGGGAATGGACACCGTGGAGGCCAACACCCACCTCGGTTTTCCGCCTGATCCACGGGATTATGGAATTGGCGCGCAGATCTTGCACGACCTAGGTGTGCGGAAGATGCGCTTGATGACCAATAATCCCAAGAAGCGTGTTGGTTTGCAGTCGCACGGACTCGAAGTAGTGGACCTTGTTTCCCTCGAAGTTCCGGCAACAGCAGAAAATCAGGGTTATCTTGAGACCAAACGCGACAAGATGGGGCACCTGCTCCGTCACCTCTAATCATACTTCCGAAATCGATCTCTTCAAGGTTCAGTCATGGCCAGCGAATCCGTATACGTCACCAAAGAGTTCTTCCACGAACTGCAAGCAGAAGTCCACGAACTCAAAACCGTTGGACGCCGAGACATCGCCCAGAAGATCGCCGATGCACGCGCGCACGGAGACCTTTCTGAGAACGCAGACTACGATGCAGCCAAGAACGCCCAAGAACTCCTCGAGATCCGCATCTCGCGCATACAGACCATTCTCGGCAAAGCCCAGGTCATCAGCGCCAGTGACTTCCCGGACGACAAGGTCTACATTTTGAGTCGGGTTACCCTCCTCAACAAAAAGACCAAACGCGAGATCGAATACCTCCTCGTATCCCCAGAAGAAGCCGACTTCGAAAAGGCCAAACTCTCCGTAACCAGCCCCCTCGGAAAAGCCCTCCTCGGCAAGGTTGTTGGTGACATCATCGAGACCAAGGTCCCGGCCGGTGTGATCCAGTATGAGGTGTTGAAGATCGGGAAATGACGTTATGACTTTTATGACGGTATGACAATCATGACGGTATGACGAAATGACGTCATGCCGAGCTGTGCGCCAAGCAAGAACTCTCCCCCCGTCCCCCTCCCTCACGCTTCGCTAGGGAGGGGGTGCCAGTACGTGTAGTCGGTCATAGTCCTTTATGCCCGTCATACTTGCAATGACTGATGCTAGTTTGCAGCCGTCGAAACAGGCGGGGACTCCATGGTAGTAGGGGGTAAGGGCTCTGCTACTCGATACGCTGACAGAGAGAAAACACGCACCGAGGACTCACATGGACATGTTGTCGACGATTACATGGAGAAAATGCTTGACAGTTATTCTCTGTGCGCATGTTGGTATATGCAATTCCTTGATTGGATGCGCACCGCGTGAAAGCGAGAAAAAGGACCCGGAACTCATTGAGTCATCACAGCCACGGTCGAGCTATTACAAAAAAGACAGTACCGTCCATGAACATTTTGAGATTGAAGACAGTGGGGAAGGAACCATATCACATGTCGTCGTAGGCCACAAGTTCTTTGGCGACTCTATCTGGGTAACCATGAACGGGTCGGGTTTCGGGATCAGTGATGTGCGTGGTTACGATACTGCATATATTCTCAAGAATACGATGCTCGTTGTTGAGGGTATACGGCCTCGATCAAGTGCAGCAGTTATTCGGGTCACGTATCTGTTCCGAGTTCTGAACGGAAAGCTTGTCCACAGCTCAATTCTTGAACGTCATGTAGAAGTGCTTGAGTTTTGGACGGGGACTTCCGAGTTTCGAGCTGGAGATATACGTGTTGGTCAGATGACATACGGAGGATTTACATCCGATCTAACGATTTCGAAAGACTTGAGAACAATTCGGATACGGTACGTAGATACGAACTATCGTGTGAAAGAGGTAGGTGCGATACCACTTATCCGTCGCAGTAAATACAAACTGACGTACGATGAGAAAACCGGCGTCTACTTTACATCGATCCGTTCAGCGGAAGCGTTGCAACCGATGGAAGATGGTGAAGGTGAACGTCTTCAATCAGATTTACTACCTAGAATGCAATATCTCGGAATGCATCGCCAGTATGCATATTATGGCTTGCGATGGTATGAAAAATGGTTCAGAGGCAAGTGGAGTCAGGTATCCCGAGTTCAGGTCATACCCTAAGCATATGACGCGTTGGCAAATGACTCAATGACGTCCCCCTCGATCCTCCCTTCGGCAGGACAGGCTCCGCTCGGGGTGAGAATCGTGAGTTGAAGTAGTGACAGTTGTGACGATTTGACGGTTAACTTGTGTGACAGGCTTTCCCCAACTAGCCCAAGCGTTCCGATGATCGTGACACGAAATGCCTAGCCCCTTTACCAGCACAGAAGCAATGTGCACTCAGCTGCCTTTGTTGCGACTAGCCCTGCTCGCAGTTGTTGGAATATTGTGCCAGATAACGACGATGGCGCAGTGGCAGCGTGCAGTGATCGTACGCCCGCAGTATCTGGATATCACGGAGATCCACATTGCAAATCCTACGGCTGTGTTTGCTGCGGGGGTTCGTGGTGATACTCTCGTTATTGCCCGTTCTTCTGACCGTGGTGCATCGTTCGCAATTGCCTACGAAGCGCCAGCGGACGGGGACGGAAGTGGCATTCAGACCATTGCTAGTGTCAATGACTCAATGCTTTTCGCATGTGGAGGCAATGTGTTCATTGCCTCACGTGATACTGGAAGGAGCTGGTCCGACGCTTCACCGCTCTTACCCGATTCAATACTGTCGCGATTAGGCACACAGTACAAATTGACTTCATCTGCATCATATCGGGGCGAATACACGGTCATTTCTGGTTACGTAGATGAAACCGAGTCGGTCTTTATCAAGTACTTTCCACGCACGGGTTCCTGGCAGTTGATTGATTCGCAACTCGCTTTTGACGGAATGACAGCACCGGGTGAAAATGTTGTTTACGCCCATGTGTGGGATCGAGACATCTTCAAGAGCACCGATTCAGGAACTACGTATTCTGACATTACGAAATACCCATTCGATAGAGCTTTCGATATTTGTTTCCTTGATACTCTTATTGGAAAAGCAGCTGGCGGTTTGTTGCATTCAACTAGTGATGGAGGATCGACGTGGTCAAGTAAGGACGTGTGCAGGTTCGGTTGTTCATCCGTCGTGTTCGTCGACACATTGTACGGCTGGACTAGTGGTAGCAAAGCGCTACATCGTACAACCGATGGAGGCCTGACATGGCAGGATCAATCTAGCTTCATTGATACTCGTCCTGAGGCTGCGAATCTGTGGAGAGCTACGCACTTGGCCGCTATTGACTCAAACAATGCGATCTTTGGTGGTAGTTACGGTCTTTGGGTAACCTTCAATGGAGGGGTAGGCACAACATCCGTAGATCCGAGCGGTGATCTAACGCACCTTAAAGGCCTACAACTCTCGCCGAATCCTGCCATTGACGACATTACAATAACAACACCAACGGCTTCCACTGGTCGTGTACTGATCGTTGATCAAGCAGGGCGTACTGTTTATGAACGTGTTGTAGAGTCCGCAAGTTCTAATGTTCATACGCTCCGAGTTTCAACTGATCAATTCCAGCGCGGCGTCTATCTGGTGCTGTTCCAATCCGCCGATGGAGTTGTGGCTGAGAAACTCCTTGTCTCGTGGTGAGGTGGGGGAGTAAGAAGAGACGTGGGACCTCGGGAAGAAATGACGCCCCTCGATCCTCCCTTCGGCAGGACAGGCTCCGCTCGGGGTGACGAACGCCTCTTCGCCCCTTCGCCCTTTCGCCTCTTAGCCCCTTCGCCCCTTCGCCCCTTCGCCCTTTCGCCCTTTCGCCCCTTCGCCCATTCGCCCCTTCGCCCCTTCGCCCTTTCGCCCCTTCGCCCTGCCCCTACGGCATGCCGCGTCGTACCCACGTCTTCAACAGCTCCACCTCTCGTTCGCTTACGCGGGTTCGTCCCGGTGGCATGGGGACGTAGCCATCTTCGTGTTCTATGGTTTGCATGAAGTGACCGTTGATGATCTCGTCCTTCACACGTGCGTGGGTTGTGAGGATGGGGCCGCTGCCGCTCACTTGTTTGATGTGACATCCAACGCAGTAGAGATCAACGATCCTCTTGATGGAAGTTGTGTACGTTACTGTTGTTGTGTCGAGCGGGGATGTGCAGGCGCTGACAGAAGCCCCTTGATCGATCCATTGCGAGATGGTGTTGATGGTCTGTGAATCAAATGCAGGCCATGGTGGGAGGGGGCATGCGTACGGTGAGATCGGTTGAGGTGAGGAGCTTGATGAGTCGGCTCTGGGCGGGATCTCCGGGGACAACGATGCCCGGACGTTGCAATACATCACCGGCGGGGTCGGCTTCGTCGTGACATCCGCTCTTTGCACAGCCGGCATCGATCACGGGCTGTACCTGGGTGGTAAAACAGACGTCTGTGGTTGGTGGCGGCGCACTCGTATCTTCACATGCAACGATGAGGAGGCAGAGAAGAAGAGGGAGTGATCGTTGAATTGCGGACATCTGTGTCTCAAAAATCGCACCTATCGTATCTTCGAACAACAGAATTCGACGGAGCGCACGTGAAGACCCTTCTTGTTGGTATGGCGGTGATGTTCGCAGTGGCCCAATCCTGGGCACAAACACCGCCCCACGTATGGCGTCCGCTCATGCCCGGACTTGCCTATACCATCCGCATCAACCCGCTCGATAAGAACAAACTCTACGTTGGCAATTGGTCGAACCAGCTCTATCGATCCTTTGATCAGGGTCGCACGTGGACGATCTCCGTTCTTGGTGATCTTGATGCCGGCAACCACCTCACAACGGTTCATGTGTGCAGAGCCGATACCAATGTGATCTTGGTAGGGGGCTATGTGATGGACGGAGTGATGCGTTCGGCGGATGGAGGACGGACATGGACGCGGGTGTTGGCCGATAGTATGAACCGACGTATCTGGTTCATCAGCGAAGCCATCGTTGACGATCCGAATAACGTGACAACACTCTATGCCGTGCGTGGATCAACGATCAATGAAGTGTACAGGAGTCAGGACTGCGGAGAGACATGGGAGGTGATGGGTGTAGTGCCAAACACCATGACCACGAAACTGCACACCGTTGCTATCCGACGTGACAGTTCAAACATCCTCTTTGCCGGATGTCAGTCCGGGGTGATCGTCCGCTCCGATGATTCTGGTCGATCCTGGCGTCCAGTCCCTGTCAACGACCGCTTCGATCTCTACACCCCCGACGCTGAGATCCCCAAGATCGCCTTCTCACCACGCACGCCAAACCTTGGCTATGCCATCGTTACCATCAGTGACCCAAAGAACATCAAGGGCAACGGCGGAACCTTGCGCACAACTGATGGCGGCGCATCGTGGTATCGCATCGCTCATGAAGACACCAGTCTGTGGGCCGTAGAGTTCCAACCCGTGGGAGACAGAGAAGATGTGTGGGTAGGGGGCTTTCGGACATTTACGTTGCCAACGATCATCAAAGGCGACAGCATTGTCCGTCGCAGCACCGACGGCGGAGAGACATGGCTCAACTACGACGACGTACCATGGATCCCCGATGAGTTCGGCGATGTCTCCGCAAACATCTGGGTCATCAAACACGACTCGCTGTCAGGCCGCATGTACCTCTGCACCGAGTCGGGCCTCTTCCTCCTTGACGACGCCACCTCCGTATCGCCCCCTTCCGGAAATGATATGGGGCTTGACGTGCTCCCCACCGATGCCGGCATCCACGTCCGCCTCCGAGACGGCCGCGACTGCGACGTAGACGTCTACACCTACACCGGCGAACACATCGCATCATCTACTCGCGCATGTGATCATCACATCGCGATCCCTCAGCGTGCAAGCTCCCGCTATCTCCTCATCCGCGTGATCCCCGTAACGGGCGAGGCGTTGTATAGGGTGTGGAGGCGGTAGCGTCATGCCGAGCGAAGCGTCATGCCGAGCGTAGTCGAGGCACAGCGTCATGCCGAGCTACGCGCCACGCAAGAACTCTCCCCCCGTCCCCCTCCCTCACGCTTCGCTAGGGAGGGGGTGCCGGTGCGTAAACTGTCATTAGTCATTTGTCATTAGTCATTGAGACACAGCGTCATTAGAGTAAATGATCGATCTCGGCATAGATGAGATCGAGGAGTCGTTCACATATAGCGTCGAGATCAGTTAACACATCTGCGTTGCTGACTCTCACTGTGCAATAGCCGTGGGCAGCCAACTGAAAGTCGCGTTCGTCATCGCGCTCTTGCTGAATGGGAGAATGATGGGCTTCGCCATCAACTTCAATGATCAAACGAAGCTCATGACAATAAAAGTCAGCGATCGAATCGCGGACCACATGCTGGCGTAGAAATTTAAAGCCACCAAGTCTCCGAGCGCGCAGCCTCTCCCAAAGCATCCGTTCGGCAGGCGTCATCTTCTTACGCATCTGCCGTGCGATCTTGATCATGTCGATCTGTTCGTAGGGGTTCCTCATACCCGCTACGTGCTTCCCAGCGATCACAACGTGACATTCATTGCACTACAACAGCGCTCGCGAAACACTCACAATAGGCAACGGCACCCCCTCTCTAGCGAAGCGTGAGAGAGGGGGCAGGGGGGTGAGTTCTTGATATCCCTAGCGAAGCGTGAAAGAGGGGGCAGGGGGGGTGAGTTCTTGACTAACGTCGGGCTTTAGCCCGATGTTGTGAGCCCCCTCGACTCCCATGCACGTATATTTCGGGCGAGGCATGGCCTCGCCCTTACTAACTGGTGCATCTATGAAGACACTCCTCCTCCTTCTCGCCATCACTACCTCTCTTTGCGCTCAGGTGCCGCAGGCCGGACTGAAGATGTGGCTGCGTGCTGACTCCTTAGTAACGCAGAACGCGCAGGGTCAGCTCGTGTCGTGGAAGAACATCGTTGATGGCAGAGCGGCGTTTGTACCCGAGGGTTCGTCCGCTGTTACAACGGCTCCGTTGAATGGTCGTGCATCAATGGTGCTTGATGGAGCGGGGTATATGGAAGCCCCTTCCCTCATGCCTGTTGGCAAGGACTATACGGTGGTTGTGGTTCTGCAAGTGAACAACATTGGTGCAACGAATAACATCGTGTCGGGCAATGACCGTGCGTTCTGGCTTGGCAGCTCTGCCTTTCCGCGGATGTTGCATGCAGGCAATTTCTCACAACAAGCGGTGAGTAGTGTTGGAGTGAATGGTCCATCAATCGTGCGTGTGCGGTTTGATACGGAATCGGGTGTAGCTCGTATCGCAGTGAACAATGAACAAGGGGCGGCCGATCCTATCCCACAAAACATGGATAGTGTGATCTTCCTTGGTGCGTTTCAGCGCGGGAATTTCTATAGTGGACAGATCGCCGAGGTGCTTGTGTATGATAGAGAGGTGGAGGGGGCTGACCTGCTTGCACTTGATACGTACCTGCATGCGCGGTATGCAATTGCACGCACGCCCGACCCATTGCCGCCAACGATCGTCTTTGATGCTGTGCCGCAGAATATGATGTTGGCGAGATGTGGAGATTCGTTGTTTGTTGCCGGACGTGTTGCTGCTGCTCGTGTGAAGAATGTTGCGGTGACGGTCGACACCAATGGTGTTGATGTAGTATCACAAAGCTTCTTTGACCTTGCCGTCAATGCAACGTTCCGTGTGGGCTTTGTTGTTGAGTCGGGCGCACACTTGTACAATGTTGTCGTCACAGCCGATACCGGCGGCGTTGAGCTCGACACCGTCATCAACAACCGCAACATCACGTGCGGTGAAGTGATCGCCATCACCGGACAATCCAATTCGATCTTTGGTGCGGCCGGGATAGCCCCCTCACCATTCTCTCGTACCTATGGCGGCAACTTCTCATCGCAGCGAGCCGATACATTATACAAGGCAAGCTCTGCAGAAGGCACCGGTGGCGGAGCAAATGTTGGCGGGTGGGGACTGTACATGCAGAATGCCATCATTGAGAAGATGGGAACGCCGACGATGGTGATCAATGGTGGGGTAGGGGGCACGTCAATCCAGCAACATCTGCCCGACCCAAACAACCGACTCAACCTTTCCACGATCTACGGCAGTTGGTTGTATCGTGTGATACAGAGCGGAAGCAAGGATCGCATCCGGTGGTTGTTCTGGTATCAGGGTGAATCGAACAGTGGTGCTGATGACTACACCGCATTGTTCGATCAACTGCGCAATGCGTGGTTGGAGGATCTGCCCAATCTGCAGCATATCGTGGTTGTGCAGATACGTCCGGGATGTGGTGGGGACGGACATCAAAAACTCCGCGACTCCCAGCGCAAGCTCGAAGACCGTCACCCAGAGGTTGTTGTCCACGCCGCCGCCGGCCTCCCCTTCCACGATGGTTGTCACTACAGCGCCGACGGATACTTCACACTCGGCGAACAACTCTTCAACCTCTACCGCATCACCGAACTCAGTCTGATGCCCGGCAAATACGCGTCATCTCCAACCATCGCAACAGCCAACTGCATCGACGCACAATGCACACGCATTCGCCTCACATTCAACCGCGCTGCACAACTGCGCATGACTCCCGATATGTCGATAGGGGGCTCCATGCGCACCGCACGAGACGCCTTCTTTGCCAATGACGATCCAACGATCCAGCCAACCAACGTTACTGTTACCAACGATGCCGTTGAACTCACGTTCGCAAGCCCCATATCACGCATCTCCTACGTGCCGGATAAGTTTTACGTCGGAACAGAAGTGATCTACGAAGGTCCGTGGCTGGTGAATGCCGACGGCGTGGGCGCGATCACGTTTCATAACGTGGAGGTGGGAGCTACGTCAATCGCTGAAGACGGGACTGAGGATGGGACGTATGATGGGACTGAGAATGGCTACTATGTGATGGACATGCGTGGGATGGTGGTGGCCACCACTAGTGCTCAGGTCGAGCAGCTTGCTTCTGGTGTGTATATGCGCCGTGCAAACGGGCGGACGGACAAGGTGGTACTGGTGCGGTAGCACTCAAAGTGTACGCAAATAGCGTATATTACGACACATAGATTATCACGAGATCAATGTGTCAACAAAGAAATCCAAGAGATCTCTTTTCAAAGAGATCGCCGAGGGAATCGATGCATTAAAGCATGAACGAGAAGGGAAGATCACCCTTCGCCGACATGTGCTTGTGGAGCACGACGTTCCGACCATCAGCCCCGACGAGTTAGTTGCCATCCGCACGAATCTGAGGCTTTCGCAGCCAGTGTTTGCGGCATACCTCCGTACCAATGCCCGAACCCTAGAGAATTGGGAGCAAGGCAGGGCTAAGCCCAATACCCAAGCCGCCCTGCTGATCCTCATGGTCAGGAAGTACCCAGATACCATCAAACGCCTCAGTCAGCTCTAGATTCGCTATTCGCTATTCGCTATTCGCTATTCGCTATTCGCTATTCGCTATTCGCTATTCGCTATTCGCTATTCGCTATTTTCGCACATGGCATGGTTCCTCAGAAAAAACAAAAACATCACAACGGAGCAGCAGCTTCGTGAGATGCCCGACGGACTCTGGACGAAGTGTCCGGAGTGCGCAACCATTATCTACCGCAAAGAGCTTGAAGAGAACGCCTACACGTGTCCTACGTGTGACAGTCACTTCCGCATTGGTAGCAGCAAGTATGTGGATGTGCTTATCGACCGGGGGACGTGGGTAGAGACCGACCGTCAGGTCCGTTCTGCCGACCCCTTGGAGTTCGTAGACACACGTCCGTACAAGGCCCGACTCAAAGAAGCCTACTCGCGCACGGACCTGCCCGATGCCGTTACAACCGGCACCGGTGCCATCCACGGCGTACCCGTTGCTTTTGGTTGTATGAACTTCGGCTTCATCGGCGGCTCCATGGGATCCGTGGTGGGCGAGAAATTCGTCAGAGCCGGTCGCCGCGCCCTCGAACAAAAGATGCCCTTTGTCTTCATCTCCGCTTCCGGTGGCGCCCGCATGCAAGAGGCCGCCCTCTCCCTCATGCAGATGGCAAAGACCAGCGCCTTCCTCTCCGAACTCGGCGAGGCAGGCCTCCCATACATCTCCATCCTGACAGATCCCACTACAGGGGGCGTATCAGCCTCCTATGCAATGCTGGGTGACGTGATCATCGCCGAACCCAAGGCCCTCATCGGCTTTGCAGGCCCGCGCGTGATCGAACAGACCATCCGCCGCAAACTCCCCGAAGGTTTCCAACGCTCCGAGTTCCTCCTCGAACACGGCTTCGTTGATCTCGTTACCCACCGCAAAGAACTCAAACGCCAGCTCGCCACCGTGCTCACGCACTTGATGAGCGGCGGGACAGTGCGGGGGTAGACGAGGCACACGTCACCCCGAGCGTAGTCGAGGGGCAGGGCGAAGAGGCAACGTCACCCCGAGCGTAGTCGAGGCACACGTCACCCCGAGCGTAGTCGAGGGGCGGGGTTCCTCGTCGCTCCGCTCCTCGGAATGACGCTACCTCAATCCTATTCCCAATGATAGAAACGCGAGCACCATCAATGATGGTGCTCGCGTTTCTTTGTACATAGACCAGCGAGGCCAGCGTCACCCCGAGAAGCGTAGGGCACGGCATGACATTCGCTATTCGCTATTCACTATTCGCTATTCGCTATTCAGTTAAGGTTTTGTCAAGGTTCCATTCGGTTCAATTGCCACTAGCTTTGCTGTATGAAATCTCTCATACTGCTACTTGTTGCTGTTGGATGCGGCGTTGCCTCTGGGCAAGTACCAGTTTTGCCTGTGGCATGGACGCTTCCACCGTACGTGGCGATTGTCAATGCAAGTGATTCGACGGTGGTGTATGCCAACGGCACTATTGTAACGATCTGCGATGCCGTTAGTGGGTCGATCATTCGCTCATGGGAGGCGGGTGGACGTGTAGAGGCAATCGCATTCGAGAAACATCGAGAGGGCGTTGTTGTAGCGATGAGGCTCTCCGGAGACACCACTCGGGCTTTACTCATATCTAGCTATTCGTTAGAAGGGGCTCTCCGTGAAGTTGATACACTTCCGACATCGTCAAGGCCCTATGAAAACAACGGGAAGCTATTCATTAGTCCGTCGGGGAATGTTCTTGTCGGTAATGGGTTCATCTACAACAGGAAAACTAAGTCCGTATCGCAGCCGTTTGAGAGAAGCAGCTACCTTTTCCACGCGTCCTTTGGTCAGCATGACTCATTGCTGCTGGCGTATGGCTTAACGTACTATATAGATTTCAAAAACAACGCCGTCCGCTATTGTCAAAGAGTCACTCGAGGATCAAAACTGATCGGCAATTGCCCCGGCGTTGGTATCGATCAGTTTCTTCATGGAACCAACTACATTCTCTCCAGCAATGGTATCTACGATGGTACCAACGACGTCCTCTTTGTAGAGTTACCTGAGATAATTAATGGAATAGTGAGTTCAGATGGTATGCGGAGTATTGGAGAGTCTCGTGATGGCTACATAGCCGTGTACGACATCTTTTCAGGGCCGAAGTATAGAATGCCGTTGCCGTACTCATTGTACATTTCATATGTATACAGTGCCCCTTGGTCGATATCACCGAATGGACAGGTTGTTGTATTGCCTGGTCAGCCCATGCCCGTGTATATCGTGCCGCCATCGACGCAAACTCCACGTATCCATGCCCAGTTTGAATCACTCGTGGTAACAGAGCATAGTCCTAAGGTCATGACCTTTGCATCTCTACCGATCACAAAGCCCCTTGAGATTCGCGTTGAAGTCGACGACAAACCAATTGCCGGTCGAGTCTATTATCCGAAGGAGATAGGGAGTCACTCGATCCGCGTTGGACTCTTTGATGGCAACAATGTTGTGAGTGATACTGTCGGACAATTCACGGTAGCCCCTTTGGAGCGTTCGAAGTACACAACGTGGATCGGATCAGCTGGTAGAAGCATTGCTCTCTCTCCCTCTGGGGATCGTTTAGCTTTTGGCGCACCGGTACCAGGGATCGTCGATCTTGATCATGATTCGGTGCTGATGATGAGAAGTGGTCTGGTAAGTTGGGAAACAAGGGCTGTTACCGCGTTTGCCTCAGACAACCTTGTAGTGTTTCAATCATCCTATCGGTCAAGTGATGGGTATGGCGGAAATGAACCGGGTCCAGACCCATGGCAGATACTTCACTACAATGTCGTTGACCTGCGAGACTTAGAATGGGCTTTCCGAAGTACGTCGTTCACATCCAACAATAGCCAATATCCAACTGCAAGGTATAGAATCGAGCGGGCCACCGATCAATATCATGGGAGATACATTAGTTACGGTTTGAGTTCTTTCCTACATGGAAATCTTGAATCAGGCTGGATGAATATGATGACGTTTTCTGAGGACTCCAATGCCAACGACGTGCCATGTTGGGACTCACCTCTCTACGTAGCATTCGACCCATCACAGGATAGACCATTGTTTTTGGGCAATCTTGCAGAGGACACATCAAAGGCGGTAAGACGCGTATGGCGAGAGAATGCCACTACGGGTGAATGCGAGGAACTGCCCAACATCCCGGTGGGCCCAGCAGTATTCGTACACAACGGGGAGTACCTCTGGGTACCAAATCATGGTGTGTATGACGCAACATCGGGTGCGCAAATACTGTCGGCACGGTTGCCGAAGAACATCCTAGCCGTTCCACATTCGAGTCTCGTTCTTGAGGTACGAAATCATATGAGTGGGAACTCAACTAAGTCTATCGACCTCGTATTCTATAAGTCAACAGATAGCATTCCATTGAGGATCGTTAACGTCCCAGGTAGATATTACATCGAAGCGTCCATTGACACGGCTGGCGCTCGCCTGTTAGTTGTTACAGGTGAACCAAACGTAGCCAATATCATTGATCTGCAGAGGTTGCTCCTGGATGAAGGACTCGACATCTATCGTGTGGAGGATCGACCGAAGGGACTACCTGATACTTCCGGAGGCCCCCCCCGCGGGCCCTCCGATTCACATGAATCATCGTACCCAAACCCATGCTACGACCACGTCACATTATCGTTCGTGAAGAAAGTCGCTGGAGCCACAACCGTCACCGTTGTCTCCCTACAAGGGGAGATAGTATGGAACGCTGCTCTTGCTGACTCACAACAGTCCGTCTCCTGGAATCTGCGTTCTACATACGGAACTGCACTCTCATCAGATCTATACTCGGCTATCCGTCGCACCCAGGACGGTACAATCATCGAATCACTGACATTCGTGGTTGGATCGGAATAGTCAACCATACCGCATCTATGTGCCTATCCCCAAACTCTGCCACGAACCGGCACCCCCTCTCTAGCGAAGCGTGAGAGAGGGGGCAGGGGGGTGAGTTCTTGCCAGTCGGCGTGCCTCGACTCCGCTCGGCATGACAGGCTCCGCTCGGCATGACATTCACTATTCTCTATTCTCTATTCGCTATTCGCTATTCTCTATTCGCTATTCAGTTAAGGTTCTGTCAAGGTACAACCAAGCTCCCCCAGTACCTAGATTGCCTTCGTCACTCACAGAGAAGGTCAATGAAACGCGTAGTAATGATCGCCATAGGCATCCTGGCCCTGCTTGTGCAGGTCTATGAGTCAAGAGCCCAAGAGACGCTTCCGCGTCTTGGCGAGCGCAAGTGGACGATCACACCTCCAAACATGCGGGGTACGGGAAGTGTTGCCTATGCGCGCAACGCTGATCTCTTCTTCGTTGGAACAAAACACGGCTTTGTGCTTGTGGTCGACACTAAACAAGGCAGGATCACCGACACCATCAATATGCGGGACTACCCATCAGTGTGGGACAAGATCAAGGGTCTAAGCCAGCAAAGAGTAGTTAACATTGGGACTACCTATGATGGGAGTTTAGTAGCATTTCGAAGCGGCGACATCGCTAACGTAGGAACGGTTATGATAGAGTATCCATCAAAGCGTCTGTTAGACTCTGCGGAGAGAGGTCTTGGATTCTACGACCATTATCCCCCACAGGGCCTTGTACTCTCCTCCAAAGGCAGGTTCCTCGCGATGGACTATGGGGTCGTCATCGACCGTCAAACCGGTAAAACGTGGAAGACGACTCAACGAGCTCAGTTTGGGTGGATGTGCTTTGACGAGGCCGAGACTATGCTGGCCTACAGAACGGATTCAATTATAAATGGGGTCACCTTTGATGGCTTTGTTGTCATCCAGCCATTGGCTGACACCGGTATTGCGCCTGTTAACACTGGCTTGTATGGATTCCCGGCGTTCTCGGATGACGGCAGTAAACTCATGACATCCGGTGGCACCGGTAGCGTGTCTGAACCGCGCGTGTCTCTTGAATCCAAGGCTGTCGTTATGGATTTGGCCTCTCGAGAGATTCTTTGGGAACTCAGAAGTAACGGCGAACCAGATTTCGGATTTTTTGCATGGAGTCCCGATGTCAAGACGTATTTCGGCATCCGATCTTCATCGTGGCTTCCAGATAATGAGCGCAATAGACTTTGCAAATGGAATGTCGGTGAAACAGAGCCACATGCAATCGTGGACGAGACAAGAATCGCATCTGATAAACTACCGACGTTCAACAATGAAATGACTGAGTTCTTTGTAGCATCTCAATCAGAAATATTTGCCGTCGACCTCACGCAGACCCCCACGAACATCGCTCATGAATCAGCGTCATCGAAACCAGATCTCATCTACCCCAACCCAGCATCAGGTTCGACAACCGTCTCATGCTCATCAACATCACAAGCTGTTGCATGGAGCATCTATACCATCAGCGGCGCGAACGTTGCGCAAGGAACACTTGATGTCAACACCGACAACGAGAACAACACCTACAACATCCAGCTTCCGCCGGGTCTTGCACCAAGCGTCTACATCCTCGTACTCCAGAATGCTGATGGTGTGAAGACCTGTGCATATCGGGTTATGACGTTGTGAAGAATACCAAACCTCTGCTACGAACCGACACCCCCTCTCTAGCGAAGCGTGAGAGAGGGGGCAGGGGGGTGAGTTGAGGTTGCCACTTAGGTCCCTCGTCGCTCCGCTCCTCGGAATGCCCGTGTTACTCCAACCAATACGTCTTCATCATACCCTTGCCTTTTACCTCAATCTCGCCGCGCTCCAAAACCTGAAGAGGTCGCTCGAACGAGTCGCCAGAAGAGGTCGCAGGCAAGAGCGTAGCGAATGCCTCAGAGACGTGGATCTTACCTGGCTCTGATGTAGATTCCATCCTACTCGCCACATTCACCGTATCGCCCCATACATCATACTGCATGCGGGCGGTGCCGATAACGCCGGCAGTGACTGGACCGCAGTGCATTCCGATCCTGACCTTTATCTCGCCGATGTCATTTGTCCACGATGTTTCTCCAAGGGAAGGGGGCATGGTGATCACCAATGTATCGAGCGATGCGATCATTTCGAGTGCGCACGTTGCGGCATCATAAATGTGTCCTGAGTTCGCTGTTCGCTCTTCGCTGTTCGCTGTTCCGAAGGACACGGCCATATAGCTGTCACCAATTGTCTTGATCTTGACGACGTTGTGTTTCTCACACACTGCGTCAAGTGTGGTGAATATCTGCTCGAGCAAATGCACTACGTGACCTGACGGAATGCGGTCGCTGATAGATGTGAAGCCCACGATGTCCAGGAAGATCAGTGCTGCATTCTCATGATGATCATTTACTGTTTCACCGCGCGCTACTCTATCGGCAATGTGCTTTGGAAGTGTTGAGTGCAGCACGGCCATGTGTTTCTGGTGTTCGCGTTGAACAGCATCGATCTCGCGTTGTTTCTCTTGCATGGCCATCTTGGTTGCGGTTTCCTTGCCGTTGACCTCTTCTGTGATGCGTGTGAATTCGTTGTTGTGCTCTACGTATCCGGCAAGATCGTTTTGTTTCAATGCCAGATCGCGCAGAGATTTATGTATGTCGGCCTGCTTTGGAACAAGCGTGTGTTCTTGAGCGATCAGCAGTGCCGCTCGAAGAGTTGCTCTTGCTTCATCAAGGGTGCCATGATGCTCCTGAAGCGATGCACGGCTCTGTTCTTTTTGAACGACGATATGGGGATTATCAATCTGCAAAGTGTCCATGGTTTGCAGCAGAGCTTCAGCTTCGGCGTGCTCCCCTGATCCAATCATTGCCGTTATGATGTTGCCGATGACGCCTACCACGTCGCTGCGGTTGCCTAGCTCCTCGTGAATGGCAATTGCGCGGCGGTAGTGCTCGAGCCCCGCGAGGTAGTTGCCGGTGTTGCTGTGCACATTGCCGATGTTGCCAGTGACGACTGCCACGCCGCTGCGGTCGCCTAGCTCCTCATGCATTGCCAGCGCGCGGTGGTAGTGCTCGAGCGCCGCAGGGTAGTTGCCGGTGAAGTGGTGCACGTTACCGATGTTGCCGGTGGCGCGCGCCACGTAGCTGAGGTCGCCTAGCTGCTCGTGCATTGCCAGAGCGCGGTGGAAGTGCTCCAGCGCCGAGGGGTAGATGCCGGTGTGATAGTGCACGCCGCCGATGTTGCCGGTGACAAGTGCCACGTCGCTGCTGTCGCCTAGCTCCTCGTGCATTGCCAGCGCGCGGTGGTAGTGCTCGAGCGCCGCGGGGTAGTTGCCGGTGCTATAGTGCACGACGCCGATGCCGTTGGTGACACGTGCCACGCCGCTTCTGTCTCCAAGCTCCTGGTGCATTGCAAGAGCTCGGTGGAGCTGCTCGAGCGCCGCATGGTAGTCGCCGGAGTTCCGGTACACGTTGCCGATGTTCATGGTAACGCGTGCCACGCCGCTGCGGTTGCCTAGCTCCTCGTGCATTGCCAGGGCGTGGTGGTAGTGCTCCAGCGCCGCGGGGTAGTTGCTGCCAAGCGCGAAACCCACACCGCGAGCGGTGTGCGCCACTGCCTCGGCTTCTGACGTGGCCAGAGCGTGGAGCTCTTCAGCGCATTCCATCAATGAAGCGGCATCGCTATTACGCGTGGCATTATTCACAGCGTCTTTGAGTTCTTCGAAAGTGCGGGTGGACATGGGAATAAAGTTACGGAGATACGGATTTTCGGAGTTACTCGCCACAGGCTTTAGCCCGACGTACGGCGCGCCTCGATCCTCCCTTCGGCCGGACAGACTCCGCTCGGCATGACAGATAAGAAATGACGTTCATTGTTCCCAACCTCTGTTACGAACCGGCACGCCTTCACTAGCGAAGCGTGAGAGAGGGGGCAGGGGGGTGAGTTCTTGCTGGCGTAGGTTCCTCGTCGCTTCGCTCCTCGGAATGACGCTACCTCAATCCTATTCCCAATGATAGAAACGCGAGCACCATCAATGATGGTGCTCGCGTTTCTTTGTACAAAGACCAGCGGGGCCAGCGTCATCCCGAGAAGCGTAGCGACGAGGGACCTAGAGAAGAAAAAAAACTCCGCTCGGCATGACGTACTTTTGTAGGTCATAACGTCATAACAGTCATAACGTCATAAGCATAACCATGCGTCGCTCTCAAACAATTCGTGTTCTTGGTTTCCCGATCGATCTTGGTGCCGACCGCCGTGGGGTTGATATGGGGCCCTCTGCTCTGCGTATCGCCGATGTGGATCTCAAACTCGAAGAGCTTGGCTATACGGTGGTGGATGAAGGGGATATCCCGATCCGTAACATCGAGGTGCAGGAACTGCAGGACGCGAAGCTGAAGTATCTGCCGGAAGTGGCGGCGATGAGCTCGGTGCTTTCGTCGCGGGTGAAGGGGATCCTGGATGACGGACATTTCCCGCTGATCTTCGGCGGCGATCACTCGATGTCGGTTGGCTCTGTTGCGGGTATCGCTGCCCACTGCAAGGAACAGGGCAAGACGCTTGGAGTGATCTGGATCGATGCCCACGCGGATATGAATACGGCGGAAACAACACCAAGCGGAAATATCCACGGAATGCCCCTTGCCGTTGCAATGGGATATGGACACCCTTCTCTTCTTGGGATAGGGGGCGAGTTCACAAAACTGGATCCGCGCAACCTTGCCATTATCGGACTCCGCAGTATCGATGCGGGAGAACGGGAACTGATCAAGGAATTGGGCGTGGCGGCGTTTACGATGTTTGATGTGGACCGCCTTGGGATGTATGAGATCGCGTCTCGCGTCCTGGAGGATATGGGACGGAGTGTTGACCACCTACACATCTCCTTCGACATGGATGGCGTCGACCCCTCAGTTGCCCCGGGTGTTGGTACTCCGGTGGCAGGGGGCTTAACCATGCGCGAAGCCCACGTCTTTATGGAAATGATCTCCCAAGTAGAAGCCTATGCCTCGCTCGAGGTGGCCGAAGTGAATCCGATCCTCGATGATCGTAACAAGACCGCCGAGTTCGCAGCAGAGATCATTGCCTCGTCGATGGGAAAACGGATCCTCTGATCGTGCGCACCATCATCGTTGTTCTCGTGATGTGTTGCTCTGTGGTAACGTCACTCGCTGCCGATAGTCTGGTCATTGGTGCTACACGTCCGGCCCATAAAGGCAATCTCAAACCCGTTCGCGCCGAACTCTCGGCAATGTGGACGTTTGGTATTGATGCCGACGAGTTCTTCAAGGACTATCAACTGGTCCTGGGCGGCAAGGCCAGCGGCTTCAACGCCCCCATGGGCTTTTCCGCATCACTCTCCACCTACCAACTCGGCAACGCCAGCATCGGCGTGATGGCAGGGTATTACAAGGCCGTGGTGCGGGAGAATTACGACTATAAACCGCTGATCACCGATACGTCGTTTGCGCCCCCTCAAAACATCACGCAGGATATTGCGCTCACGTGTATACCGGCGCTGCTGACGATCGACTACTACCCGCATGCCCGACAGTTCACGGGCTTCGTTGGGGCAGGCATTGGAATGGGCGCTGCCACCTTCCGTTGGACGGAGACCATCACCGAATCGCAGTCCATCGGCGCACGTCTCGGCGGCGAACGCTATAACGAAACACACCTCGTCCCGGCCGTCATGCTCCGCGCCGGTGTCTCCCTCGGACTCGATGACGAACTCGGCGCCAATATCCGCGCTGCCATCACCATGGAAGGGGGCTATCTGTACATGCCCCTTACCGCCCCTCTCTTTACCAAGACCGCCGACTCATTTGTGGCAGAAACACCTGCGCGGTTGCAGGGAGATTACAAGATCCAGACGGGTGGACTTCAACTCCGTATAGGATTTGTGCTCTTCATACGTCCACCAGCCAAGGCCGTGGGAAACTCGTGAGAATGTTCCTTTGCAAGGAGCAGATTCCTTCCTACATTTCCCATGGTTAGTTGCCGAAGCACTTCATACATTCATTGACAAAGGAGACGATCGTGGATATCCATATCACCACCCGCCATTGCACTCTTACCGATACCGAACACCAAGCCGCCGTTGACGCCGCAACACACTTCGAAAAATTCCACAGCTCCATCATCCGCGTCGATGCCATCGTTGATGAAGGCCCCCTCACCAAAACCTGCGAATTCACCGTCAAGATCAATGGTCAACTCATCGTTGCCAAAGAATCCGCCCCAGACTTCGGCAAGGCCATCCACGACGCCGCACAGAAGATCCAACGCCAGCTGACGAAGATCCATGATAAGCAGACAAGTCACTAGTTACCAGTTACTAGGTACTAGTTACTAGTTACCCCGTAACCCCGTAACCCTGTAACCCTGTAACCCCGTAACCCCGTAATTGAATGATTGAGTAACTAGTAACTAGTAACCAGTAACCAGTAACTAGTAACTAGTAACCAGTAACCAGTAACTAGTAACTAAAAAGAATGCCTTCTCTCCGCGCCTCTCCTCCCATCTTCAAGGAATCCATAACGGTTCGTGAGTTGCTCACGGGTCCGGTGCACTTGCGTCCGCTTACGGGTGAGGTGGGGCTGGATAATTCCATTACGGACAAGAGTTTGCACAGGCCGCAATTGGCGCTGGCTGGGTATACGGAGTTCTTTACCTACTACCGCGTGCAGCTCTTTGGCAACACGGAGTTCTATTACCTGAAGTCGCTGTCGCCGGAGCGTCGGGCAGAGGCGTTTGCGCGCATCTGTTCGTTCAATGTGCCGGTGATCGTCTGCGCTAACGACCATGTGCTGGATGATGACCTTGTGCATCTGGCAGAGGCAAAGGGCATTGCGGTGTTTGCAACGCCGTTCGATACAACAAAGACGATCTATCTGCTGAGTGAATACCTGGACGATCAGTTCACGGCCCAACTCTCGGTGCATGGATCGTTTGTTGATGTCTACGGCGTGGGTATGCTCTTTACGGGATCGAGCGGTATTGGCAAGAGTGAGATCGCTCTGGACCTTGTGGAAAGGGGCCACCGACTCGTAGCTGATGATATCGTGGTCCTCACCAAGAAACGCGAAAGTATCCTCATGGGTACGGGCACGTCCTTGGTAAAACACTTCATGGAGATCCGCGGTCTGGGTGTGATCGATGTGCGCGAGATGTTCGGCATCCGCTCTATTCGTTTCCAGAAACGATGTGAACTCATCGTTGAACTTGAGGTGTACGACGAAAAACGTGAATACAATCGCACGGGCCTTGATGAGTCCACGCTGGACCTCCTGGGCGTGCAAATGCCGTCGGTCAAACTCCCGATCTTCCCGGGAAAGAACGTCACGGTGATCTCCGAAACCATTGCTCTTAACTATCTCCTGCGCACCTATGGCTACAATGCCTCCAAGGTCTTCTCAGACCGACTCCAAGAAGAGATCGCTCGACGCCGTAATACAAAAGGCAGCATCGATCAAAGGACGGTTACGTATTTCCAGTCTGATGACGAGTAGTATCGCAGTACTCTTAATGGTTCCTGCGCTCTTCTTGATGTCATGTGGGGGTGATGAGCAGGGTGGTAGTGGGGGAGCTGCGGGTGACGCAGTTGTTGGCGAGTGGGTGGTGATCCACGAGCTTTCTGATCCGGAGGGATTGAATCCGATGATCACGAATGATGCATCGGCGAGTGCGGTGTTTGAGCGGGTGTATGAGAAGATGTTGGCGCAGGACTTTGTCACAACGGACTTGTATCCGGTGCTGGCGGAGGCACGTCCAACCATCAGTGATGATCATCTGACGTATACCTTCAAACTGCGTGACGGGATAACGTTCAGTGATGGGAAGCCCCTTACCGCAAAAGATGTGGTGTTCTCGTATAAGGTGGTGAAGAACCCGCTGATCACGGACGGAGCGGCGCTAAGGAATTATTATGAGTCGGTGAAGGATGTGGTGTCACCCGATGATAAAACGGTGGTGATCACGATGTCGCAACCGTATTTCCTGGCAGAATATTTCCTGGGCGGACTCTGGATCGTTCCAAAACACATCTTCGATCCAAAGGGGCTTACCGACCGCTATACGTTTGATGAAGCCAACTCGATGGAGAAGGCGCAGGCCAATGCGGCGCTGAAGGACTTTGCTACGTGGTATAACACAGCAGAAGTGAAGCGCGATACAAAGCTCAACGTTGGTTCCGGACCATACATCTTTGACGAATGGAAGACAGGGGAATCCGTCACACTACGTCGGAATCCAAAACACTGGGCGGCCGGCAAGGACAAGTGGAACCCGGCCTACGTGGAGAAGCTGATCTACAAGGTGGTAAACGACAGAAACTCGGCCGTGGTGGCGCTGAAGAACGGCGAGCTCGACTTCATGGAATACGTACCGGCATCGAAGTTCGCAGAAGAGATCGATACCGTGGCCACTCCGTTCTTGCGCAAATACGCCTTCCCAACACAGGCCTATTCCTACATCGGCTTCAATACAGAACGTGCTGTGCTCTCCGATCCAAAGGTTCGCAAGGCCATGGCGTATTGTCTGGACCGCGATGCCCTTATCAAACAGGTTGTACGGGGCTTGGCAGTAAAGGTGAACTCACCGATCTATCAACAGCGTCCGGAGTATGATGCCTCGGTGCCGAACATCGACTACAACCCCAACACCGCAAAACAACTCCTGGCAGAAGCAGGGTGGGCAGATACGGATGGTGACGGAGTGTTGGATAAGGTCCTGGGTGGACGCAGGACGCCCCTCCATGTGAGTTTCCTGATCAACGCCGGCAATGAGATGCGCGAGGCCATTGCCATCACCATGTCCGAAGAGCTCCGCAAGATCGGCGTCAAGATGGACATCCGGAAGCTCGAGTGGAGCGTCTTCCTAGAGAACCTCCGCACGCGCAATTTTGAAATGTACATCGGCGGGTGGGTGAACGACCCAATCCCGAGCGACCCGTATCAGATCTGGCACTCGTCGCAGATCGGGAATAAGGGCAGTAACTATGTGGGGTTCCGGAACAAGCGGGCCGACCAGTTGCTCGACCTCAACCGCACCGAGTTTGACGAAACCAAGAGGATCGCCTACATGAAGGAATTCCAGCAGATCGTTGCTACGGAACAGCCTTACATCTTCTTGTGGAGTCCACTCTACCCAAGCGTCTACAACACCCGTCTCCAAAACGTCAACTACTCCGCTGTGCGGCCCGGCTACAATCCAACCCAATGGTGGGTGCCCAAGGCCCAATGGAAATACGCACCGGTCCAATAGTCCAACCTCATGCCCCTAAAACGACACGAGCTCCGGGAGATCATCGGCGGGGGTGAGTCATCCACCGTTGAGTTCAAGCGCAAGTTCACCACCACGGAGAAGATCGCGCGGGAGATCATTGCCTTTGCCAATACGGTAGGGGGCTATCTGTTACTTGGGGTGGACGATGACGGCACCGTTGTGGGTGTGCGCAGTGAGAAGGAGCAGGTGGGGCAGGTAGAGGTAGCCACCTTTGCCATTGTTCCGCCGTTGCAGGTGGATGTTGAGATCATCGAGATCGACTTCAAGGACGTGGTTGTGATCCGCGTTCCCAACAGTGACGCCAAGCCACACAGGTACATCTCCGACGACCCAAACGAACGTCCCCACGAGCGTAAGGCCTATATCCGTCAAGGAGAAAACTCCGTCACCGCAAGTAAGGAAATGACCAAGATCCTTGCCGGGCAGAGTCCGGCAGCGGCGCCCATCACCATCAGCATTGGCGACCGAGAACGTCGCCTCTTCACCTACCTCGAACGTCACGGCAAGGCCAGCATCCCCGACTTCGCCCGCCTGGTCAACATCTCCAAACGCCGTGCCGCCCAGATCATGGTCAAGCTCGTCCGCGCCGGCGTGGTCCACATCCATGCGGATGGATCGGGGGATTACTATACGTTAGTCTGAATAGCGTCCGTCATGCCGAGCGTAGTCGAGGCACAAGGCGACAGGGCGAAGAGGCGAAGAGGCACGTCCGTCATGCCGAGCGTAGCCGAGGCACGTCTTAACGTCAAGAACTCTCCCCCCGTCCCCCTCCCTCACGCTTCGCTAGGGAGGGGGTGCCGTTTCCTGTTAGCAGTCAGTGGTCACTACACAGCGAATAGCGAATAGCGAATAGCGAATAGCGAACAGCGAATAGCGAATAGCGAATAGCGAATAGCGAATAGCGACCGTCATGCCGAGCGGAGTCGAGGCACGTCTTGACGTCAAGAACTCACCCCCCGTCCCCCTCCCTCACGCTTCGCTAGGGAGGGGGTGCCGTTTCCTGTTAGCAGTCAGTGGTCACTGAACAGCGAACAGCGA
The DNA here is from genome assembly GCA_016707005.1 of Ignavibacteria bacterium. Lineage (NCBI taxonomy): Bacteria > Pseudomonadati > Ignavibacteriota > Ignavibacteria > Ignavibacteria bacterium. The sequence goes on from JADJIQ010000001.1 coordinate 662,048, forward strand.
ACAGCGAACAGCGAATAGCGAATAGCGAATAGCGAATAGCGAATAGCGAATAGCGAATAGCGAATAGCGAACGTCATGCCGAGCGGAGCCGAGGCACGTCTTGACGTCAAGAACTCTCCCCCCATCCCACTCCCTCACGCTTCGCTAGGGAGGGGGTGCCGGTTCCTGTTAGCAGTCAGTGGTCACTGCACAACGAACAGCGAATAGCGAATAGCGAACAGCGAATAGCGAATAGCGAACGGCGAATAGCGAATAGCGAATAGCGAATAGCGAATAGCGACCGTCATGCCGAGCGGAGTCGAGGCACGTCTTGACGTCAAGAACTCGCCCCCCATCCCACTCCCTCACGCTCCGCTAGGGAGGGGGTGCCGGTTCCTGTTAGCAGTCAGTGGTCACTACACAGCGAACCGCGAACAAAAGAGCCCCGAAGGGGCGAAATAACCCTAGCCCATGACGACGTCATGGGAGTAGAGCGCCCCCCGTGCCAGGCCGGCGCGATCGCTCTGCTCATTGAACCCACCCCGCGTGACCTAGCGTCGCGCAGCCGCTTCCTCCGCCTCTAGCTTGCGCATGTACGCCTCTAGCATCACATCGTACGGTATGAGCTCATTGACCTCCGCCGGCATCGGAATGGCCGCGGCCTCGCGGATCGCAGAGAGGTAGGGTGAAAGTGCTGCTTTGAGACCTGGGAGGTTACCTCTTAACCGAGGTATCTGCTGAATTGCCTTGATAAAAAGCCGTACTCGGGTGTGTTGCCTATCTCGTAGGTATCTCGTGCAATAGACGTTAAGATATTCAATTCGTTTTTCGGCAAGATCAAATTTTTGTTCAGTAGAAGTGACAATGCGTGGAAGACGATGATAAGCGAGTTAGCACCGCGTTTAGATTTTGATTCATTTGTCATTGAGTTAAGGAACGTGCTTATCCGAAAGCCATCAATGGACATGTCTTTTAAATCTGACAAGCCGATTTGTTTGGCTAGTAGCAAGTAAGCATTGTGCAACAACCAGCGTTCTTTCGCCAACCCATGCATCTGATCGAAATTGTTCGCATTGAAAACAGATTTGTGCACTTCATTAGCCTGAGAAAAATCCAAGCTATACATTGATGAGACAAAGGAGAGAATCATACCCGTATTCCAATTAGGTCCTCCAACTGAGAACAGTGCCATACATTCATTGATAAATGAAATTGATACCGGATTCCGAGTATAGATGTCTGCTGCAACGCGTCTCAAAAGAAACTCGCCCAGCCGCGCTTTCTGAGTCAGATGTGGTAATCCTTTTAGGTAGTGGATCGCACTTTCACATTGCTCCTTTACTTCATCAAACTCTTCTAGTGTTTCATAATAGATTATCGATGCACGATACCTATTCAGAATAAGCAAGTGTGAAGGGCAACTATCAACCATTGACGAGATTGTGTCCAATACGGATTTGTGTTTGTTCTGATAGTATTTGCGATCATAATGCGTCACGCTTAACTCAAGACGGAGGTCGTCCAAAAGGAAATCGGACTCAAGCTCAAATACAACAGACCGCGAATAATATCTGACTTTTAAGTTATACTGATAGAACGTTGTTTGGTCTCCCCAAAGAGCAGCTGAATCCCTAATTAAGGCTGAAAGCGAGAGACAAACAGAGCTAAAATGATACTTCTGAGCAATCGATAGGGTACGAAGAGCAACCATATAGCCAGCTTTCCGAGAGGCGAAACGCATAAGCGTTTGAGCGGCGACTTCATATCGAATGCACTTGTAATAGGAACTGAGATATTCAGAATGATCAGGTGGCTTGATGTTCAAGTTTAGGATAGATAACGTCAGTTTATCATAAGCTCTTGATTTTAATGTCCGATATCTTGTATCTCTTGCTCCAGAATTGTATAAAGATCTCGATGCATCATCATCAGTTTGATATTCTTCCTCAACTAGGCCACTTAGAAATCGGCTCGTTAAAGTGGAGTATTCATTATCGTCACTAATCAGTGCAAGTAGATTAGACTTGCTTGTCTTAGCTCTAACTACCCGCAATATCTCTTTAAGCAACCTCATGGATTACCAGGCCATAAATTCGCACTCTAGAATCCTCCATTGACCGAGATAAACCTCTAACAATGGTAATCCGTTCGAGTAACAAAGAATGCTGCCGCGTTCTGCTAACAAATCGGTCTCCAACCAAGTGTGACGACATTTTCTTCAATTGCAATTGAAACCACGTGCGATTGCAATTAAGCATTTAGACTGTGATATAATGAATGTCAAAATACTATTCGATGTTACATACAACTCGGAAGAAACATTTAGATAGACTTGAGATGGGTTATCTCGGATAAACGAGTGTGACAATCTTAAATGACACAGCGGCTGGCTCAAATTTCTCAATTACCTCATTTCATCTCGTGAAATGTCATGTTATGAATCTATTCAGAGTCTGTCAACAGTCCTTGTTACGATTAGCTCACTAATATTGGGTGGTTCCTAATGCTTAGAATGGGGACGCGATAAATCTGCCCCAAGTTTCTTTGCTGTTTGATGAATCCAAAATATGACGTAACTAATCGGAGAAAATGGAGGCAGACAAACCGATAGGGATCTCGTAAGACGTTGAAAAATATAGCGTAAGGACGGAAGAGCAGATGAAGTGGCCGCTAAATGCCGTGTAACAAACGGCGATTATCTGTGACATATTGCGGAACCTACTATCCCGACTTTCGTACGGGAATCAACCCGCACCAAACTCGAAACAGATCATCGGTCAATTACAGCGAGAGCCATTATGTTGCACACAATGCCCGTCCTGAACTGCATGCACTTCCTGATGCCGGTCGGATTAGATAACTGGACGTCGTATGACGTTCCGGGCGTAGTAGGGGTCCTCCGCAAGCGTGAATCGGGTCAGTATGAGCTGGTTGACGCATTTGACTGTGATTCGATCCCGGGTGCTCGGGATCTGGCGCAACACCAAAACTTTGCTCAGTGGGTCACTGCGGCAGGGGGCACAGCTGACGTCCGGTTTGACGTCTTCCTCATGCCGAAGGCTGACGAAACGCAGCGGCACGATGTTGTCACCCTTATCCAGCGGTCGTGTGGGTTCCGCCTGGGTCCAAAGCCGGCATATGTGAATGCGGCGTAATAGGGTGGGTTATGGTAGGAGCTTGCGGAATATGACTTTATCGACGCCTTCAGCATAGAAGTCTCTGATGCGTCCTTCGTTCTCGAATCCGTTTGCCGCGTAGAAGTCCCGTACGTATTGGAAGTCGGGGATACCGGCTGTCTCAACGATCAACATTCGTTGCTCTTGTCGAATCAGCCAATCACAGATGAATTCGAGGATGGACTTGCCCCTTCCTCGACGTTGATTGTCGGGATGAACGGCAATGAAATAGAGGTTCCAGGTCCCTTCGGTGAACTTCTCCGGTGCCAGATACGCTACACCCGTTGGCCGATCACCGGTGAGATCGGCAAACCACACGTCCTGTTCGGATGGTTCGCGGATCATGGCAGAAAGGACGTCAAGCTGATCGTCGTCAAAGAGGCCCGATCGAAGGGCTACCTCAACAATGCCTTCGTAATCTGTATCAATGATGCGTCTGATCATGCGGCAAGCCAATCCAACACAACATCCCAAGCGGCATTGAAATAGTCGTAGACGAGATTCCAGTTTCCCTCGTTTGGCCAACCGAGATGGGTGAGGGTGACCTTGGTTGTTCGTTGATCGATTGCATCAAATTCAACGACTACCCAGGTACGATGTGCGGAATCTCTCTCAGCTTGATAACTGGGAGGTGCGTTCCATGTGAAGGAGATCATTCTCTCCGGCACATACGATAAGACCTTGCACCCTTCGCTACCGCGAAGCCCATATGGGTTGTCCATGAGAAAGTAGATCTCAAAAGCACCATTTGGCGCGAGAACTATCTGGTTGTCGACGCCAAAGAAGGTCTTTAATCCTTCATGCGTGCTCCATCGCCACCAAACCGTTTCTAGCGGTTGATCTATCTGCCTGACCTTCACTATCTGCTTGTTTGTTATCTCCACGTTCTTCTCCTTCTTTGATACTACTTCAGTACTTCACTCCTCAATGCCAGAGCAACGAAGGTACGGACGTATCCGACGATGATCGAATCTCGGTGGATAGGGGGCTTTTGAGGGCTGCGTGTGTTTCCTGCGTAGCTTGACCCATGCAAGTTGTTACAAATGAGACGCTTAGTAGATTGTAATGTTTGTTCTCAACCTATACCTTTGACGGAATGAGACGTTTGCTGATAACATTCCTTTCCCTTGGCATCCTGCTATCGGGATGTTCCCAGGGCGATCGTGTCAAGGATGTAGGTCAGGGCTGCCCGGAACTTCGCAAAGCCCTGTTAGGCGAATGGTATTACTTCAAAGATCCAAGGCACGTGCTTTCGATCAAAGAGACCTTCCGATTACTGATTACGGAGGGCAATGTTGAGGACTCAGTTGGAATCGAAATCATCGATAAACTGAACGATTGCAGCGATACTCTTGCTTTCTACCCTCCTTCAAAGCTGTTTTACACAGCTCGGTCAAATGATGGTGGACCAGACACAACTTGGGTGAGTCGTTTGGATACAAAGGAACTCGTTATTGCCCGTCAGTCACATCACGCATTCGTTCGCGTCCGAAATGATCCTGGTTCGATAGCCTATCGTTGGCTATTCCACGCATCTTTTAACGGTGATACCATTCGTGTTGCAGAAGCCTATGAGGCAGCTAGGACGTGGGTGGATGTTAGGTCCATGGATGCCGGACGTTTGATTGGTGATGGAGAAAGTGATGTACGAGGGGAAATGGAAAACTCGGCATTGTATGGTTCAAGGAGGTAACAGGCGTTAGCAGTCATCGAATAGCCTTCTTGTACGACCACTATGCCCGTCGCATACTGGACGGTATCATAGTGCAGCGCGATGATGACGTAGATTATTCTGGAGACTCGTTTTCCTCATCGCAGTGCATCATGAACTCAGACACGATCATGGTTGTTGAAAGGGAACATATAATCACAGATCGTGATAGTTATAACGACAGGGTTATCAAGGAAGTGGGCTGGCTATACCTACCGACACCAAGCGGTTTCAAAGAGGTCGGCATACGTCAGAGGACGAAGTATATAGAGGACATTCGTTGGGAGGAGTTTAAATGAAGTGCACGGCAAGAGATACTTCAGCGATAACGTAGATCAGGCATGTGCAGAACTGTATGGAAACAATGAGCGGAAGATCCATTTCCAAAGTAAAGGTTAATTTCGATGTTAGATGAATGAGTTGGCGCCACGATGTTGTCACCCTCATCCAGCGGTCATGTGGGTTCCGCCTAGAGCCAAAGCCGGCGTATGTGTGTGCGGCGTAGTTTCTGACAAGTTTGATCGCGTGGATAAATTCACGGGTTTACGTCTACCCAGCTACTCATCGAGTTGCAAGGGCTTTTCGGTACAGGGAATCTCCAGCTCATATTCGTACAGACGTGGTTTGTGACTTATTGTGGATGCTGGTTAGTTTGACTGTGCACGGTCATAGTCTTCTAATGTGAGATATCAAATGCGTTCATCTGCTCATGCGGCACTCTTCCTTCTCTTTGTCACCTTTCCTACCCTTCTCGCCTCCGCTACCACGTGGAATGTAGGTCCGTCGCGGACGTACAAAATGCCGAGCGATGTGGTGAGCTTGGTGCAAGACCATGATACCGTGCTTATTGATGAAGGGACGTATCGGGATCGAGAATGTGTATGGAAGGCGGACGGCCTGATGATCGTCGGAATTGGTAGAGTGGAGCTATTGCCAGACATAACGCAGGCAGGAGAGAGTATCTGGACAGCTGCGGGCGGCGGCACGCAGTTGATACACCTCGCGTTTCGGCAGGGTACAGAGAGGAGCGGGGCGGGCATAGGACTGTATGCGAAGGGAGCGGGGTGTCAGGTCGACTCCTGCATGTTCTCGGGAAACAGCATTGGGTTGCGTATTGCCGATGGTGAGTCTTCTTACGTCCAAGTCAATTCATGCACCTTCGAGAATAACGAGTTCGCCGACCTGGATGTTGGGCGGATCGTGATTCTGAACCTTCGGACGTCGTGGTTTCGCGGGAGCGCAAATGCCGTCAATGTTCGGTCACGTGCTCTTATGAATGAGATTAAGTACAATTTCTTCACCGATAAGCTTGGTGCGTCTACAACAACGTTGGAGCTGATGCGTGGCGGTTGGACGTTTATCACCGGCAACATCCTGCATGGCGCACGAACGATAGATTCAAGCAAGCACTTCATTTCCTACGTCGCCAACGAGACAGCGTCTGCAGCATTTCCACACGCCGTCGAATGTGCATGGAATACCTTCGTAAACGATTTGGATTCGATGACCTTTATCGAGACAGCGGGGAGTCAGCCGTACGAAGTGAGAATAGTGAACAACATCGTGGCGGGCAAGGGGACGTTGATTGGTGACACGACCATTCCCGGAAGAGTCATCATCGATACGGCAGGAAACCACATCGACCAACGCTTGGATTCTGTCGGCTTTGTCAATACCGCAGACCACGACTATCACCTCTTGGCCTGGTCACCGGCCCGCGACACCTATACATCACCGATTGTACAATTGCCGTTCGTCGAGTATCTGCATCCGCTCCGCATTCAGAACCGACCCGGAAACAATGCGACCGTTGGAGCCTTTGATTATGAAGAACCTCCACCCACCCCTCGTACGTGGCTCGTAGGGTGGGGACGATCGAGTGGAACGCCATCTGACGTGTGCAGGCGTGTGCATGACGGTGACACGGTGCTCATTGATTCCGGCGAGTACGTGGATGGAATCAGTGATTGGTCTGCAAACAATCTCACGATCATTGGCCTGGGCAAGGTTGTCATTCGCTCCAACGGCAGTACGTCGTTTAAAAACGCCCTGTGGGAGATCGAAGCAGGCAGCGTGTTCATCGAGGGGATCGAGTTTCGCGATCACACAACCATCGACGGAAAAGGAACGGGTCTGTTCATCGTAGGGGGAGACGTAACTCTGCGCTCGTGCACGTTCACAGGTCTGCAACGATGTATCGTGTTTGACCCACAGTTGATAGCGGCACGCCTCACCATTGAACAGTGCGCATTCGAGGGACTTGGCTCTGAGACCGCGTATCCACTGATCGACTGCAGAGCGATCAAGTCGTTGAGTATCTCTGGTTCCTCCTTCCACAACGCCGGATCGAGTGCCATCGTGAGTTCTCACGCACACTCCAACGTCATTTCGGCATGTCGCGCAGACGTAACCGACCTCTCCTTGCAACCTGCATTAGATTTCCCGTCTGGTGGCTTCGTTCAACTATCGGGAACGAATGTGCGTGCGGACGGTGGTGGTGCAGAAAGAGAGATCTTGCGCTATGGCTCCGGTACAATGTCTGACGCGCGCGACAATAGGCTGTTCGTTGGCTACAATACGATCGTGAATGACGGAAATGCAACGGTGTTTGTTCGTGCAGAGACAACCCGCCTAAAAAGCATGCGCGTAATCAACAACCTTCTTGTCGGTGATGGACTACAGAGTAGCGGTCAGGCGAGCAACGAAACAAATACAGCGAGTAATCATTACGCTTATAACATCTCCCTTCCTGGTTTTGTTGATGCCGCAGCGATGGATTACAGAATCACAGATACATCTCCTGCTCGTTTTGCCGCCGTACAGTCCGGATCTATCACGATCGTCAAGGATGATGGCATTGATAGCACGTATTCGTTCCAACCGCTGACGTCCTACGTACATCCGCAGAACACCGCTCGACGCACCTCGTGGTACGATGTAGGCGCATATGAGAGCGTTCTTTCTTCACACGTAGATGTTGTAATTGCAGATCACCCAGCAATCCGTATCGCACCTAATCCCGCACAAACATCACTCACTCTCACGCTCCCATCCGCACTTGTAGGGCACGACGTGGTGATCCTCGACATGCAGGGCAGCGAGGTGGCGAGGATCACAGCAAGAGACAGTTCGCTGCGAATCAGCCTGGATGGATGGTCTGCAGGTATTTTCGTGTCGCGATGTGGCACTCTGTCCACACGTTTCTTTGTGTTGCCATAAACGTGGGCATCATGTTCTCTTGCTATTGAAACCAACCTCTGAGTTGGATGGGTTTTGCTGTTTTGTGGGTGAGCACTAGAAACAAAGGGGGCATACGTGGTATTCTAGCGTCCTACCTCTTTCCTGCGTAGCTTGACCCATGCAAGTTGTTACAAATGAGACGCTTACCTTGGAGCCCCTTACTCGGGAGCATGCTGAGGAGATGTTTGATGTATTGGCAGATCCGGCGATCTATGAGTATGAGAACGAGCCGCCGCTATCGGTAGAGTGGCTGCGATCGAGATATGCGGGGTTGGAGTCGCGCTGGTCCCCGGATGGCGTGCAACAGTGGCTGAACTGGGCGGTCCGACTCCCCACACACGAATGTATCGGCTTTGTCCAAGCAACGGTCCACCCCGATCGCTCTGCCTCCCTTGCTTATGTCTTCTCCTCCACCCACTGGGGTAGGGGGCTTGCCACACTCGCCGTACAGGAAATGCTCTCGGAACTGCATGGTCGGTTCTTTGTGGAGTCGTTCCGGGCCGTGCTCAAAGAAGATAACCGACGCTCCTACCGACTCCTCGAACGCTGCGGTTTTCACCTGGCTCCGGCCGCAGAACACGATGCCCAGGGGATTCCGGGGGATGAGGTGCTGATGGTTAGAAATGACACTAAACGGCATGACACAGGTCCCTCGCTACGCTCGGGATGACGCTGGTCCCTCGCTTCGCTCGGGATGACGCTGTGCATACCATCTCTCCTATGTAGAAAGGCGAGCACCATCATGGATGGTGCTCGCCTTTCTTTTTACAGAAATAGTGCGATGCCAGCGTCATCCCGAGGAGCGAAGCGACGAGGGATCTCTACACATTGACCAACAACGATGCCAGCGTCATCCCGAGGAGCGAAGCGACGAGGGATCTCTACACATTGACCAACAACGATGCCAGCGTCATCCCGAGGAGCGGAGCGACGAGGGATCTCGGTGTATGAATGCCACAGGTCCCTCGCTTCGCTCGGGATGACGCTGCGCATACCGTCTCTCCTATGTAGAAAGGCGAGCACCATCATGGATGGTGCTCGCCTTTCTTTCTGTTAAAATGGTGCAATGCCAGCGTCATCCCGAGGAGCGTAGCGACGAGGATCTCGGTGTATGAATGATGAACGTGCCACTTCGCCACTTCGCCACTTCGCCACTTCGCCTTGTCGCCTTGTGCCATGTGCCTCGACTCCGCTCGGCATGACGTAATGACCCTACTGCACTAACACGAGCTTGCTGGTGTGTGTAACGGTGTTAACCATCAAGACCGGACCCGTCACGATGTGGTTCAACGCCAGTGTTCCGTTTGCTGTTGTTGTGGTTGAGGCTACGTGCCTGCCCATGAGGTCGTAAACAGATACAGCCGCGTTGCTCCAGTCGCCTGACGCATCAGTGAGATCATCCACATCTGTTGTTGTAACGGGTTCAAAGTGAATGTGGGTTCCACGTACGGGTACACCACGCATGGCGGGGAAGGTCACAGTCCGGGTGGTATCGGTCCGGAGATCAGTTGGGTCGCCATGAAGCCATACTTTTTGATACATCACGGTGAACTCAGCACTTACCAAGGAGATGCCGGCAAAGGGTTGAGCCTCGGGGTTGCTGATGGTGCGTGTGTTCTCCGAGCTTGGACCATACAGGATATCAAAAGCCCCGTCTGCAAAGTGATATTGGAGTTCGAAACAGACAAAGTTTGGAGCGCCGAGTCGGGCGATGGATACGGAATCGAAGCGGACGCGGATCATGGGGTCGGAGACCGACTCAACAAACTGATATCCGACCGACGCACCGGGTAAGGTACTGTCGAGCTCAGTAAACACTCCATCGGCCAACGCAAGCAACGATGGCGTATTGATCAAGAAGGAACCATTACCCGATACATAGAGCTGCACGGTATCTGATTGTGCAAACTCAAGTCCAAACATGGGCATGGGGCGTTGTGGTGCGGGTAGGGGAAGCAACGTGCCATACCCCCATGGAATATTCTGCAACTGTGTGCCGCTAATGGGTAGCCACGGTACGTCGTGGCTTGTCCCGGAAATGGTTGCTTGATACGGGGTCTGTTCTGAACGAACACTGGTACTGAGAACTACAACGAGCACAACGAGAAACACAAAACGCAACATGACGATCTCCGCAGTGGTGATTGGGGATAGTTTGTACGGTGTGGGGGACACCGCGCGTTGCGTAGGAGTTACAAAGGCGCTGGGCGAAGAGGCGAAGGGGCGAAGGGGCGAAGAGGCGAAGGGGCGAAGAGGCGAAGGGGCGAAGAGGCGAAGAGGCGAAAAGGCCTCGCTCAGGATGACGTTCTAATGCACGATCACGGGGATCCTGTCTGCACCATCAGATCTGTGTACAAGGACGATGTACCAACCGGGTGCGAGGGTTGAAACCGGTAGGGAAACGTGTGTTGCGCCGTTGCCGGTGAGGGTGTTGATGAGGCTGCCTTCGACGCCGTAGATGGAGATGTGCGTGATGCCGCGTTGGTCTTGAACTGTTGCCAACGACGATCGTTCAAGGGGCATGGGAGAGATGGTGCTTGAGAGGATCGTTTGGTCGGAATGGACATGCGTGGTGGCCGAGGTGTCTTCGAAGAAGACCTGGGACCAGCCGGTGTGGGGAAGGGTGACGGTGCGTGCGACGCCGCTTTGTTGGATGAGGCGGACGGAGATGGGGGTGTGTAAGAAGACAACGTCCGACATCGACCCGATAACAACGGGGGCAAAGGTGGCTACTCCATTGGCATCTGTTGTTGTGGTTGCAAGAAGTGTTCCGTCAGAACTCACAACGTGGACGGTGTCTGCCTCTACCGGTTCTCCATCCTTGGTGGTCACCACTGCCGAGATGTTCTGCAACTGTGTGATAACGCTACCGAACCGTGCTGCGGTCTTGGTGATATCGATCAGACAGTCCGTACAACGTAGCTCGCCCAAGCCCCTTTGCACAAGATCAAATCCATCCGCACCATCTACAACAAGTCCGTAGAAGTTCACATTGTCGTTTAATGTATGATGTATCGTAACGGCATCTCCCCGCGCACCGAAGGACGAAATGAAATCAAACTGGTCTGTGCCCCATGCATCCGTGATTGTTAACGGGGCTCCACCGATCACAAGATTTCTGATGATCGTTACAGAGGAGCTGACAACAATGTATGAGAGGCCACTGAGGACGACGTTGTTCAGATACGTGATCGCGTTTGAATCAGCCGATGTTTCGAATGCAGGAGCAGTTGTATCGTCGGAGCGGATAACCACATCTGACAGGCTTAGCGCAGAGTCAGATCCGATAAGCCCTGATGAAGGGGCTAGCTGAACCATACTTTTTGTTAGACGTTCAATGGTGGACGTCCCATTTGTGATCAGTACGTCACGATGATTTGTTGATGGCACCGGTGCACTGCCGGAAACAACAAGCGGTGTTAACACGCGCGTATGGAGTTGTGTTATCGCAAACGTTGTATCGTTGACAACGGTTGTAAGTACGTCTGCCCCCGCTGAATCTTGCGGGATCGATCCATAGACGTGGATCTGTGCGGGACGGTCTGGTTGCGATGCAAAGCGGTGTGGTTCGTTGCCAACGAGGTATTCGGCCGGACCTGTGGTTGAGGCGCTATAGAAAGCCCCTTGATCAGGATCGGCAATTGTGTAGGGGACGCGGAAGGTGTTGCCGTCTTGGTTGACGATGGTTGCATACTGCCGGGCAATGACTTTTCCCGAATCAAGAAGGACAGTGGGTAAACGAGGTGGAGCAACTTTGCGGACAAAGATCGACTGGCAGGTATCGGGCACAGTACATACCAGAACACGCTGCCGCATGCTGAGTTGAGGCTGTACTGTTGCGAGCACAACCTGTGTCTTTTTTCTACCTGATCCGCACACTGCTACGATCTCATACTGATGTGTCGCATTGCGAGCTGAACCCGAGGAATTGACGACGTAAATGTTTCGCCTGCAAATTGTGTCGTCTTTTCGAGTTGAGCCACTCTTGTAGGTCGTGCGAACACAGAAACGTTCTTGGCGCACCTCGATCGGCCCACCGCCTGATTCGATGGTCTTGGCATCAACTATGGTTGCATCGATGTAGGACGTGAGAGGTAGTGACAGATCAACAAGTTCCTTCACCTGCGGCTGTGGGCGCATTGCGTCATCAGTAGCAGGCTTGGTGGCCTTTACGTAAAGGGCCGCCTCGATCACATCAACCGTGCCATCCTTATTGAGGTCTGCGGCAGTATCACGTGAAGCAGTCAACAGAGCTTCTTCCCAATACGTGCCCGAGCCCCTTCCTTGCGGGGTAGTGTTGTTCCCATTGGAGCTCGTTATCACCCGTCCCCGCACGCCGGCCGTTTCCAGTGCAGGGATCACCTGTCCGCTATGGCATGATGTGATATCTACCGTAAGGTTCACACAATCAAGATCCTTGATCAACGATGCCCATTCTTCCCAGGTGAGAAGATCCGTCGTGTTTTTGTTGGGATCCTGTAAACATAGTCCCTGCACCAGACCATGTCCGATGTATTTGATGTAGATCCGTGCACATTTCTTTTCTTTCAACGCTGCAAATGCCGCTTTTACATCTGCTGGTGTTGCTCCAAAGTCATTCTTTCCGCGCACCACCATGATGTTGCTGCTCGAAACCTTCGGACCAAGTGCACCGGAGTTCAACCGCTCGATCACCTTGGGCAGATCATGTTCAATGGTTGTTCCATCGTGTTCCTTTACCACACGCCCGGTGATGATCAGCACACAGTCTGTATCGTTCTGCGTTGCCACCATGGTAATGTTTGGTGCTGCAAAACAATTCGGAGGAATACCGAGCACGAGCTGAGGGTTGGGTGAACAGTCGGGACCAAGCAATGGTTCTTCACCGTCTACCGAAACAACAAAGTCGGTGTGATGTGTTGTTGTTGCTGTAGAAGCCCCTTGCTCAGCCGGGATCTGCACGACCATTGCCGGGTGACCCCACAGGTCCATTGGTGAACGGTCGACAAAAAACACATAACTCGGTGCAGCGAGTAATGACGTAGTGCCATCGCGCAACCCGATCGTTGTGCCTTCATTGTGGACGGAGTCAGGGGGCTCCTGTCTTCCCCTCACGTGATATGCCGAGAGCGTGTTCTTCTCCGGCAGATCATTGATCACGTCAACCTGAAGTCGAGCAACCGCCTGAGCAATGGAGATAAAGGCGGGCAGGGGAGAGAATGTTGTTGCGATGGTGTTATCGCTTGGATCTATCTCATCACCGAACACAATCTCAGCGCGTGTGATATAGCCCCCTGCAGCAGGTGGCGTATACATGATGTCCGTCCAGAGTGTTAATGAAGAGTCGGGCTTGAGATTCACCCCAGTCACCCAAGCGTCAAACACCGTGCTTGTACCACGTTGAATGGTGAACCGCACAAGGAACTGTGCTGCAATGAGCGCGTTGGTGTTGGCAACCTCGCATCCAAGGCGCATGGTTCGGCCGAGACGCGGCGCAGAACTATAGACGATCTTCTTTGCAACGAGATCAGTCGCATAGACTGATGGAGATGCTACACAGAAGAGAAGAACCGCTGCTATAAGATGCATGCGAGTCATACCCACTCCTCAAATTATCGACGTAACGAATCTACAACACCAAGCCCCCTTGAGATTAGGTTTCAAAAGTGTATGTTTGAACACATAAACATATCCATTGGAGTTTTCGATGTCCGACAAAAAGATCATTGCCGTTGTAGGCGCAACAGGAGCACAAGGGGGCGGATTAGTCCGCGCCATTCTCGCAGATCCAAACGGTGGGTATGCTGTGCGTGCTATCACGCGTGATGTGAATTCCGACAAGGCAAAGGCGCTTGCGGCACTGGGCGCAGAGGTTGTGGCTGCCGACGTGGATAGTCAAGACAGTCTTGCCGAAGCTCTCAAGGGGGCATATGGTGCGTTCTTTGTGACGTTCTTCTGGGACCATTTCTCGCCCGACAAAGAAAAGCAACACGCTCGCAACATGGCCAACGCAGCAAAGGCAGCCGGTGTGCAGCATGTTATCTGGTCGTCGTTGGAAGACACCCGCAAGTGGATCCCACTCTCCGACGATCGCATGCCAACACTGCAAGGCAACTACAAGGTACCGCACTTCGATGCAAAGGGTGAGGCCAATGCCTACTTCGCTGAAGCCGGCGTGCCAACAACCATCCTGAACACATCGTTCTATTGGGAGAACTTCATCTTCTTCGGTGCGGGTCCGGCTCGCGGCGAAGATGGATCGCTTGCTCTTACTATGCCCATGGCCGATAAAAAACTCCCTGGCATCGCCGTCAAGGACATCGGAAAGACTGCCTACAACATCTTCAAAGATCCATCATTCATCGGCAAGACCGTGAGCATCGCCGGTGAACATCTTACCGGTGAAGAGATGGCTAAGGGGCTTTCCACCGCGCTCGGTGAAAGCGTTGTCTACAACGCCGTGCCTGCTTCGGTCTTCCGCACATTTGGTTTCCCTGGCGCTGATGACATGGGCAACATGTATCAGTTCAAGGCCGAATTCAACGACGCATATGTGGGCGCCCGCAACCTCGATGTTGTCCGCGCGATCAACCCGGAACTTCAGTCGTTTGCAGAGTGGCTGGAAGAAAACAAGACTCAAATTCCTATATGACGTTATGACATTATGACGTTTATGACGGTATGACTTTATGACGTTACTACTAACGAGTACGTCATACCGTCATACCGTCATATCGTCATAAGGCTTCAGACAACCAATACGTCTGCATCAAACCCTTTCCTTTAACGTCAACTGTACCCCGGGGAACAACCGTATAGCTCCCCCTCTCTAGCGAAGCGTGAGAGAGGGGGCTGGGGGGTGAGTTCTTGTGTTCATTAAGCGCATTTGCAAGCGCCTCGGAGATATGGATCTTTCCTGATTCGCTTGTGCTCTCCATCCGGCTCGCCACATTCACTGTATCGCCCCATACATCATACTGCATGCGCTGTGTGCCAAGAACTCCTGCCACCACCGGCCCGCAATGGATGCCGATGCGAAACATCACACGTTCTCCGGTGTGTGGCCACATGAACACGCTCGACATCATCGCCTGGGCGACATTCGCTATTCGCTGCTCGCTATTCGCTATTTGATTCGCTATTCGCTGCTCGCTATTCGCTATTTGATTCGCTATTCGCTGCTCGCTATTCGCTATTTGCTGTGCCTCGACTTCGCTCGGCATGACGTTCGGGATATCCGTTTGTTCACGGGCGAGGCGGGGCCTCGCCCCTACGGCGTCCGCTATATCAAATGCCACGGCCATATACGAATCACCGATGGTCTTGATCTTCGTTACGTCGTGCTTGGCGCATATCCCATCGAACGATGAAAAGATGTTCTGTAGCAATTCGACAACAACGGTGGCATCGAGCTCACTTGAATGGGTTGTGAATCCGACTACATCGACGAACAGGACGGAGGCGTTCTCGAAGTGATCATTAACCACCTCGCCCCTTGCTACTCTGTCGGCAATGTGTTTTGGTAGGGTAGAATGAAGCACGGCCATGTGCTTGTCGGTTTCTTTGCGTTCAGCATCGATCTCGCGTTGTTTGGCTTGTATAGCGAGTTTCGTAGCAGTGTCCTTGCCGTTGATCTCTTCGGTGATGCGAGTGAACTCGTTGTTGTGTTCGATGTAGCCGGCAAAGTCGTTGCGTTTCTGTGCAAGGTCTCGCAATGCCTTGTGCACACTGGTAGTCAATGAGCGCAGTCCATGCTCGTGTGCTTCGCTTAGCGCAAGTTGCAGCGTGGCAGCAGCAGCGTCAAGGTTGCCGCTGCGCTCCAGCAGTGTTGCTCGGTTTACCGCGCGTTGGATGCGTGACCTAGGTTCGCCGGGGTGCAGCTCATTCATGGTTGTCAGGAGGTGTTGAGCCTCGCTGTCAGAGCCCATTTGCACGTATACGGACAAGATGTTGTCTGTGACGATTGTTACGTTGTTACGTTCTCCGAGCTCTTCATGGAGCGCCAGGGCACGGTGGTAGTGACTCAGTGCAGCGGGGTAGTCGCCTGTGTCGCTGTGCACAATACCGATGCAGCACATGACGAGCGCCATGCCGCTGCGGTTGCCGAGCTCTTCATGGAGGGCCAGAGCGCGGTGGTAGTGACTCAGCGCGGAGGGATTGTCCCCTATGTTGCCATACACGTTGCCGATGTTGGCGGTGACGCGGGCCACGTTTCCGCGATCGCCGAGTTCTTCATGGAGTTCCAGAGCGCGGTGGAGATAGGTCAGCGCGGTGGGGAAGTCGCCGGTATTCCAGTGTACAATTCCGATGTTGCCCGTGGTGCTTGCGAAAAGACGGAGGTCGCCGAGCTCTTCAGAGAGTGCCAGAGCGCGATGGTAGTGACTCAGCGCTTCTGGGTAGTTTCCTGTGCGCCAGTGCAGGGTGCCGATGTTACCCGTAACGCCAGCCACACCCTTGCGATCGTCGAGCTCATGTAATATTGCCAGTGCGAGGTGGAAGTGGCTCAACGCCTCGGTGTAGTTGCCGATTCTGTTGTTCACGACGCCAATTCTGCTCGAGACAGCTGCTACGCCACCGCGATCGCCGAGCTCTTCATAGAGTGCCAGAGCGCTGTGGTAGTGACTCAGCGCTGCTGGACGGTCGCCTTGGATATACAGAGCCAAGCCACGCGAGTTGTTCGCCAATGCCTCTGCCTGCGGGGCTGAGATGGCGTCGAGCTCTACTGCATAAAGCAGCAATGCCTCGGCATCATTGATGCTGCTTGCGTGATTCACATCGACTTGGATCTCAGAGAAAGTTCTCACGCCCCCTCCAGCCAATACGTCTGCATTGTTCCTTTGCCCTTAACATCAATCGTACCCCGGGGAACAATAGTAAAGCTCCCCCTCTCTAGCGAAGCGTGAGAGAGGGGGCTGGGGGGTGAGTTCTTGTGATCGTTAAGCGCCTTTGCAAGCGCCTCGGACACGTGAATCTTTCCTGGTTCGCTTGTGCTCTCCATGCGTGATGCCACATTCACCGTATCGCCCCATACATCGTATTGCATGCGCTGTGTGCCAAGCACGCCTGCAACCACGGGACCGCAATGGATGCCGATGCGGAACATCACACGTTCTCCTGTATGTGGCCATACGAACTCGCTCGACATCATGGCCAAGGCGACATTCGCTATTCGCTGTGCCTCGACTACGCTCGGCATGACGTGTGCTGTTCGCTGTTCGCTGTTCTGTGTTCGCTGTTCTGTGTTCGCTGTTCCAAATGCCACGGCCATATACGAATCACCGATGGTCTTGATCTTCGTTACGTCGTGCTTGGCGCATATCCCATCGAATGATGAAAAGATGTTCTGTAGCAATTCGACAACAACGGTGGCATCGAGCTCACTTGAATGGGTCGTGAATCCAACTACATCGATGAACAGGACTGATGCATTGTCGAAATGGTCGTTAACTGTTTCGCCCCTTGCCACTCTATCGGCGATGTGCTTGGGGAGGGTTGAGTGGAGAACGGCCATGTGTTGCGCGTGTTCACGATCCTTGGCGTCGATCTCTCGCTGTTTGGCTTGCATGGCGAGCTTCGTTGTGGTCTCTTTTCCGTTGATCTCTTCGGTAATGCGTGTGAACTCGTTGTTGTGTTCTACGTAGGCGGCAAGGTTGTTTTGTTTGAGAGCGAGATCGCGCAGTGATTTGTGGATGTCAGCTGTCTTCGAACGAAGACCGAGTTCGAGTGCTTCTGCAAGTACATGATGCAGAGTAGTGGCAGCGTTATCGAGATCTCCGCTGCGCTCCTGCAGTGTTGCCCGACTCTGCTCACGACTGATGTGTGTAATTGGCTCGTCGATCTGCATTGCATCCATGGATTGAAGGAGTGTCAAGGCATCCGCATCCGAACCCATTCGAACGTAGGTCTCCAGTAGGCTACTCGTAACATGTGCCTGGCCATTTCGGTCTTCGATTTCCACAAAAAGTGCGAGTGCTCGATTGAAATGATCGAGTGCCGCCTGGAAGTTGCCAGCGGTTCCGTGAACATCGCCTAGGTTGCTCATTGCGTTAGCGATGCCGAGGCGGTCGCCAAGATCTTCATTGATGGCTAATGCACGATTGCAGTGCATCAGAGCCGCTGGGTTGTCGCCAGTGTTCATGTGCACGAGACCGATATTAGCCGTGACAAGTGCCACGCCGCTTAGATCTCCGAGCACTTCATAAAGTGCCAAGGCACGGTGGTAGTGATCTAGGGCAGCGGGGTAGTCGCAAGTGCTATTGTACACGTTGCCGATGTTGGCCGTCCCGATCGCCACGCCTTTATGGTTGTTTCGTGCTTCGTGGTAGGCCAGGGCTCGGTGGAAGTGACTCAGCGCCGTGGGGAAGTCGCCAATGTTCAGGTAAACGACACCGAGATTGCCCGTGACGATCGCCACGCTTTGGTGGCTGCCGAGCTCTTCATGGAGAGCAAGCGCGCGGTGGTAGAACTCGATCGCGGAAGTGAGGTTGCCAGTGCCTTCGTGCAGAATGCCCATGTTACCCATGACAATTGCCATGTCTATGCGCTCGCCGAGTATTTCGTAGAGTGCTACGGCACGTTGAAACTGAATCAGCGCGAGTGAATATTCACGCCGGACATAGAAAACCCAACCGCGAGATCGGCAAGCTAAAGCCTCGGACTGTTGCGTGGCGAGAGCGTCTAGTTCTGCAGAATAACGTAGCAGTGCCTCGACATCATTGTTGCTCGTTGCCTGTCGTGTGTCGGCTTGGATCTCTTCGAAGGTTCTACTGGACATAGAAAGGAAGTTACAGAGTTACGGAGATACGGAGTTACTCCAGCCAGTAGGTCTGCATGGATCCTTTGCCCTTAACATCAACTGTACCTCGGGGAACAACCGTATAGCTCCCCCTCTCTAGCGAAGCGTGAGAGAGGGGGCTGGGGGGTGAGTTCTTGTGTTCATTAAGCGCATTTGCAAGCGCCTCGGAAACGTGAATCTTTCCTGGTTCGCTTGTGCTCTCCATGCGACTCGCCACATTCACCGTATCGCCCCATACATCATACTGCAGACGTTGCGTGCCGATCACACCGGCAGTTGCCGGACCTATGTGGATGCCTCCACGGAATTGGATGGGTTCACCATTGGGCCATGTGAACGCCCCTTTCATCACATCCAAGGCAACAGATGCCATTGAATGAGCATTTAAGGTTGTATCGGAATCACCTCGGAAGCACATGTACGAATCGCCCATGGTCTTGATTTTGATCACTTGATGAGTGTCACAGGTACCGTCGATCATACTGAAGATGTTGTCCAGCATTTTCACCACATCGGTAGGGGGCAGGTGTGAGGTGTTGGAGGTGAAACCCACGATGTCAAGAAACATTACGGCAGCGTTATCGAAGTGATCACCGGAGACGTCTTCGCCGCGGATCATGCGGTCGGCAATGGACTTGGGGAGGGCACCGTAGAGCAGGGCGCGTTCTTTGTCCCGCGCACGTAACTCCGCTTCTACCTTCCGTTCAGCTTCCATCATGGCCATGCGTAGTGTAGCATCTTTGCCGCGGATCTCTTCGGTGATGCGCTGATACTCGTTGTTGTGCTCTATGTATCCTGCGAAGTCGTTTCGTTTTTGTGCGAGCTCGCGAAGCAATTCGTGAAAGTATGTTGATCTGGCGCGCAAGCCAGTCTTCATACTGATCGCCAGTGCCTCCAAGAGGTGATGATGTGAGGCATCAAGATCATTACGATACTCAGCAAGTAAGGCACTATTGGCATGATGATACGCTCGTACACCCGGGTTGTTCATCAGCATTGCCGATTGTCGCTCTTGCAGATTCGCGGCATCGTCGTACCGCTCAAGCTTCACGAGCACAGCCACGATGTTGCCGATAACACGCACCACGCTGGCACGGTCGTCCAGTTGTTCATGGATCGTCAAGGCGCGCCGGAGATACTCCAGAGCTGTCGGGTTGTCACCAGTTCCCGAGTAGACATTGCCCATGTTGCCGGTGACGACGGCCACGCCAATGAGGTCACCCAGCTCCTCGTACATCGCCAGCGCGCGGCCGTCGTACTCCAACGCCGACGGGTAGTCGCCAATAGCCAGGTACACACTACCGATGTTGACAGTGATCCGGCACACGCCGCGGCGGTCGCCTATTTGTTCATACATCGCCAGCGCACGGCGGTTGTGCTCCAGCGCCGATGGATAGTCACCCGTGGCCTCGTACACACCGCCTATATTGCCGGTGACACTCGCCACGCCAGCATGATTACCGATCTCCTCAAACATCGCCAGAGCACGGTAGTAATGCTCAAGTGAGGACGGGTAGTCTCCGGTGCTATAGAGCACAATACCGATGTTGGCAGTGACGCGGGCCATGCCAGCACGATCGCCGAGTTCTTCATGCATAGTGAGCGAATGGCGGTAGTACTCCAGAGCCGCTGTGTAGTTGCCGTCCAGATCTTCAGCGATGCCCAAGGCAATGTGTGCATGTGCCTTCGCGTGCGGTGTTCCTAGCGTTTGCATCTCAGAAGCCAGAGCTCGCAGTGATCGGATATCATTTCGGATATTGGCTTGACGTATCTCTTCTTTTATCTCTTCGAACGTTCTCATGAGGTTTGCTCCAGCCAATACGTCTGCATCATACCCTTTCCTTTAACGTCAACTGTACCCCGTGGAACAACCGTATAGCTCCCCCTCTCTAGCGAAGCGTGAAAGAGGGGGCTGGGGGGTGAGTTCTTGTGGTCAACAAGCACAATTGTTGCTCCGTTAACACTCAATTTACACCGTTCAACCGTGGCAAGTCCCACTACGCAGCAACGATCTCGTCGTTGTTGATAACGCGGACTCCCGGATGTGGGTTCTTCGCCGACTCCACCATGACCCGTGCTACATCCCGTACATGGACGGCCTGCCACTTCTTTGGGATAAGGGGCGAAAAAACGCGCATGAGAACGCTGGCGATCTTCTCTCCAATACGCTTCTCTTTGCGATCACCTAGAAGCAAGGACGGGTGTACGATCGTCACATGGGGATAGCCAATTGTCCGAAGTTCGGCCTCCATCTCACCCTTTACGCGGTTGTAGAATATCCGCGACGTTGCGTCGGCTCCCATCGCACTCACAATGATGAAATGCTGAGCCCCCTTCTCAAGAGCAGCGCGGGCAATGCGAATGGGCAGACGCTGGTCTACTTCGCGAAATGCATCTTCTGAACCGGCAACCTTGATCGTTGTGCCGAGACAACAGAACACAACGTCGCAATGGAGGGTAGGGGGCAGGGGAGCCGCCAATTCAACCCGTCCAAGCGCCGTGACGGCTGTGAAGGATGAGTCAGACCTGAGCTGAAGTACGAGTTCCGTCCCTACAAGACCGGAACCACCGAGAACGAGTGCATTCATGCAACGAAGATAGCACCCATCATTCCAGCCAGTACGTCTTCATCGTACCCTTCCCTTTAACATCAACCTCGCCACGGGGAACAACCGTGTGGCTCCCCCTCTCTAGCGAAGCGTGAGAAAGGGGGTCGGGGGGTGAGTTCTTGTGTTCGTTGAGCGCCTTTGCAAGCGCTTCAGAGATATGGATACGTCCGGGTTCAGAAGAGCTCTCCATCCTGCTCGCAACGTTTACGGTATCGCCCCATACATCGTACTGCATGCGCTCAGTGCCTAGCACACCGGCAACCACCGGACCGCAATGGATGCCGATCCGGAACCTCACACGCTCTCCGGTGTGTGGCCACATAAACTCGCTCGCCATCATCGCCCGCGCAACATTCGCTATTCGCTGTTCGCTATTCGCTATTTGTTGTGCCTCGACTACGCTCGGCATGACTTTCGCTATTTGATTCGCTATTCGCTGCTCGCTATTCGCTATTTGAAATGCAACTGCCATATACGAATCACCAATGGTCTTGATCTTGGTTACGTCGTTGTTGGCGCATATCGAATCGAATGACGTAAAGATGTTCTGCAGAAGCTCGACGACGATGGTGGCGTCGAGCTCACTTGAATGGGTGGTGAAGCCAACTACATCAAGGAACAGAACCGATGCGTTATCGAACTGGTCGTTAACCACCTCGCCCCTTGCCACTCTATCGGCGATGTGTTTGGGGAGGGTGGAGTGGAGAACAGCCATGTGTTTCTCATGTTCCTTTTCACGGGCATCGATCTCGCGTTGTTTTTCCGCCATGGCGAGTTTGACGGAGATGTCTCTGCCGGAGATCTCCTCCGCAAGCCTGGTGTAGCGTTCGTTGAAATCGATGTAGCCGGGGAAGTCACCCTGCTTTTGCGAGAGATCACGCAGATGTAGGAGAATGGTTGCTTCTTCCTTTCTCAGTTGATGCTCGGCTGCAAGATTCAATGCGTCAAGGAGAAGGGTTCGTGCCTCGTGGTGGTGCTGCGCTTCTACGGCGAGCAGTGCTTGGCCAATGTGATACCGGATAGCAGTGCTCGGTTCCGTGATGACGAATGTGCGCAGGTCCTCAACAACGACTGCAGCTTCGGTGTAGTTCTCGTCATCAATCAAGATCAAGAGGAGATTGGCGGTAATGTCGGCAAGTACGGCATGGTCTCCGATCTCTCGGTAGACATCAAGCGATTTGTTGAGCCACTCTATCGCACTGGTATTGTCTCCGGATGCATGCAACGTGTTGCCCAAATTGCTCATCACATTGGCTTGTCCATTTCGTGTACCGTTTGTTGTATGTAATTCCAGAGATCGATGGAAGTACGCACATGCTTCTGTTGAATTCCCCATGGAGCTATGGATGTTGCCGATGTTGCCGTACACGGCGGCAAGCCCGAAGGTATCTCCATTGAGCTCATAGATAGAAAGGGCGCGATAGTAATACGACAAAGCCTCGACATATGCCGCTGTTGCATTGTACACAGCGCCAATGTTGCAAAAGGCCATCGCCGTTCCACGATCGTCACCACATGAATGATAGTGTCCAAGCGCCTTTGTGTACCATTCCAACGCCTCATCAAAACGTCCAGCATCCTTGTGGACAAGCCCGATACTGTTTGATGCGCGCGCTACGCCATTCATATCGTTGCGCTGCAAGTGGATGGCAAGCGCTTCATTGTGTGCCGTGAGCGCCTCATTTGGTCGACCCAAGAAATACGAGGCACTCCCAATATTCCCAAGTGTCGCAGCAATACCCGCTTGATCGTCCAAGGACAGGTACCCAGCATGGGCACGCTGATAGTGACGAAGCGCAAGGGAAAAGTCAGATTCGATATACGCCGACTGCCCAAGTGCACGATACGCCAGAGCCTCAGACTCGGAGGTGGACATCGCCAACAACTCCTCACTCAGATATCTGAGCTCTTGCGTATCACTCTTGCGCGCAGCAACAGCAACCGCTGCCGAGAGTTCTTCATATGAGCGACTGGTCATGAGGGAAGTTACAGAGTTACGGAGTTACCTAGTTACAGAGTTACTCCGGACAGTACGTCCTCATCCTTCCTTGGTAACTGACATCAGGCGAGTCATGGAAAGTGTATGTATGGCTCCCCCTCTAGCGAAGCGTGAGTTCTTGTGCTCGTTGAGCGCCTTCTTTAAGCGCCTTCTTTAAGCGCCTTTCAAGATTCGCTATTCGCTATTCGCTATTCGCTATTCGCTATTCGCTATTCGCTATTCGCTATTCGCTGTTCACCTGATCCCGCGTCCAACCCACGTTACCCCAACATCATACCGTGTGCGTAATCTTCCGCAGAGCTGACCTACGTGATGCTGCAGATGGCGGATGCTATACATGTGGAGCTCTAGGCGCGCACATGGTAGCCACGGGAATCCGCTCGGGGCTTCGAGATCATCTTCTTCAACACGCGGCTGCACGATCTCGAGAACGTAGGTGATGAAGTCTTGTAACTCGGCCTTAGTGTAAGGGGCGATGAGCGACGCGGGGTCTGCCTGGTTTGCAGGGATCGGCAGTATGACATGCGCGCCGGAACGTACACCCGACCAAAACACGGTGCTCGTAGTGTCGGGATAGAGATAGTAGTTGGTCCACGCAAGGGCATGATACATCACATGCCACACGGGCTGAACTTCGGATGAATCATTCCATCCATCGTCAGAACACACTGTAATGATCTCTCGACACATCTCAAGAGCAGCGATGTACTGAGACTGTAGGGTCCGCTTCATCGCAACCCCGCGTTGATCTCCTCAAGTCTCGTCTTGCCCGGACAAAGCTCATCTTCCTTGAGAGTATTCAGGGGGCGATCACTGGTATTCAACACGTGATGGAGTTCTGTATCGGTAGGACCGTAATAGATGAGCCCCGTAAGAACCTTTGCATCATTGCGTGCATGTTGCAATGCTTGAATGGCACTCATTCTGTTGCTCGGATCCCAGCCTTCGGCAAGCTTGTGCAGATGAACGAGTGAACCATCATGAAGGGTGATGGCAGCATCGGTGCCGGCGTCGTAGTTGGCCGTGATCTCGGTCTGCATGGGCACGAAGTCCATGGTTGAGGTGGCAGCCATGTGCTGACGGACGTAGTCTTAGCTCTTCGTTGAGCCGACGTTGTTGTTGAAGGTCACACACGGACTGATCACGTTCAAGAAGGCGAATCCCTTGTGATTCATCGCGGCCTTGATGAGCGGAATGAGCTGGGTCTTGTCACCACTGAAACTCTGGCCAACAAAGGTTGCACCGAGTTCTAGGGCAAGTCCGCAGAGATCGATCGACTCAAACGGGTTCACGGATCCGGCCTTGCTCTTTGAACCGCGGTCGGCAGTGGCACTGTCCTGACCCTTGGTTAATCCGTAACAGCCGTTGTTCATCACGATGTAGACCATGTTGAGGTTACGTCGCACGGCATGGACGAACTGACCCATACCAATGGATGCTGTGTCACCATCACCGGACACACCAAGGTAGATGAGATCACGGTTGGCAAGGTTGGCACCGGTGGCTACAGATGGCATACGTCCGTGCACGGTATTGAAACCGTGTGACTGACCAAGGAAGTAGGCCGGAGTCTTGGAAGAACATCCGATGCCGGAGAGTTTAGCAACCTTGTGCGGCTCGATGTTCATCTCAAAGCAGGCCTGCACAATGGCAGCACTGATACTGTCGTGACCACATCCGGCGCACAAGGTAGAGAGCGACCCTTCGTAGTCGCTGGCCGTGTAGCCCAGGTCATTCGTTGGAAGAAGTGGATGACGGAATTTGGGGCGTACGTAGCTCATATCGAACGGTGCATGTGGTGGAGGATCTGCTCGGTGATGGTTTGTGCCGTGATCGGCATACCATCATAGTTCAGAACCGAAATGAGGGTGTTCGGGTCAACGCTAAGCTCATTGGTCAACAAGCTCCGCATCTGCCCGTCACGATTCTGCTCGATCACAAACACACGGTCATGTGATGCGATGAACTCTGCAACAGTGGTGTTGAATGGGAAGGCTCTTAACCGCAGGGCATCGAGTCCGTGACCCTGCGCTTGAAGGATGTCGAGCGCCTCTTGTGCACTATCGGTTGACGTCCCAAAGAACATCACACCATCACGATGGGTGTTCTTCTCCTGATACCGTTGCGGCGCATGGACAAGGGTCTTGGCTGTCTCCCACTTCTTTGCGAGACGGTCCATGTTGCGCTGGTACGCCGGGGAGTCCTCGGTATAGACGGCATATTCATCACGTGAGGAGCCCCGTACCACATACGAACCCTTGGTAGGGTGAACGCCGGGAATGGTGCGGTAGGGAATACCATCGCCATCCACATCGAGATACCGACCATATCGACCGATCGCCTCGAGGTCTTCAGCGGAATAGGTCTTGCCCCTGTCATAGGTTCTGGAGTCATCCCATTGGAAGGGGGCTGTCATGTGATCGTTCATCCCAAGATCAAGATCGGACATGATCATGATGGGTGTTTGAAGTCGTTCTGCGAGGTCAAAACTGTCGGCCGTCATCTCAAAACACTCGGTGGGTGTTGACGGAAACAACATCACGTGTTTCGTATCACCATGTGATGCATAGGCAGCCAACGTCAGATCCGATTGCTGCGTGCGTGTTGGCATACCCGTGCTTGGACCGGTGCGCTGTACATCGATGAGAACAGCCGGCACTTCGGCAAAGTAGGCTAGACCTAAGAACTCGTTCATGAGGGAGACTCCCGGACCGCTCGTGGCGGTAAAGGACCTCGATCCGTTCCATGATGCGCCAACAACCATACCGATGGCTGCGAGTTCATCTTCTGCTTGGACGATGGCAAAGTTCGTCTTTCCATGTTCATCAATGCGCAGGTCCGTTGCATAGTCGTGAAATGCCTCGGCTACCGATGTTGATGGCGTGATCGGATACCATGCAACCACCGTTGCGCCGCCGTAGACAGCACCAAGTCCACACGCAGAATTTCCATCTGTCAAAATGTGATTGCCAACAAGATCTCTGCGCTGAACACGCATTGGCAGGGGATAGGTGAAGTTCTCGTGCACGTAGTCGATACCGAGCTTGAGGGCCTTCACATTCGGAGCAATGAGTTTCTCCTTGCCGGCAAACTGTTCTGCAAGGAGTTCTTCAAGTGCGCTGAGTTCGATCTCGAGTAGGGCAGAGAGAGCACCCACATACATCACGTTCTTGAAGAGCTGACGTTGTCGAGGGTCCGTATACTCACGATTACACGTAGCCATGAGCGGAATGCCCAGGTACGTGATGTCCTCGCGAATGAACTCTGCAGCAAGGGGCTTTGTGTTATCGTACACAAAATATCCGCCCGGCTTAACGCATGCTACATCCTGCTTCAGGCTCTGCGGGTTCACGCTTACGCAGATGTCCACACCCTCACGTCGACCCAGATACCCTTTCTCGTTCACCCGCACTTCGTACCACGTGGGCAGGCCTTGGATGTTCGACGGAAAGATGTTCTTTGGCGAGACCGGAATACCCATCCGGAAAATGCTCTTGGCAAAAAGGTAGTTGGCAGAGGCAGAACCCGTGCCGTTGACGTTGGCGAAGCGGACGACGAAGTCATTGATCATGGACATTGTGTTTTACGCTCCTGCCTTTGCTGTTTTGTACGTGTAGAGTTGCATATCCCATGCCGCGGTTGGACAGCGCTCGGCGCAGAGTCCGCAGTGAAGACAGACATCTTCGTCCTTCACCATCACACGTTTTGTTGGGAGTACGTCCGACACAAGAAGATCCTGTGTGAGGTTTATCGATGGAGCCTTGAGTCGCGTTCTCAGATCTGCCTCTTCACCATTCTCCGTAAACGTGATGCACGATGTAGGACAGATATCAACGCAGGCATCACATTCAATACAGAGCGGTTCGCGGAACACCGTTTGCACATCGCAGTTCAAACAGCGTTCGGCTTCCTTCCACGCGGTAAGCACATCGAAGCCGAGCTCCACTTCCAACTTTCGGTCGGTGAGTGTGAGCTTCTTATCTGCTTGCGGAACGATGAATCGTTTATCCACCGTTACCATGCTGTCATAGCTCCACTCATGGATGCCCATCTTCTGACTCACCAGATTCACCATCGGATGAGGTCGTTCTGTGAGGGAAGCCCCCTTACAGAAGAGATCGATGGAGATCGCGGCAGAGTGTGCTTGAGCAACGGCCGTGATGATGTTCTTTGGACCAAAGGCAGCATCGCCGCCAAAGAAGACCCGAGGGATGGTGGACTGGTATGTTACGTCGTTGACCACCGGCATATCCCATTTGTCGAATTCCATTCCGAGATCGCGCTCGATCCACGGGAAGGAGTTTTCTTGACCGATAGCGATGAGGACATCATCGGCTTCAACAAAGACGTGTGGTTCACCGGTAGGAACCAGTGATCGTTTGCCTTTTTCGTCGTAGACCGCGTGGACCTTTTCGAACATCATCCCTGTGAGATGTCCATCTTCCAGAACGAACTCCACTGGCACATGATTATCCATGATCGGGATGTCTTCGTGCATGGCATCTTCTTTCTCCCACGGCGAAGCCTTCATTTCTGCAAAGGGGCTCCGTACGAGTACCTTTACCTGTTCGCCGCCGAGACGTCGGGCCGTGCGACAGCAGTCCATCGCCGTATTCCCGCCACCGAGCACGATCACCCGTTTCCCGATCTTCTTGATGTGTTCAAAGGCAACACTTTGCAGCCATTCAATACCAACGTGGATGTTCGGTGCCGCTTCATCTCTCCCCGGGATGTTGAGATTCCGTCCACGAGGGGCTCCCGTACCAACGAAGATCG
The DNA here is from genome assembly GCA_016707005.1 of Ignavibacteria bacterium. NCBI lineage: Bacteria > Pseudomonadati > Ignavibacteriota > Ignavibacteria > Ignavibacteria bacterium. Next base: position 690,312 of record JADJIQ010000001.1, read on the forward strand.
CATCGTAGTCCTTGGTGAGCACTGAGCCCAGGCTATCCACGTAGGTGAGGAACTGTGTGTGGATGCCCATGTTGAGGACATGTCCAACCTCTTCATCGAGGACCGAAGCGGGGAGTCGGAACGACGGGATCTGCGTCCGCATCATCCCGCCGCCGGCCGGTTGTTCATCGAACAGGTGGATCTCATACCCAAGCGGTGCGAGGTCGCGTGCAACCGTAAGAGAAGCCGGACCGCCCCCTATCAACGCCACCTTCTTTCCATTGGAAGGGAAGGGGCCTGTGGGGATGTACTCAGACACATCGCCCTTGTGGTCGGCAGCTACGCGTTTGAGTCGGCAAATAGCCACCGGTTCTTCCTCCACCCTCACCCGCCTACACGCCGGCTCGCACGGTCGGTCACACGTACGGCCAAGCACGCCCGGGAACACATTCGATTCCCAGTTCACGATGTAGGCTTCGGTGTACTTTTCCGCTGCGATCAGTCGGATATATTCAGGGACAGGAGTATGTGCCGGACAGGCATATTGGCAATCGACAACCTTGTGATAATATTCCGGATCCTTCGTATTCGTAGGCTGCATGTCCGAAACCTGAATGGTGAGCGAATTCGCATAACGCTGATGCGAGGTTTCGGTTCCCAACATCTGAAAAATCCCATTGGAATCAAAGGACCGAAGTCAGTGTGGATTAAAATGGGGTTACCCGAGTCAAGAACTCACCCCCCAGCCCCCTCTCTCACGCTTCGATAGAGAGGGGGAGCCGGTTCGTGTATTTATGTTCGTTTGACGTCATAACGTCATGATTGTCATACCGTCATAATCATTAGATCCCTCGTCGCTCCGCTTCTCGGGATGACGCTGCGTCCGCCTGTTTTAGGTAAAAGAAGCGCGAGTACCATCAAAGATGGTGCTCGCGTTTCTAAAAATGAGTTGACGATGAAGGAAGCGTCATCCCGAGGAGCGTAGGGGCGAGGCCCCGCCTCGCCCGGAGCGACGAGGGACCTCGAGTCATACCGTCATTTTGTCATAACGTCATTACGAGCGAAGCGAGTGAAGTCATTTCCTCACCACAAACCCTGCAGAACTCACATCCTTCATCGTTCGGATCTGGACGAGATAGGAACCGGCGGCGAGTGCGGAAACATCTACCTGCATTGTTCCGATGTCGCGGATCGGTTGCTGAATCAAGGCACTTCCAGTGATGTTCAGAACTGTGAGAGATGCATCCGGTGGGAGATCAGGAGGAAGGTCAACGGTCACGGACGAAGTTGCCGGATTGGGATAGACGTTGAGCTTAGCACTTCCGCTCGGTGCCTGAGCCTTCACCGGTGATGGATTTGGAAGGATGATCACGCCGCGTTCTGTTGCGAGATAGATGTGTTCCTTCTTGTCGGCGACAACATCGTAGATGTAATCGATCCCAAAGTAGACATTTCCGCATGTATAGTGATAGTCGAGGGAACGAATCACTTGCTTCTCGAGCATTGTTCTGACTCGCGCATCAAACGTTGGCTCCTTTACAGTGCAGCGACTTACATGAAGGTCGTTTGCATCGGATTCCCCGGTGCACGGTGATATCGTGAACAGATCCCATCCTTTACGTTGACTCAACCAATTGTTGATGTGTGGTTGTAGACTTCGTTGTTGATTCAGCCACTCTCTATATCAGTGATTTGACGTGTCGCTGCCTATACCAAGAGTTGACAGTTCGTTGTGAATGAACATAGCGTTCGCCCTCATGTCAACTGTACAATGAAGTCCGGTAGTCGTTATCACGAACTGCTCGTCATCAAGAAATGTCACTCGCGCACCGGAGTACGGTAGTGGCATCCGAACGTGAGGCACCTTCATCGACACGTTGATATCGATAAGACCTGAACAAGTAGCTACACGTACATGATCGTGTACGAGCGTGACGTCAGAGATACAGCTGGTCAGCTTCGGGTTATGCTGAGGGCAGAGACGCATCGTTTCCCATGATACGCCATCGAAGACGGAGACGTCTCCCTTGCGATTGAACATCCAGACCGCATCTCGATTGTCGACGATCATATTCGTGATCTCGCCCTCAACCAACGGTGTAGTTGCTGAGGTCCATTCCGTGGTCTTGCGGTACAGCTCAGGAGCAAAGCCTAGCGTGTCCTCCCTCCTAGAACTCACCTTTGGAAGTGCTTCTCTCGTGACAGCATGATGTGTAGTGTCATAGATCACAACAAATCCACATGCCTGCAGAAAGAACTTGCCTTGTGCAAACACTGCGTTTCGACCGATCGACTCTATCGGGACCATGGTTTGAGCTGAGACGATCGTTCCCACAAGGAACACGAGTAGAAAATGAACGGGGCGCATGGTAACCTCCCTACGAGCGATGAAGAATGGTGTCTTCGATGGCCATCTGTAAGGAGGACACAAGGCTCGGTGGAGTGGTTACATTGATTGATAATGACGAATGACGAATGACTAATGACTAATGACGAACCGGCACCCCCTCTCTAGCGGAGCGTGAGAGAGGGGGCAGGGGGGTGAGTTCTTGGAGCCCCTCTGCTCCGCTCGGGGTGACGGCTCACTTCTTCAACAACACCTTCCTCGCGATCGCCATCCGCACCTCAACCGCCTGTTCCATCGTCATACTCGATGGTGGTTCGATGAGCACAACCACGTACCGAACGTTGGTAGCTAGTTGCAGCCAACCAACAAACCATCCGCGCATTGAAGCGTCGCGTAATGTGGTGCCGGTCTTCCCGCTGAACGTACCGAGACTGTCATTGGAGATGGGGAAGATGAGGGCGAAGTCGTCATAGGTGGATGGCTTCAGAGGCAGTGTCCGGTCGTGCAATCGACGTAGAAAGTTCAGCTGTTGCATGGGTGTGATAGCAGAAGCCCCTTGCAGCCAAAACATATCGATCGATGCATCAGAAAAGGTCATGCCGGGATACCCAAGTGTATCGAGCATCTGACGCATGCGTGTTTGGCCGATGTTTCGTGCGAGCTCCTGATAACACGGCACGCACGATGCACGGAAGGCAATGGGAAGGGGCAGATCTTGATTCCAATTGGGATTCCTGCGTGGTGTGCTGTCCCACAAGAAGATGTGGTCCTTGGTGATCACACCAAGTTCGAGTCCGATAAGTGTGTTCGGGATCTTGAAGGTCGAAGCCGGCAGAAATCCCTTATTGAGATAGGAGGTGTCGCCTACTTCCAGAACGTTTGTTGCAGAATCAAAGACGATCACCGTTCCCTGAATAGCAAGGGAATCCAAGAGCTGTTTGAAGTCGGTACGGATTTGTAGTTTTGGCTCGTTGCGAACCAGTTCGGTATTGCTGCAACCAAGAGCAAGTAGGACAATACAAACAATCATGATCGAACGTATACGAAGCATCTGCACATCTCTTGAGGGCGTGACGGAAAAACTCTCCCACGGCGAACCTACGTTTTTCGTGAAGAAACGCGTGTTTGTGATGTTCGCAAACAACCATCATAAGGATGGTAGGGTGGCGATCTGGATACCCGCACCCACAGGTGTACAAGAAGCCCTCATCGAGCACGACGCCGAAACGTTCTTTCGTCCGCCCTACGTCGGCGTAAAGGGCTGGGTAGGGATCGTCCTTGAACGAATGGATGATCAGTCGTTGGAAGCCCACATTAAAGGTGCATATGACTGCATCGTATCTCCGTAACATCGGGTTAAAGCCCGACGCCTGCATCTCCGTATCTCCGTATCTCCGTATCTCCGTATCTCAGTATCTCAGTATCTCAGTATCTCCGTATCTCACTATCTATCCAACAACGCATCCAATTGCTCAATGCTAGCGTTCTCATAAAACGTCTCATTGATCGCGATCATCGGTGCGCCGCCGCAGGCGCCCATACATTCTACTTCTTCGAGGGAGAACTTTCCGTCGGCTGTGGCTTGGTTGTGACCGATGCCCAGACGTTCTTTGGCGTGGGCGTAGAGTGCTTCGCCCCCTCTCAACATGCAGCTGACGTTGGTGCAGACCTGGACGTGGTGTTTGCCCATCGGCTTCTTGAAGTACATGGTGTAGAACGAGGCAACACCAAGCACATGGGCATAGGGGAGTTCCATGACCCGAGCTACTTCCTGCATCACGTCTTCGGAGAGCCAGCCCCATTTTTTCTGGGCCATCCACATCACGGGCATGATCGCTGCTTTTGGGTCAGGATACTTAGCCTTGAGGGCAGTGATGCTCTGGAGTTCTTCGGACGTAAAGGTTGTGCTCATGGGGATGTCTCTGTTCGCAATTGACGGTGCCGTGGGCCGAAAATACGGATTATCGCAGACGCTTTACAAAGAGCTTTGAACCCACCCAGATCCGGAGCGCGGTTACGATCCTGTGAATGGCGCTCACACGAATGCGTTTTGTAAAGACCCGATAGTCGCTGAGTTCGATCTTTTCGAGAAGTCGGTAGTAGATGGCGTCCATGATCTCGGCGGCCACCATGGTCATCCGCTCGTCCGGACGGAGCAATGCCCGCGCCTCGTGGTAGAAATCCCGGGCCCTCTGCGCCTGAAACTGCATCAGGTCCACAAACCGCTCATCATAGATCTCTGCCTTGAGATCTTCCTCGGTGTATTTGAACCGCTGCAGATCTTCCTTGGGGATGTAGATGTATCCGCGGTCTTTGTCCTGCTTTACATCACGCAGGATGTTGGTGAGCTGCAGGGCATAGCCAAGGTTGATGGCGTATTGTCGGGTCTCTTCGTGACGGTACCCAAAGATCTCAATGCTGATCAACCCGACCGCAGAGGCAACACTGTAGCAGTATTCCTTGAGCTCAGCAAACGTCTCGTACCGACGCTGTGTAAGATCGCGCTCACACCCGTCGATGATCGTAAGGAGATACTGTTTCGGGATCCCAAACCGACGTACCACGATCCCCAATGCATCGATCGGTGATGGCCGAAGTTCTTGAGAGGGGGCATACATCGCCTCGATCTCCGTGCGCCACCATTGGAGTCGCTGACGCTTCTTGAGGATCACCTCAGGGTCCATCGACGGATCCTCATCCACAATGTCGTCTATCCTCCGCGCAAACGCATACACCGTACGTATAGCATTCCGCTCCTCCTTGGGCAAGAACCCAAAGGAATAATGGAACGATGTGCTCCCCTGCGTGGTGAGCACCAAGCCGTCCTCAGCGTCGGTATAGAGGTGGGTGGACACAGTGCCGAAGTTACGGAGTTACGGGGTTACAGGGTTACGGGGTTACGGGGTTGCAGGGTTACGGAGATAGGCATGGTTAGACATAGAGTGGGGTGCCGAGACCATTTTTGAGAGATTGTCGTATTTATGCGGAAAGCGGTTCTTGGATTAGGCGTGAAACTGAGGGAAGAACATGAACCCTAAGCGGAGGTGGCAATCGTGTCAATCTTCAGAGTTGCGGCCATCAGCATTTTGATACTCGCCATTGGATGTTCCAAGAGAGACGTTGTTGGGCAACGTTCAGAAGGGGAGCTGTTCGGGGAAAAGGGAGTGTCAGTAAAAAAGCACGATGTTAGACATGTCATTTTCAGTACGAAGTTGTGTGAACTCAACAAAACGGACTCAGTTAGCGTAACTGTGGTGGTTAAAGAGTCAACACGTGATCTTTATGTTCTCTCAGAACTGGATACTATTGCAGGGCATGGTCGTTCAGTGTACGCCGTGACAACATTACCACGTAACGCTGGTATCATGTTACAAGTGAAGGTCGGTTCAGGTTCTGACAATGAGCAATTTGAACGCTCCATTGTTAGACTTCATAATAACCGGTTGGTATGGTCGCTGGTGATGACCGATTCTACGTGGCTGAATGAATATTATACTGGCGAGTACGGCCCAGATGCGCCAGTATGGACATGGGAGGGGGTTGATACGGTTGATGGTGATTTGCACTCTGAGTTCCATTTTTCTTCGGATGCATCAAAGTTGACGGTGCGTCAAAACTATCCTGTGTTTGCATTGCGAAATGGAGTGGTCAAGAGATGGAGTTATAGTAAGTCAACACGTCTCTTTTACGATTACGAGTATGGCGTGTATTCTCAACAGACCGACTCGTCCGTCCCGATCGGCAAAATCAACTACTGTGTCGATTCGCCAAGATGTGGACGAGAATTCAAACCTCGTTTTATCAACTTCATTCAAGAACGAGTACTTTTTGATGGTTGCCATTGGCTAACGAGGACGAGATCCAAATGCTTCATACCGCTACACACAGCAGCCTACAGACAGCCGTAGTGAAGAATGATCTTCCCCCCCCGGTTTGTTGACGCTTGGTACGGTCTCCATTACTGATATTGGCGTGGAGATTCGGCTTTGATAGGGGAACGGCGCATTGTCATGACCAATGGCACGGAGATAAGCTTTATCCATGAAAACGGGTTTGACAACGTGAAAAGTTACATCCCATTCTCTCGCAGGATGATTTACAGTATGGTTTCGGTGCTCAGAAGAAATCGACGCATTGAGGTAGGTGATGCATTTCAACGTGCGGTATCGATACTTGTTATGACGCAGTTCATATTCTTGTTTACTGTTTGCGTTTGGCTTGGAGTCAAGAACTGGTTCTCGGCAACCCACATCTCATCTTATGGTAAAGTTGTCATTCTGACTATGTTAGTCTCGTATTATATCTTTTCCGTGTGGTATTACACCCGCAAAAAAGACTTGTTCAGATATTACAGAATCAGGCTGAAACTTGGTACTGAAAGACAAAGAAGTGGTCTGTGGGTACTGTGCGGATTCTTAGCATTCGGACTGTGTGTGAGTGCTTTAATTCTCTCAGTTAGTAGCTTAGACTAATTGTTTATTCTACAACTAAAGACCTTGGAATAGCTAATGTTCCATCGCATCTACACTATTGATAAGAAGTTCGTTGAATCTGCCTACTGCTTGATTTGCCTCAGGTCTGTTATACCATCGCGCTTTGAAGCGGCGTTTGTATGGTCTCTCCTAACGTCACTATTTATGCTCGGCCCGCTTTATCTCTTCTATCCTCTTGCACCGCCTCGGGTTCTATTATTAACTCTTGGTGTGGGTACCGTGGTTGGAACTGCCATACGGCTTTGGATTCACAACGACCTTGAATATGTTAAAGAATTGCCGAGAGCTGAGTTGGTCCAGAGGAGCGGACTAATGTTGCGAGCAATTCTTGTTATGGTTGGTATCGTATCTGTGTTGTACGTGAGGCGTCTAGTATCGGCTGGATAGAGAAAGCCGGATCTACCGCCATGATGTGATCTACTTCAGGTTTCAAAGACAGGTATGGTGATCTTGGTGTCGTGAGATTTGCTCCGCTGCTATCTGTTAAAGGTCCCTCGTCGCTGCGCTCCTCGGGATGACTTGCCTCTTCGCCTCTTCGCCTTTTCGCCTCTTCGCCTCGCCCCTCGACTACGCTCGGGGTGACTTGCCTCTTCGCCTTTTCGCCTCTTCGCCTCTTCGCCTTGCCCCTCGACTACGCTCGGGGTGACGTCTGTACAAAGTTCCCCACCATGCGCGCCACCGCCCGCGCGCCGAGCGTTGGGCGCTCTAGGCGGTTCGTGCGTTGCTCGCAGAGGTCGAGCATGGTGCGGCCGCCGGCGATGATGGCGCGGAGTTCGAGGCGCAGACGCCAGGAGTGGGCGTGGTTGACAACAGGAGCCCCTTTATCGAAGAGGGCACGGGTCCGTTTGATCACATCACTGTCGGTGATGGGGAGGTAGCTTCTTCCGCGCTGAAGATCTGTGCCGAGGTCCTGCAGGAAGTTTGTGATCTGCAGGGCTGTGCAGATGGCGTTGCTGCACGCAATTGCTTCTGCGGAGGGTTCTCGGCCGTTGTGATCGAGACGTAGGAAGAGTTCACCAACGGGATCGGCGGAGTTGCTGCAATAGGCAAGGACGTCTTCCCAGGTGGTTGGGGTGACGAAGTTGACGTCGCTCTTGAAGGCTGTGAGGAGTCGTTGAAAGGGGGCTAGGGGCAGCCGCACTTCCTTGATCGTCTGATGCAAGGCCACAAAGACTGGGTCTTCTGAAATGTCGGATGACCCAACTAGTTCGTGTTCGAGCTCATTCAATGCCGCGATGCGAGCGGAGGTGTCTGTGGTCCACGGCTCGTCAGCGATGTCATCTGCCAGACGTGAGAAGGCATAGATAGCAAAAAGGTGCTTGCGCATCCGAAGAGGCACAAGCACCGATGCTACTGGAAAATTCTCGTAATGACGACGGGCTACGTTCGCACAATGAGCATAGGCCTCATCGACGGAGATCATGTCAGTCGTTGCGCTTGTTGCGCAGGTCTTCGATCTCTGAATTGTCCTTCACCTTTTGGAACCAAACGTAGAAGGCTTGATTGCGAACCTTGTTCGACATGTTGGCCATCACAGCGTTACGGTCTGCTGCAAACTGCTGCATGTTGGCATCAGCACGGTTGAGAACCTTGATCACAAACCATGCACGCTCGCCACGTACAGCACCCGTTGTTGACCCCGGAGCTGTTTGGAAGATCTTGGCCGTGGCCATGTACTCACCACCGAAACCGGTGAGGGTTCCGTTGTCCTTGACGCCCATTTGCGTGACCATGCCTTGTGAGGAGTCGGCACCGAATGATGCTGCGAGCTGCTCTGCCTGACCCTTAAGCATGTCGAGCTTCTTGCGCTGCACAAGGATGCTCTTGATCTTGTCCTTCATATCCTCGAGTGGCTTCACACCAACCTCGCGGGCATCAGAGACTTGAGCCACAACGGTGCCGTAGTACTTCACATCCTTGCGGATCACATCACCCTTTTCGCTGTCAAAGGCCCATGTTGTGAGTTCGCGTGAGGAGAGTACTGGGGATTCGTTCGTGAAAAGGGGCGATTCCTGCACCGGTACCTTCAGGCTCGAGGCAACGGAATCGATCGGACGACCATTGGAGATCTCATCGGCAGCCTTCTGTGCCTTGGCCATGGTCTGCTGCTTCGTTGCCGAAGAGAGTGTTGGCTTGATCACGATCTGCGAATATTTGAGTTCTGTTGATTGCTTGTCCGTGACCTTGATGATATGGAATCCGAACTGTGTTTCGATCGGTCCAACGGTCTCACCAACGGCTGCTCCAAAGGCTGCATTCTCAAACTCAGGGACCATACGCCCCTTACCAAAGAAGTTCAGATCACCGCCCTGTTGAGCAGATCCCGGATCCTTGGAGTTCAAACGTGCGAGTTCTGCGAAGTCCTCACCCTTCTTTGCGCGTGCAAGAAGCTTGGTGATCTCTGCCTTGGCGGAGTCCTTGTTTGTGCCGAACGGGATGAGGATGTGCGAGGCACGAACCACAGGGTTCACACCTTCGCGACGGTCATCGAGACGGAAGTAGGTGATGCCGGCGGCGGTGTTGAGCGGGCCGAACACTTCGCCCTTGTTGAGCGAGGCAAGGACGGTAGCTGCCATCGGGTCTACTTGACTCAATGAGGTGTAGTCTGTTGTGACGCCATTGAAGGTGGACATCTCAGCAGTGAAGGCGCTATCCTTCTGTGCAAGATCTGGAAGTGCAGCAAACGTTTCGGCAAGACGCTGTGAGCGCTTAGCGGCTTGTTGAGTGTCCTTGAGCGATGGAAGCTGCGGGAAGACGAGGTACTTGATCTTGCGCGAGCGCTTCTGCAAGTAATACTCCTTGTTCTTCTCGTAGTAGGCCTTGATCTCGTCGTCACTCACGGTAACGGCGTTATCAGGCACGCGGTCTGTGCTCAGGGCAACAAACTGCACGTCGGCAGAGCTGTTGTCGATCTTGTACTGAAGCTCAGCTGCGGACAGGGAAGGGATGCTTGCCGAAGCACCTACAGCCGAAGCCAGTGCCTGCTGGAGCATCTGTGAGCGGAGTCCGTCTTCGATGTCGAAGAGCGTCTTCTTCCACTGCTGCACCTGACGGTCGATCTCTTCCTGCGGTGCCTTTTGGGCCGCAAGCATCTCGCCCATACGGTCGGGGTTGGTCACAAGCTCTTGGTACAGACGCTTGTCGAACCGTCCCGTTGAGTCCTTGAAGAACTGGAGCTGCTCCGGCGGGTTGATCACCATAACATCGATGATCTGTTGTGGGGTTACCACAACACCGAGCTTGGCCGCTTCCTGCTTGCGCAGGACTTCGTTCACCATCTCGTCGAACACCTGCTGGCGGATCGTTTCGTCGTCGATCTCTTGGTTCGGGTTCTGCTGACGTTGGGCTTCTACGACATCGCGGACGCGACGCTCGTATTCAGCCAACGTGATGCGGTCACCGTTAATAGTTGCTACTTCCACGTTCTCCGGTGATTTACGGGAACTGGAAATCGTTGTACAGCTCGAATCTTGGATCACCATGAAGGCGATGAAGAGCACGGCTACAGAGCCGAGGAAATACGGGCTGATCTGGCGGATCTTGGTAATGGCACCCATGCTGGGTACTCCTCCGTCGTAAGGAACGAGAAAAACGGTTCTTTATGCTGCTGTCTTTAGGACAAGCTCCAAATATACGGTGTTCAGGGTTCTCAAACAGTCCCCGTTGGTAACTTGTGCCATGGCAAATCAACGACTTGAGCCCCATGAGCTCCATCTCCGCTTTGTCCCTGCCGACGAGGTGGTCCTCCATGAGGAGACGGATCCGGCGCGTGTAAACCGCATTCGGGCCTCTCTCGACAACGACGGCGTGCTTAGAAACCCTCCGATCGTGGGGTCGGGAGTGGTGCTCGACGGAGCCACACGAACCACGGCCCTGAAGCTGATGGGGGCCAAACACCTCCTCGTTCAGCAGGTTCCGTACGGCGGCGACCACGGAGTTGAACTCCAGGCATGGTACCATGTGCTTCCAACCCAGGCCGCAAAAAAAGTGATCGAAGCAGTGGAAGGGGGCAACCATCCGGCCAGTGTGGTGGAACGAACCACCCTTGAACGAGCGAGCGAAGCCCTGCGCGATTTCCGTCCGGGTATGGAAGGCCGCGCCTGCGCTGCCATCGTCCGAGGTGAGGATGACGTCCTCCTCCTACACCCGTCCGGACCAGATATCTCCACACCTCACGTCCTGCGCGAATTAGTGGGACTCTACGGGGGCAGCGGAGAGATCTACCGCATCGTCCACGACGACCTTGTGAGCACGGTCCGCAGCGAAGCCGAATGTCCGGCCATCGTGATGTTTCCGTCGTTCTCCACTGAGAACATCATCTCCTCCGCAAAAAACGCCGACTACCTCCCAGCCGGGATCACCCGTCACATCATCCCCGGCAGAGCTCTGAATCTGAATATCTCGCTCCACCTTCTCATGGCCTCAACGCCACTTGAAGAAAAGAACACGTGGCTTCAGGATGTGATCACATCGAAGATCCTCGCCCGAAAGGTGCGGTACTACCACGAACCGGTCTTTGTGTTTGATGACTAGCCCCTTACTCAAATCGGCTCGTTCCAATGGAGAGATCGTGGAATTGCACTTCGAAACCGAAGAGCGATGTTTCCTTCCGATCGAAGCATTTGCAAACGTTCCGGGGTTTTCGATCCTCAAGGATCGTGACGTGGCCCTGCATCCGGCCGTTGTGTGTGGACTTCTCACGTGGTCGAACGGACTTGATATGTCGCCTGATGCACTGCGCGAGTTGGTGCAGGCAATCGCCCTCCCACGTGAAGCAACACAACACGTCACGTTTCCAGTCGTAGAACGCACGATGTCTCCAATACAAGGAGACACCATGCCGATCATATCGATGTTCTACGGGATCATCATTATGATGGTCTACGACGAGGGATCACGACACTATCTGCCTCATGTACATGTGCGGGCGGCCGAGCATACTGCTTCGATCTCCATCCTCAATGCGGAGATCATTGCCGGATCACTTCCACCAAAGAAACTTGCCCTTGTTCGGGCGTGGATCATCCTCCATGAGGAAGAGCTCATGACGAACTGGGATCTGTGTCGCAAACATCAAACACCAGTACCATTATCACCGCTGCAATGATCACCATTGGACCATATACCGTAACACTATTGGAAACATGTCGCTTCGGACTTGACGGAGGTGCGATGTTCGGCGTCGTTCCAAAGACGCTGTGGGAGCGTGCCTATGCTCCGGCAGATGCAAAGAACCGCATTCCGATGGCGGCCAAGGTTCTACTTCTTCGTTCAGCCGACAGAACGATCTTGGTTGACACGGGGAACAGCCCCTTTATGTCGCCGAAACTCCAAGACATCTACGGCATCACCTTTGCCGATCACACGCTCGATGCCTCTCTCACCGCACATGGCGTTGCAGCTTCCGACGTTACCGACGTGATCCTCACACACCTGCATTTCGATCATGTAGGGGGCGCCGTGCTTGCCGATGGAACTCCACGGTTTGCAAATGCAAAACACTACGTTCAGCGCGATCATTATGCGTGGGCTCTCAACCCGACGGAAAAGGACAGAGCGTCCTTTATGCCGGAAATGTATCAGCCGCTGTTCGATCGCAACATGGTAGAGCTGCTCGATGGTCCGGGTCAGGTCCTGCCGAACGTCGGTGTGGAACCACTCTTCGGTCACACCCAGGCCATGCAAGGTATCACCGTCAGCGACGGACAGACCACGCTCTTCTATCCCGCCGATCTCATGCCCACAGGTGCCCATGTCCCCGTGCCCTATGTGATGGGCTACGATAATCATCCGCTCACCACCATTGCGGAGAAGAAGAAACTCCTTCCGCGCATCATCGATGAAGAGTGGATCGTTGTTTTTGAACATGATGCACTCCGCGACGCCGCACGTGTGGTAATGGGTGATAAGGGGCCGATGTTGTCTGAACCTATCGTGCTTACAGCATGATGTACGACCGTGTGACGAAGATCATCGACGACAAGGAATGGTCACGACTCTGTCGGTCCATCGACGTAACAGAACGTCACGGCTTCCGCGTTGAACTCGATATCGAGCACGACCTCGCCCTCTTCCGCGTGAACGGCACAGTACGCTGCGTCACCAACATCTGTCCACACAAACGCATCGCCCTCATCTACGACGGCTACGTCGAAGACGGCACCGTTACCTGTCCCATGCACGCATGGCGCTTTGACATCTGCACCGGCGCAAACACCTCCGGCGGCGGCGGACTAAAGACCTATGAGGTGCGCGAAGACGCGGGGTGGGTGTGGTTACTCATGAAATGACGCCTCGTCACACTGAGCGAAGTCGAAGTGCGTATCGTCACGCTGAGCGGAGTCGAAGTGAAGTCGAATTATAGTGATTAGGTGTTAAGATTGTCCCAATTTTAGAATTGCCTTAGCGGATTCACCAGTTACCCAGTGACCACTTTGAGATTGCTTTCTTCATCGTCTAATGAGGTTGTAATGAAATGTATCGTTCTCATTATAACAAGTGCATTTCTTGTTGTCACTTCAGAAGGACAATGGTCGATTGTCAACACAGGTGTACAGACAAATCTTGCATCTGTTAGGTTTACCTCCGAGAATGACGGCTGGATCGTAGGCGCAGATGGACTGGTTCTACGATCAACAAATCGTGGACTCGATTGGACTGCCGAGACACTCGCAGAGAAACGCCACCTCAGATCTATCGACTTCACTGATACCCTCAATGGCTGGATTGTTGGTGATCATGGTGTCATTCTAAGGCGTGCCTGGGTGCCGGGCACAGTCGGAGTCCGCTGGCATGTAGTTCCTAGCGGTACGATTGATGACTTAAGAGCCGTTGACTTTTTCGACCCTGATCACGGATGGGCATGTGGAGGTCGCGGAGTAGTTCTCAAGACAAATGATGGGGGAAGAACGTGGAGAAATATCCATTCTGCTAAAAATGACTGGGAAACCTACTTCGGTTTGCATTTCACAGATAGTCTTAATGGGTGGGTGGTTGGTTCAAATGTGTTGCATACTACCGATGGAGGTGAATCCTGGGATACAGTCGAAATCGGATCAGTAGAGGAGATGCGCGGAGTTGAGTTTGTGAGCAAGGAGATCGGATGGACAGTGGGTAGACTCGGCGTGATTCGAAAGACACTTAATGGTGGCCTTACGTGGAGCGGTCAATGGAGCACTACGGGTGTTATGCTTACCTCAGTAAGCTTCGTTGACGAAGCCAATGGTTACGCCGTCGGCGGCGGAGTCTATGGTGACTCCTGGATTGATAGCGGGAGAGTTGTTCGTACATCGGACGGTGGCGTTACTTGGATTCAGGAAGAACAGCCAACAGGCTGGTGGATGATGGGGTCATCGCACTCGCCGTTGGGACAGCCATGGGCAGTTGGCAACAAGGGCACGCTTATAAGACGTGACGCAGTGCTAGGCGTTTCTACATTCATCAAGAGCGAAAGACCGCTTGGTAAAGGGAAATACTATGATCTCCTAGGAAGAGAAGTCGATAAACACTCTTCTGGTTTGAAGTTTTACATTGAGGTCACTGATAGCGACGTGCGCGCGACATTAGTTACACATGATGTGACGAGGTGATAATGACTGAAGGAATAGTATTCCACTACACCACGATTCCGGCGCTGTTTGGCATCGTCACCAAAAGAGAATTGTATCTGAGTGATGTACGTATGCTCAATGATCCGACTGAGCTTCATTTGGGATTGCGATATCTTCGAGACTTGGTTGCTGATAAGATCAAACAAAAGAAGGACGTCCCGACTATTTATCTCCAAATGCTCATTGATGAGGTAAGTTCTAACACGCATCGATACGGGTCCCTTGACGATAGGACTTTTGTCAAGTGGCTCGAGGGATTGCCCCAAGAGGTTATTGCTGGCTATGATATGAATGTGCCATCAAATCCGAACAAAGCTTTTGTCTTCTCTTGTTCCCGCCAGCGTGACAAGTTGGACTTATGGCGCCCTTACGGCGACGACGCGAATGGAGTGATGATAGCGATAGATAAGGATAAATTGAAGAAGGCACTTCAAGAGCATTCCGGCCTTACTGACAATGTAGCGTGGGTAAACATGAGGTATGATAAGACGGAGCTATGCAATGAACTAAGCAAGGATCTAGACGCGATCCTGAATATGTACATGTCCATGGAAGAGACAAATCCTGACACGCCGCTCCATGAACCCTATTCGAATCTGGCAAGGCGATTGGTATCGAAGAAACATAGGGCATACAAGTCGGAGAAGGAGATACGCCTTCACGTGAACCAGAGTGTTCGACCGCTGCGTGTTGAATCTGACAGTGGCATTCGCCTCGAGTACGTCAATAGTCAGACCTCTGTTCATCGTCGCCTGGTGCTTTCTTTGGGGTCTGATCTAAAGCCTATAATCGCATCGGTACTTCTTGGTCCTAAACACAAGGGGCGTGCCACAGAAACCATGGTCAGGGAGTTCCTTTGCGACAATGGAATTGAAGCCGTGGTCTCCACTTCGAAGGTCCCCTATAGGTAGAGGATCGGCCGTTGTGATGGCCTCACATCAGTCATGTCGAGTGTGACACTTTATCTTCAATTCGACTTCACTCAGTGTGATGATACGTCATTATGTCACTACGTCATTTCACTAACGGGCGACTGTTATCTGCACCGGCGTTCCCACCGCAACAGACGAATCGGCCGGTGGGTCATGGGCGAGCACCACGCCTGAATCAAAGGCGCTGGATTCTTTATACGAGAGTGTGCCAACGATGAGTCCGGCATCGAGGAGGATGCCTTGGGCTTCTTCGAGAGAGAGGCCTACAAGGGATGGGATGCGGACACCGGTGGAGCCCCTTGACACAACAACACTGATGATTCCGTCGGACGGGATCTCGGCGCCGGCCGGCACACCTTGGGCGGCAATGCGGTCAACGGCGATAGCGTCGCTTGTCTCATACGTAACATCACCCAGTTGCAGTCCGATGCGCATGAGCGAGAGTCGCGCGTCGCGCACGGTGAGACCGTAGAGCGACGGAACACGGATCGTCTCGATGCCCTTGCTGATGGTGAGGTAGATGCGACGTCCTTCTTTGACAGTTGCATTGGCATAGGGGAGTTGCGACATCACCGTCCCCTTGGCTATCGACGCGCTGTATTGCTCGCGCGGCTCCATCACCACCAGTCCGGCATTGGCCAGCTCTTGTGATGCCGTGGAAACACTCTTCCCGACAACTCCCGGAACGGAAATAGTATCGGTCATCGATACGATCCACGGCAACAGCAGCTGGTCTACCATCACGCCGAGCAGGAACACGGCAACAAGCCCTGCACCTGCGATCACGCCGATCTTTTTCCATGTCCAGTTCATAGTGCGAAGATAACTTGCATCATGCTAGCACCCGAAAACATCCTCCACGCCATCCGATCCACGCGCACGGCCGTGATCACCACGCACATGAACCCCGACGGAGATGCCATCGGTTCTGCGCTTGGTCTCTGGCACCTGTTACGTACGCTTGGATGCAGCGCAACGGTGATGTTGCCCAATGCAGCCCCCTCAAATCTCCTATGGATGGAAGGGTCAGGGGCCATGGTGGTGTATGATGAGAGTTCGCGGAAGATCCTGGATGACGCTGATACCATCTTCGTCCTCGATCTCAATGCGATCTCACGACTCGGCGACCTCGGAGCAGCGATCGTTGCATCCACGGCCACCATCGTCAACATCGACCATCACACCTATCCCGAAGACTTTGCCGGCGTGGCCTGGATCGACACCGATGCGTGTTCTACAGCCGTCATGATCGCACAGATCGCCGATGTTATCGGCAGCTACACTCCCGCAATGGCCATGTGCCTTTACACCGGCATCATGACCGACACCGGCTCCTTCCGTTTCCCGCGCACCACGTCAGACGTCCATAAGACAGTCGCCACACTCATCGATGAGGGGGCTGACCCTGTCCGCTCCTACGACGAAGTAATGAACCGCGGCTCTGTAGGCCGCACCCGACTCCTCGGACTCGCCCTCAGCACCATGGGCGTCCACGCCGGCGGTCGTCTATGCACAATGGTTGTGCGCAAACGCGACATGCTTGCCAACGCCTGCACCCGTGAGGACGTAGAGGGCTTTGTATCCCAAACCCTCGCTCTCGACGGTGTAACCATGGGCATCCTCTTCGTTGAAATCGACGACGAAACAAAGATCTCCTTCCGCTCAAAAGGCGATACCTACGTCCGCGACCTCGCAGCCCTCTACGGCGGCGGAGGCCATGTCTATGCCGCAGGTGCCCGCGTGAAAGGTCGTGCGTTTGATGAGGTGGTGGGAGAAGTGATAGAGAAAGCAATTACAGCAATGACTAATGACAAATGACTAATGACTAATGACAAATGACTAATGACAAATGACTAATGACTAATGACTAATGACTAATGACAAATGACAAATGACAAATGACAAATGACTAATGACGTGGAGTCACACTGAGCGAAGTCGAAGTGCAGCGTCGTCAGTTATTAGTCATTAGTAATTAGTATTGATGATTGCCTTCCTAAGCTCACCCCCCGTCCCCCTCTCGCACGCTGCGCTCGAGAGGGGGTGCCGGTTCGTGTTATCAGTCATCGGTCATTGGTCATCTGTCATTAGTCATTGGTCGTAATGTCATATTTGCATCAATGATACACCTACAGCTCCACGACGTAGAGCCCCTTCAAAACCTCTTTCTTCGCTGCACTGACTACCACGAGTTAGAAGAAGGGGAGTCAACAGCCGATGATGCGGCCGTAAACCTACTTCAGAATGTTCCTCCCGGCACAGCGCATGAGGATAAGATCGTCCTTGGCTTCCATGATGATACGGGGCTCCTCGTTGCCATATGTGATCTCTTACGCAACTATCCGTCAGCAGGTGAATGGTGGATCGGACTTCTGATGATCGATCCAAAGTATCGTAGCGCCGGACTCGGCACACAACTCTTACAGGAGGTTTTCAGCATGGCCAATGCCGAACAGGCAACCGCACTGTGGGTAGCTCCACTCGTTCAGAATCCCAAGGCCCAACGCTTCTGGGAGCGACACGGATTTGTTGAACAACGAACAGCACACACAACTACCAGAAGCGGACGCACGAATACGGTGGTGGTGAGAAAGAAAATGACGCTATGACGATTATGACGGTTATGACGATTATGACGATTATGACGATTATGACGATTATGACGATTATGACGATTATGACGAACTTGATGTTCGTGATACAATTAGAATAAAAACCTCGATCAAACACCATCTAGGGGAACTAAAACATGAAGAACATCCTCTCCTACTCAAGTGCTCTCGTAGTTCTTTTCTTGGGCATTGCTCTTGGCGCATGCTCAAGTACCACGCCTCCACCTGATCCAACAAACAAGTTCGCGATCAAGGGTAAGGTCAAGGCCACTACAACGGAGAACGTAAGTGGTGTTACAGTTGCTGTGCCATCAAAGTCGGTGACAACCGATGCAACCGGCGCGTATGCGATCACTGATCTTGACAACGGCTCGTATGTGGTAACGCCTACCAAGGCCAGTATGACGTTTACACCGGCAACGCAAACCGTCGCCGTCAACGGAGCCGACACAACGATCAGTGACTTCGTTGCCAAGACAATACCAACGTATGAAGTTCCGGAGATGGTGGCTGTTGAGCCCGGGACGTTTATGATGGGACTTCAAGAAGGTCAACGTGGTGGTGGTTCCTTTGCCAAACCTTCTCACCAAGTAACGCTAACAAAAGCGTTTTGGGTTAGTAAGTATGAAGTCACGCAGAAGCAGTACGAAAGTGTGATGGGCACGAACCCAACCATTAACAAAGGCCCCAATAAGCCAGTCGCAAACATGACCATCTTTGACCACGTTGCCTATTGTAACAGACTGTCTGAACTTGAAGGCCTTACGAAAGCATACACTGTAACAGGTCCTACTATCACATGGGACAGGGAGGCAAACGGTTATCGACTACCTACTAGTGCAGAGTGGGAGTACTGTGCAAGAGCGGGCACCAGCGATAACACATATGTGGGAATTTGTGATGCCAAAGATCCAAATGCGCTAATGGATGGGATAGCATGGTACAGGAGTAACTCCATGGATGCCGCTGGTGATATTCAAAGCCATGATGTTGGACTCAAGACTCCTAATCCATGGGGGTTGTATGACGTGCTAGGCAACGTGAGCGAAATCTGCTTCGAAACACCCCTGCCATATTCAGACACACCGAAACTCGATCCATGGGATGGATGCACGATCACCGATATGGACGCACGCGGTGGTAACTACTCCGGTACATCAAGTGATTGTCTTGTTTCCGTTCGATTCGGTGCGGACGCAACAAGATTGAGCGGCACAAATGGCCTTGGGATGAGACTAGTACGAAACAGATGAGAATATTCGGGGAGGAGGTCGGGTAAGAAGTGTGAAGAGATGATTACGTGGTATTCTCTAAACCTTGTTCAGATGGCAGCAGTATTGAACGATGTAACAGTGCAGTCAAGCCGATCAAGACCTGCTTGGATTCTCGGTGCTAGCAATCCAAGTTGATTTTTGCCAGTGTCGCCAAATGTGGTCTCAATGTCGTCTAGGATGAAGTTCTCCACTTGACGTATGATTCGATTCCAAGTGCCATGTCTCTTGGAGAAAGCTGCATATCATAAGCCTACCTCTTTGACCGCCTAACGATGATTGGAAATTGCAATCACAATTCGCACGAACCGGCACCCCCTCTCGAGCGTAGCGTGCGAGAGGGGGTCGGGGGGTGAGCTAAGGAAGCCGTCACACTTCGACTTCGCTCAGTGTGACGGCGGTTATTTTGCTCAATATGGCGTACGGTGATGGCGTCATCCCGAGCGCAGCGAGGGACCTCGTCTCTGCAAGCGAAGTGTGCTGTGGAGGAGAGAGATTGTAATGAATGACACGAACCGGCACCCCCTCTCGAGCGTAGCGTGCGAGAGGGGGCCGGGGGGTGAGCTAAGGAAGCCCTCGCACTTCGAATTCGCTCAGTGTGACGGCGGTTACTTCGCTCAGTGTGACCTCACACTTCGACTTCGCTCAGTGTGACGGCGCACTTGGACTTCGCTCAGTGTGACCTCGCACTTCGACTTTGCTCAGTGTGACGTACGGTCACCGCTTCACTCGAGCTACCGTTGCAAACTGGAGGTAGCGAATGTCGGAGAAGTGGCCGAGGGAGAGAATGATCAGTGGCCATGGACGGAGGGAGGACGTTGGGTTGATTCCAACGTGCTGGAGGATCTCATAACCACTTGATTCATACATCGAACGGATACTGTTGATGGTAAAGAATCGGAAGTGGGTGAAATCCATCACGCCTTGGGTGGTATAGGTCCAGTTTCGACCAAAGATCAGATCGAAGAAGTTTCGATGGTATCGGATGTTTGGCAAGGAGCTAACTACAACGCCACGTTCTGTGAGTTTGTGTTTGAGCCGATCAAGCACGGAATACGGATCGATCAAATGTTCGAGAACGTCGTTGCAGACGATGGCGTCAAAGTAGGCGTCAGGAAGCTCGTTGAGGAGCACGGCCACATCGCCTGACAGCACGGTATCGAGGTTCTGCGCAGCAACGTGAGCTTTCTCGGGGTGGTATTCAATTCCCCATACCTCGATCCCACGGTCCCTCTTTACCACTGCGCCAAAGTTTCCTTCGCCACATCCGATCTCAAGAACCCGCGTTATTCCGTCAGGCAAGAACGCAAGCATCTCGTGGCGGACGCCACTGTAGTAGTCGTCTGGCTTGATGGTCTGGGATTCCGACATCAGATCATTGACTTTTCAATAAGCCCCATACCAAGATCAACTTCTGTTGTGCTGAGGTTAAGGGGCGGACGGAACCGCACGGAACGGGAGCCACTGCCAACGAGGAGGAGGCCATTGTCGAAGGCATTCTTGAGGAAGCTGTTGCGCTCTTCCTTGGTCGGAAGATCGAAGGCACTGAAGAGGCCGGCGCCGCGGATATTTGTGATGCGGTGTTCGCCAACGTTTGAAGCAAGGGTCCGAAGCTTTTCGCGAAGGTATGTGCCAACGGTTGCAGCGTTTTGGACGAGGTTTTCTTCGGCGATGATCTCGAGGTACTTGGTTGCGCGAACCATGTCGACAAGGGAGCCGCCCCATGTGGAATTGATCCGACTCGATGTGTGGAAGACGTTGTCGGGAACGTCGTCGATGCGCGGCCCGACAAGAATGCCACATACCTGCATCTTCTTGCCAAACGTCATGATGTCGGGCTCTACACCAATACCTTCATGAGCCCACCAGTTGCCGGTGATGCCTACGCCGGTCTGGACTTCGTCAAAGATCAACAGGGCCTCGTTCTCGTCGCAGATGGTGCGGAGCGCCTGCATGAATTCCGGACGGAAGTGGTTATCGCCCCCTTCACCCTGAATTGGCTCGATGATGATGGTTGCGATGTCGTCAAGATTCTCAGCAAAGGCACGCTTGATCTCGCGGATTGCCAGCTCCTCGTTCTTCTTCACCAGATCCAACACCTCGTCGTTGGCAGGGAAGGTCATGAATGGCGGGGCAATGCGGGGCCACTGGAAATGTGGCCACAGGGCGGTCTTTGTAGGGTCGGTGTTGGTGAGCGACATGCAGTAGCCCGACCTGCCGTGGAAGGCCAGTTCGAAGTGCATGATCTGGTGACCCTTCTCCTCCTTATACCCCTTGGCAAAGTTCTTCCTGACCTTCCAGTCCATTGCGGTCTTCAAGGCATTCTCCACGGCCAACGTCCCGCCATCAATAAAGAAGGCATAGCGGAAGTGCTTCGGGATGGCCAGTTCGAAGAAGGTCTTAACAAACGTGGCCTGCTCTGCCGTATAGATGTCGGAGTTGGAAGGCTTATTGAGCGCTGCCTTGCCCAGATACTCCACAAATGCCGGATCGGTCATCTTGGGGTGATTCATCCCGATCGGCATCGAGGCAATACACGTAAAGAAGTCCAGATACTCCTTGCCCGTGCGCGCCTCCACCATCCACGTCCCGTGCGACCGGTCGAGGTCGATCACATGGTCGAACCCGTCCACAAGCATGTGCTCACGCAGGGTGGGGAAGACGTCGTTCGGCGAAACAGCAAATCGAGGGGTGTAGGGGGCTTTCATGGACGCAAATTACCAGTTACTCAGATACGAGATTACGAGGTTACATGGTTACGAGGTTACGAGGTTACCCAGTTACGTGGTTACATGGTTGCGAGGTTACCCATTAACACGGACGAATGTGAAAAGGTGCGAGTAACCCCGTAACCTCGTAACCCTGTAACTGAGTAACTAGGTAAATGGGAACATTTGTATATTACAAGGTCGTACATACGACCCAAAGCAGCATAAAGTAGTTTTCCTCAATGGGATAGGAGTAGTGATGTCAGCAAACGGACATGGATCGGTACCAAAAGCAGGAATGCAACATTTCTTGCTCTTGATCGCGCTTATTGCGGTCTTCTCATTTGGCATCTATCAGTTCGTGATCCCACGCGTTGTTCAAAGCGCCGTGATCACGCTGTTCAAGCCACATGATGAGAAGGATATGGCATCCTTCAAGGAAGTGCAGCCGATGCTGCATGCCGTTGTAACGGATAAGTTCCAAGGGTCCGTGCCAAGCGGAACGGGACTGAAGCCGTTCATCAAGACAGACTACATTTTCGACTTCGGGAATGAACTCCGAAGCGAAAAGAACGACGGATATTCAAAGGGCTCTGGCGAATGGGTTGTGAAGGCCAACGGCGAAGGTGGACTTGGCGAATCTGCCATCATCCTCGAACCGGTCCTGGGCTTCACGGTGCTTTCCATCGTCCTTGGCTTTGCTGCTGCCATCTTCATTACGTTCTTCATGCCGGGTACCATCGGCTACATGTCACAAAAGGTTGAGCGCGAGATCCATCACACAAAGGCGAAGATCCGTCTCCAAACGGGCTTCTCCGATGAGATCGTAGACCTGCTCACGATGCCTGATGATGAACTGGCCAACCTCGAAGCACATCAGGTTCGCAGCGCGTTCAAGTTTGTGTGGGACCGTACAGCACAGGAAGACGAAGACACGGCACGTACTCATGGCCGACGTCTCGTGCGCTACGAAGAAGTGTTCACCAATGATGTGAACCTCGTTGAATTCCGCATGGAAGTGCTCTACATCCGTATCCAAGAGTTCTTCTCGGACTTCGTGGTGAAGGAAATGGAAGACACAACAAAGGGTCTTCAATGGTCACGCAACCGCCTGAAGTTCCTCAATGGTCTGCGCCTCTACATGGCACACCACTTCACGGAAAAGTATTCGAATAACGTAACGGGTCTTGCCTACTTCGGTGCCGCTATCCTTATCGTGATCATCGGTATCCGCGGTCTGAAGTTCATCCCGGCTACAAAGCCTTCCCTCATCCTTGCCGCTATCTCGCTCGAAGGTTCGCTTCTTGCTCTCTTGGCCTTCGGCCTTGTGTACACAGAAGAAGAAGAGCGTATGGACAAGCTCATGAAGAAGATGGAAGATGCGAACAAGAATCAGCTGGAAACGATGAAGGATGTGGCCGAAGACATGCACTCGGTGTCTGATGCCCTCGTTGGCGAAACATCTGAACTCATCAAGAAGAAGGTTGAAGCTGCTATCGCAGAAGCCCTCTCCAGCGATGACAATGTGAAGCGCGTGGTTTCTGACAAGGTGGCGGAGAAGATCATCATCGCCATGCAGAACGCCTTCCCATCACGTCTGCCAAACCAGTAGTAACCTCGATACACGAACAGTGTCTTTACGCCGTGGTACCTTTGGTATCACGGCGTTTCTTTTTCTGCCCCCCCCGCCATCCGCATGATCCTTCGTACTGCGTTCCTTCTTGCGATCCTAACGGTCTCCACGGCTGCCCAGCAGCGGTCTGCAGACGCGCATAGCGTAACGCTCCAGGTGGGCGAACGCGCCCGCACACAACGTTTTGCACTCTATGTGCCGACAACGGGCGATCTGCGGATCGTGACAACTCCTGCTGCGCTGCGCTCACGGTGTACCGTGGTCCGCACGGGTTCATATGATGGTAAGTCGATGGCAGTGCTGATGATAGAGCCGGACACCTCACGTAAAATGCAGGGGGCTTCGGGTACTGTTCGGGTGGAGTGGAAGGAGTCATTGGTACGTGGACCTCGCGTTGAACCACCGTCTTCATATCCGGTGTTGAACGCCGAATGGAGTGCGGGGTTGGTGAAACGCCCCCTGAAAAAGTCGTCTGAATCTGCTCAGGGCGGAATTGCCCCTTCTGTTTGGTACGATGCCTCACAACCGCATGTGCGACTTGAAACGATGTACGACGGCGTGGCGGTGATCCTTGCCGAGGACGTTTTGGCAGTGGAACCGTCACTTACGTCAACTCCGTCCGAACAGCTCACGTTGTTCTGGCGCGGTAGAAAGCAGCATCTCAAGCTGCTCGACGGTGATGGTTCGGGGACGTTTACCAATGGAGATTCGATCCTCTTCATGGGCAGACATCCGCAGGGAGATACCACGTGGCTTGATCTGCAGGATACCGTAGCGGTCTTCTTTCTTACGCGACGTAGCGGTGGTACCCTTGCTCTGATGACGGAGATGCCATCTGGGACCGGTCCTCGCACACGCGTACCGTCGCTGCTCGTGAATGAGCGGTTCGAACTCGATACTGGCTACTACCACCCGGGAAGTGATAACAACGAGGACTATTCCACCTTTGCTACGCCCATGACCCGTTTTGAAGGGTTCTACTGGGAGGCACTGAACGGCAGGGCTCATCAGTTTGCAACACATCGTATCCCGTTCACACCAAGCGGGGAAGGGTCGGTTACCATTACAACCGATGTAGTTGCATCAACAGATGCCAAGAATTACAACCCCGATCATGGCATCGCTGTGTCGGTCAATGGAGCCCCTTCCCAAGGAGTGGAAGGTGATGGCTTTGTTCGGTATGCTCTGGAAAGTACCGTAAGTGCATCGGAGTTGCCCGCCGGACGTCAGTCGGTGCGACTCTTTGCCACCGGCGTTCCGGGTTTGGAGACAACGCCGGATTGGTATAGCGAAGTCCTTCTCGATGCCATCTCCGTTAGGGGGCTTGCCGCTCCCATACTCGTGGGCGGTCGGCTTCGCGGCAAACTCAAGAAAACAGATGCCTCGGATCTCGTGCTCTACAATGCTCCGCCCGGTGCGGCCTACGTGATCGATACCACGAATTGGCAGTATCGTGAAATGCAAGAAGCCGAACGGGGAATAATGGTCCGAGCCGGTGTTACGCCGGCGGATCTTCCATGGCCCGACTCCCTAACGCCAACGGGTCGGTACAGAACAACGGTTACGTTTGACGATCAGGGGTATGATCTGGCTGACGTGCGTGGATTTGTTGTGGTATCCCGATCGGTTACCTCAAATCAACTTCGCACACTCTCCACGTCAAGTGCAGATGAATGTGCAAACCTGATCCAAACCGTTTCACCGGATGAAGTTTGTTGTGTGATCGGTGCCGGTGTTACAGTGACGACTTCGCTTCGTGATGCTCTGCAAGCTCGTGGCGTATCTCTCAGCGCATCGGATACCTTGTGGATCGCGGCCTTTCATGGTTCAGAATCTGCAACAGCCGACGCCAGTTCTCCTTCAGTACGCGGACTTACCTTTTTCGCCCCTTCTTCACGTGCACGCAGCGGATCCATCCAGACAGATCTTCCGTCGGGCATCGATGCAGTGCTCGTGATCGGATCCGGCAGCGGTATTGAGCGTGCCAAGGTCGTGCCGGCATCACTTGTGAATCTCTCCGCGTCTTCACCACAAGCCGATGTGATCGTGATCACGCACCCAACACTGCGCGAACAAGCAGAACGATGGGCGCAACATCGGTCACAAGAGAGCAGCCGTGTGATCCGCATCGTGAACGTGAACGACGTTTTTGATGAGTTCGATGCCGGACGCCACTCACCGGATGCCGTGCGTGAATTCCTTGCCGATGCCTTTGCAAAGGCACCACTTCCAAAGCCAACACATTGTGTTCTCTTTGGAAGTGCAACGTGGGACGTACGTGTGGTGGTCAAGGGCGGCAATGCAAGGTCGAGCAGACCGGATCTGGTTCCTACCTACGGCAGACCAAGCAGCGATTATTGGTTCGGACTTCTTGACGATCCGAACGACGTAAAGACGCCGGAGATGATCATCAGTCGATTCCCTGTGCTTACACCGGATGAGTGTTCTGCGATGATCGACAAGATCATTGTTTCTGATAACACACCGTACGCTCCATGGCAACGACGTTTCTTGTATGTGGGCGGCGGTGAAACAGAGGACGAGGGTCTGTGTAGGATCTATGAGGATCTACTTTCCGACAGATTCAATACCGGCATCCTTTACACCGAACCAACTCTGTGCATCGACACGATCACTGTCTGCAAACCAACATCGGATAATCCCGGATTAGAGATCCGTCAGAACCTTAACGACGGTGTTGGACTGATGAACTACATCGGTCACGGCGGCACAGAGATCTTCGACATCAAGGGATGGGATCCTGAAGATCTTGCCAACGTTGGTCGATATCCAGTAATGGCAACGTTCTCCTGCCTCACCGGCGCATTCTCAAACTCCAGTGCGTTGTGCCGAAACGGTCAATATCTGGTGCAACCCAATGCAGGATTTGTCTCTGCCATCGGAGCTTCCGGGTGGCAATACAACATCGTTGTTACGCA